>CAJOMG010000032.1:25757-34049 GCA_905235595.1 uncultured Desulfovibrio sp. | reverse complement strand
ATAAAAGCGGACAGCAAGCGGCAATGGCGCCGTCACGCGCCTCCTTGTCCGCTGCAACCAGCCCTCCCCTCCCTGCCAGCGCTGTCAGCTCACCAACGGACAAATATCGCCGCAATGCAGAGATTTACTTGTGCGATGCCATCTATATTCCCAAAGAAACACCGCTGGGTACCTATACGGCACGCCTGCGGTTGCAGATTTCCCCCAAGGGCAAAATCGAACACTTCCAAACCCTCTCCTCCTCGGGGGACGTGCATCTTGACAGGGCAATACGCTCGGGCATACGTCGTAAGGAGAGACTCCCTCCCCCGCCACAAGCCATCAAGGGAGAGCTGGACGTCACTCTTACGCTGACACGGCGTTGAGGTACTGCATAACCAGGAAAGGCTGCCCCATGCTGCAATCCTCAGCCAGAGGTTTTGCCAACCATACAGAGGTTTTCAAAACAGAAAGGAATTGTTGATGAAAAAACAGCTGTTACTTCTTGCCCTAGGCATCGTGCTTGTACTTTCAAGTGATGCGCAGGCCGCCATGCGCGTGGATATCTACGGCCCCGGCCAGAACATCGTCAATCTTGCGCTGGCCGCCCCCATCAGGGGACCGCAAGCCGAAGCCACCAGCATGGGTGCGGCGTTGCAAAAAATTGTACAACAGAATTTGAGTTTTTTACCATTTATGCGTCTTACCGATCCCAAGGCTGTCCTGGGCGGCGTTGTCCTTCAGGGATATGAGCCGCCAACACTTGATTTCAAGCGCTTTCAGCTTGCGGGCTCAGATATCGTGGTGACTACCTACTGGCCCGAGGGGGACAGCGGCACCCGCCCCGTACAAATCCGTGCGTTTGAAACAAATACCGGTGGCCGCCTGTTTGGCAAGGAATACCCCAAGGTCACATCCAAAGACCTGCCGGAAGTTGCCGATCGCTTTTGCGCCGATCTGCTGGAAGCGCTGACTGGCGACGGCTCCTTCTTTCGCTCCACGCTGGCTTTTGTGAAAAAGACTGGCAAAATGAGCGCAAACGTATGGCTTGTGAAACCCACCGGTCGTGATCTGCGGCAGATTACCAATATGCCTGGGGAATCCATGTCGCCAGCCTGGTCACCTGACGGGCGTTTTGTCGTCTTTTCGCACATTGACAAGCAGTCTCACGCACTGGGCGTATGGGATCGTGCCAGCGGCAAGGTGCAGCGCATACGCTTTCCCGGTAACGTGGTCATCGGACCGGCATTCACTCCTGACAACAAGGTGGCCGTGGCACTCTCCAACGGCAAGTATCCTGTCATTTATCTGCTGAACCATGTTTTCCAGAAGGAACGCATTCTTGAAGGCGGCAATTCCATCAACGTATCCCCCACATTTGATAAGACCGGCACCAAGATGGCCTTTACCTCTTCGCGCCTGGGAGGACCGCAGATTTTCATGAAAGACCTAAGCTCAGGCACTGTAACGCGGGTGAGCAAAAATGGCACATATAACACCGAAGCCAACCTTTCCCCCGACGGCACTCTCGTCGTATACAGCCGCATGACGGAATATGGGCATCGCATCTTCGTACAGGATATGATGACCGGCATGGAACGGCAGATCACCTTTGGCCCAGGCAGCGATGAGCAGCCCTCTTTCTGCGCCGACAGTTATTTCATTGCCTTTGCATCTACACGGGGAGGGCATGGGATTTATTTAACCACACGGCACGGCGGGGATGCCAAGCAAGTTCCCACCGGAGGCGCTGCCTATTTTCCACGCTGGGGCATGCCTGGAGGAGCAAAAAAATAAGTTCTACAGAAAAATATATTATGAAATTCGTCTGAAAACCCCTTCGACACCTTGACAAAAATCATTGTACAGATACCATTTAGAGCGTGCGGGTCGTAAGACTCCATGTGTACGAAAGGAAAGGTATCAATTTTGGAGAATGAGCTGTTCAGGAGGACACAATGAAACGTTATGCTCTTATTCTCGCGCTGGTAATGGCCCTTGCCGCCGGTTTTGGCTGCGCCAAAAAAACCACGAGCGAACCTGGTTATGACGACGGTATGACCCCCGAAATGCGTGCTGCCATTGAGCAGATTACCGATGCGAGAGTCTACTTTGCTTTTGACAAATTCGACATCAAGCCCGAATACAAAAACATGCTGAAGACCAAGGCTGATCTGATGAAGAAATTCTCCAGCATTCGTGTGCGTATTGAGGGCAACTGCGACGAACGTGGCACGCAGGAATACAACCTCGCCCTTGGCGAACGCCGTGCTCGCGCTTCCTACGAATATCTGGTAACCCTCGGTGTCAATCCTAGCCAGCTCGAAATGATCAGCTATGGCAAGGAAAATCCGGCCGTACAGGGCAGCGGTGAGGCCGCGTGGTCCAAAAACCGTCGTGACGATTTCCGCGTCATCGCCCACTAGGTTTCCTTTTTCAGCTATGAAGAGCCACCTTCGGGTGGCTTTTTTTTTCCGCGCAGGCATTCTGTTTCTTGACATCCGCCACTATGTACAGCGAAAATCAGTAGCGTTTCCCCCATACTTTCATCTGTGAGGATACCATGAAAATTGCCGTTCTCGATGGTGCCGTGCTCAACCCCGGTGATGTGGACTGGTCCCCCATCACTTCACTGGGAGAAACTGTGATTCATGCCTCGACAACACAAGCGCAGCTTGCTGACCATGCTGCCGGTGCGGATGTTGTGCTGACCAACAAAACCCCGCTGCAACGATGCGACCTGGACAAGCTCCCGGACATGCGCATGGTGGGAGTGCTCGCCACCGGCTATAATGTTGTGGATATTGCAGCGATGGCCGAACGCCACATCCCGGTGTGCAATGTTGTGGCATATGGCGTCAGTGATGTGGCGCAGCACGCCATGGCCCTTCTGCTGGAGCTGTGTCGCCACACCAGCTTGCACACGGATTCAGTAAAACAGGGCGATTGGCTGCGTAGCGGAAGCTGGTGCTACTGGAAGAAACCACCTGTCTGCCTGGAAGGTTTGACTATCGGCCTTGTGGGGTTCGGGGCCATAGGTCGCCGCATGGGCGAACTGGCCCATGCTTTTGGCATGAATGTGCTCGCGTATTGCCGCACCCCCAAAAATCCGCCTGCATACAGTCCTTTTGCCTTCACCACTCTACCCCGCCTCCTGGAATCCTCTGACGTCATTTCACTGCACTGCCCGCTGACAGATACCACACGACACTGCATCAATGCGCATACTATTTCTACCATGCGCAAGGGGTGCATCTTGCTGAACACGGCGCGCGGAGATCTGGTTGACGAAACCGCCGCTGCTGCAGCCCTTGCCTCAGGACACCTTGGCGGGCTCGGCACAGATGTATTGAGTATGGAGCCTCCCAGTGCCGATAATCCTCTACTTGCAGCCCCCAATACCCTGATAACGCCCCACATCGCCTGGGCTACCACAAGGGCACGGCAAAACATTATTGCCCTTACAGCCGAAAACATACGTCGCTGGTCAGCCGGCTCACCTATTAACGTGGTCAACAGCAATCAAGCATGTTCATAGATATCCATACCCATGCCTTTCATCCCAAAATCGCCCACAAAGCTGTGGAGCACCTGAATGAATACTATTGCCTCACATGCACTGGCGATGGCACCATTTCTCATCTGCTGGAGCGAGAAGCAAAGGCTGGCCTGCAACAATGCGTCGTCTTGTGTGCAGCGACCACGCCGGCCCAGGTCATTCCTGCCAACAACTACGCCATTGCCCTGCAGCGAGAATACCCTGACAGGGTGATAGTTTTTGGGACATTGCATCCAGGCTATGCCGACTGGGAAAGAGAGGCTAACCGCCTGCGCAAGGCAGGTTTGCGCGGCATTAAGCTACACCCGGATTTTCAAGGTTTTTGGCTCAACGACCCGCGCCTTCTGCCCATCTTTGAAGCCACACAACATGACTTTATCTTCGAAATCCACATCGGCGACCATACCCGTCCTGAAAACAATCCCTCCTGCCCCTATAAGCTGGCGGCAATATTAGACGCCTTCCCGCATCTGCAAATCATTGCCGCCCATTTCAGCGGTTACCGCATGTGGGCGCATGCCTTGCGCGTCTTTGGCCAACGCTGGCGCGATAATCTGTGGATGGATACCTCCAGCACCACGCCTTTTGCCACACCGCAGCTCATACAAAGGCTGCTTACCACCTTTCCCCGTGACCGGCTGCTCTTCGGCACTGACTGGCCCTTGTATGATCCGGTGGATGAAGCCTGCCGCCTGCAAAAACTGGCCAACCTGTCCGAAAGTGCATTAGAACGCCTCATGAGCAATGCAGCACAGTTATTGTCATAAAACAATCCCCGTAAAAGGCGTTACCACTGTCTGCTGCCGGCGGTTTTGCCGGTGTTGCACCACGGGGCTTTTCATTGACAAGATATCTCTTTATCTCGTATAGTCTTGTCAAGCCGGACGGCGGCAGCACTGCCAACCCCGTCAGGTCCGAAAGGAAGCAGCGGCAACAGACGTTGCCGGGTGTCCGGCCCACAAAAAGCCGCAGCGGCATGCCGTTGCGGCTTTTTGTGGGCCGAAAAGCTGATGCAACTGCCAGGCACGTATACCTTCACACCGTTCAATAGCGAATCGCCATGCACAACTGCCCCCAAACATCCCCGCCGTTGTACCCAATTTTCCTCTCACTACACGGTCTGCGCTGTGTGGTTGCAGGCCTGGGTACGGTAGGGCAACGCAAACTGGCCGGATTGCTTGTCTGCAGCCCTGCTTCTGTGCTGGCCCTGGATATTGCCGAACCGAGCCCTGAAGCGGCAGCATTGCTGCAGGATCCCCGCATACAATTCGCACGCCGCAGCCTTGCCAGTGAAGATCTGCAATCGTGCGCCATTGTCTTTGCCAGCACAAACAATCCACAAGAAAATACCCGCATTGCCACCTTGTGCGCAGAACGCGGCATATGGTGCAACAGCGCCACAACGCCGGAGCAAGGAACCTTTCAGGTGCCTGCCGTAACGCGTCAGGGTGCGCTCGCAGCGGCACTTTCCACAGGAGGAGCCAGCCCCGCGCTTGCCCGCCAGTGGAAAGCCGAATTGGAACAGTGGCTCATACCGAGATCGCGCATGTCGACGTTTATGGGACGTTTGCGCCCCCTGGTTCTTGCCTTGGGTGACAATACGGAGCACAATACAGCCCTGTTCCGTGCTCTCGTGGCTTCCCCCCTGCAGGAATTATTGGGAAAAGGTGATGTTGAGGCCTGCCGTCACCTGTTGCGGGACGCACTGCCACCGCCCCTGCATGCCCATCTTGGAGAATTGCTTGATGATCTCGCCTGAACTATCCACCGGCATTACCATCATATTCTATAGTCTTGCCGTTGCCACAGGCATCGCCGGGATGCTGACACGTCGTCCCATCCTGCGCAAATGGGGCTGCTGCATCGCTCTGGCGGGCTTTGCCTGCCAAACACTTGTGCTTGCCCTGGGCTTTCACACGGCGTTGCCCAATGGGCTGAGTGCCGGCGCCTATTTTCAGCTCATGGCCTGGTTTATCGTACTGTGTGGCATCCTTGCCTGGGTCAAGTTACGTCAAGAAGCCCCACTCATTTTTGCCGCACCACTTGGGCTCATGCTCTTCATCATGTCTGCCCCGTTCCTTACCTCCGTGATAGTGGTGCCCAATTTACTCTCAACAGCATTTTACACGCTGCATGTCGGCGCGCTTTTCCTGAGTCTGGCCATTCTGTCTCTAGCTTTTGCAGCAGGAGGGCTTTTCCTCTTTCTTGAAAATCGCATCAAAAGCAAGCGCAGCGTCACCGGCGTCTGGATGGATATGCCCGCCTTGTCCATGCTGGACACTATCAACGCATTTGCCGTGGTCACGGGCTATCCCCTTTTTACCTTGGGTATTCTCTCCGGTCTTGTCTGGGCCAAGCCTGTCTTTGGCAGTACCATGACCGGTGATCCCAAGGAAGTCGTCAGCATTATTATCTGGCTGCTCTTTTCCATCCTCTTTCACAATCGCCTGGCACGGGGATGGAAAGGACGCAAACCGGCCCAACTTGCCGTATGTATCTTCCTTCTCTGCCTCTTTTCCGTCGTTGTGGTAAACACCCTCATGGAAAGCCACCACGCATTTCTCAAGCACTGACCGGATTACTGCCATGGACGCTGATATCATACTTGTAGGGCTCAATCATCGCACTGCAGGCGTCGATGTGCGTGAACGCTTTGCCCTGACCGAACACTGCGATGCTGCACACTGGGCAGTTCCCTGTACGGGAGCAGTACGGGAAAGCATCATCCTCTCAACCTGTAATCGCGTTGAACTTCTGGCTGCCGGCACAGGAGACCTGGCCGAACAACTGCTGCAAAACTGGTCCACAGCACGCAATGCCACCCCTGCAGAACTCAAGCCCTATACCTATGAATACAAGAATCTGGAAGCCGTACGCCATCTTTTTTCCGTAGCATCCAGTCTCGATTCCATGGTATTAGGGGAACCGCAAATTCTCGGCCAGCTCAAAGCCGCCTACCGCAAAGCAGTAAGCTGCCACACTACGGGGGTCATTCTTAACCGCCTGCTGCACAAAGCATTCTCTGTGGCCAAACGTGTTCGCACGGAAACAGCCGTTGCATCCAGCGCCGTCTCCATCAGCTATGCCGCTGTGGAACTGGCCAAACGCATTTTTGGAGACATGCACACCCATAAGGCCATGCTCGTAGGCGCAGGCGAAATGGCAGAGTTGGCCGCCATGCACCTTTTGCAGGCCGGTATTACAGAAATACTTGTTGCCAATCGCACACTTGCGCGAGGTGAAGAACTGGCACGACAGTTCAAGGGACGTGCCATCCCCATGAAAAAAATCATTGATCACCTCCTTGATGTGGATATCGTCATCACGTCCACTGGAGCGCAGGAACCCATTCTCAGGGCACGTGACATCCGTAACATACTCAAAGCACGAAAAAACCGGCCTATGTTTTTCATTGACATAGCTGTGCCCCGCGATATTGACCCCGACGTCAACAGCCTGGACAATGTCTACCTGTACGATATTGACGACCTCAAGGAAGTCGTGGAAGAAAACCTCGCCGTACGCCACGATGAAGCCGTCAAAGCCACAGATATCATCAATGAGGAAGTACGCTATTTTGCCGCCTGGCTATCAAGCCTTGACGTGCAGCCGACCATTGTGGATCTCATTCACCGCGGAGAAGCTATGGCCAGGCAAGAGCTTGAAAAAACCTTGAAAAAACTTGGCCCGACGGATGCTGCAACACGAGATGCCCTTGAAACTATGGTGCATTCACTGGTGCGTAAGCTTAACCATGCCCCAATCATGTTTCTCAAAAACGGTGGCATGGCTCAAGAAGGAAACACGCAACGTATCAGCATTGCACGCCGCATGTTTGATCTGGACACAACCTGCACTGAACTCAAGGAGCACTAATGCGCTGGTACGGTATCGACGATCTGCATTTTGAGGATACAGCCAAGCTGGCCGTCACACTCACAGACATGGGCCTGGCCTCAAGCCTGAATGGCCTGTTCTGGCTGCCCGTGCCCGCGAATCTGCTCTCTACCATACAGGCAGACCACAGGGAAAGCTGCGGCCCTCACGTTATGGGCCTTGAGTTGGAAGAAACGTCTGTCAGGCTGGAACTGCTGGTACGCGCAAAAAGCCGTTTGCGCTGCGCATGTGTGCATTATGCAAGCCCGCAACTGCGTGACCACATGATAACCTGGCTGGACAATTTGCTGGCAGAACAAAATATCACCCCTGCCTGATTGGCAATAACAGCCTTCCCGTACCCTCACAGCACCCGCGACAGCCCCATGCAGATTTCCTTGCCCAAGCGTTATTCCCCTCCTTCCCACCGTTTATTACGTTCCGTAGAGCGCTTCTGCCGGGATGTACTGTGCCTGCCGCGTGGCGCACGGTTATTATTGGCTGTTTCTGGCGGTGCAGACTCATGTGCGCTTGCCGTCATCATGCATCTACTGGCACCCCGCCTGGGCTTGACCCTGCACGCATGCACTGTTGATCACGGTTTACGGCCAGAGGCCGCAAGCGACGCGTTGTACGCACGTCAACTCTGCATCTCTCTCGATATTCCCTGCACAATATGCCAGGCCAATGTACGAGACTATGCTGCCACACACAGGCTGGGCCTCGAGGATGCCGGACGCCATCTGCGTTACGCCTTGCTGGAACAGCAAAGAGTCCATTATAAGGCAGAATGGATTGCTCTGGGGCACCATGCCGGAGATGTGAGCGAAGATGTATTGCTGCGGCTTGTACGTGGAACAGGCTGGCCCGCTCTCGGT
>CAJOMG010000032.1:0-25732 GCA_905235595.1 uncultured Desulfovibrio sp. | reverse complement strand
ACATCCTGCGCCCGCTGCTCTTTGCCGATCCTGCAGAGCTGCGAAGGCTGCTCAAAGAATGCCATATCGACTGGCGGGAAGACAGCAGCAATGCAGACCTGCACTTCCGACGCAATCGCCTGCGCCATGCCGTGCTTCCACTGTTACGGGCGGAAAATCCAGCTTTGGATCGCTCGCTGAACAGTTTGTGGCAGTTGGCCCGGCTGGATGCGGACTACTGGAATACCCAGCTGGACGCAATACTTGCCGATTGCCCCTGGCAGGAAGAGGCCGATGGGCTCCTGCTGCCTGCGGAACTTCTTCAGCACGTGCTGCCAGCAGTGCGCCTGCGCCTCTATATGCATGCCATACGTCACTTGCGTACCCGGCAACGCCCCGGGGTAAAAGGGCAGGCCCGTGCGCACACGCTGTTTGCCTTGGATGCTGCCCTTTCCCAAAGGCATGGCAGTAAGCGCTTTCAGTTACCAGGGGGCATAGAAGCCCAGCTGATAAAGGGCGGTATCCGCTTTTCCCTTGTGGAAACAAAGAATCGTTCCCAGGCTCACCGTTAACCCGATGACATATCTGCTTGATAACACAAAGAAACAGCTATATATAAAACACATGGAAAGGCAGCTAGTCAATTTGGCTACAAAACAACAAAAACCGAAGGGAGACAGCTTATGGGACTCTTCACCTTCATCAAGGAAGTCGGCGACAAAATTTTCGGCACCAAAGCCGCCAATGCGGCAGAACTGAAAAAAAATCTGGATGCACTTGGACTGGACACCAAGGACCTTCAGGTTGAGGTCGAGGGCGATCAGGTGGTGCTCAAGGGCTCTGCCAAGGATCAGGAAACGCTGGAAAAGGCCGTCCTGCAGGTGGGTAACAAGGCAGGTATTGCCGGCGTCAAGACCGACGACGTGACTGTGGTGACCCCTTCAGGTGAATCCGACTTCTATGAAGTCAAGAAGGGCGACACTCTCTGGAAAATTGCCGAAACACACTATGGCAAGGGGAATGGCGCGAAATACAACGTCATCTTTGAAGCCAACCGTCCCATGCTCAAACACCCTGACAAGATTTATCCCGGCCAGAAGCTGCGCATTCCGCCCCTAAAGTAGTAGCGGAAAACAAAGGCACTGCATTTCAGAGCCCGCCCTTCAGGTGGGTTCTTTTTTGTCGCAATCGAAGCAGTTCACAGTCAGACCACGGTGAATAACGTCCGTCGAACGGCAGCCATCACGCCCTGTGGCAGCGAATTGCCCGAGGGCATACGTCAGGCATCGGCAACACAAGGATAAACACACACAACATTCTTGCCTGATGCCTTAGCCTGATACAGAGCCTTGTCTGCCTCACCGAAAAGGGCATCTTTGCATTCGTCATAACGCACCTGCCGTGCGGTGACACCAATGCTCACGGTCACAAAATGATCGGGATCAAAAGGGGCACGGGGAATATGCAACGCCTCGACAGACTTTCTGACACTTTCGGCAACATTCTGTGCAGCCCTGCGGTCCAGGTTGGGCAGAATGATGGCAAATTCCTCGCCGCCATACCGCGCCACCAATTCTCCTGCCCGGGATACACAACGATTCAACACTTCTCCCACTCGACGCAGGCAGACATCCCCCGCCTGATGACCGTTGGTATCGTTGTAGTGCTTGAAATCATCCACATCCAAAATAGCTACAGCCAGAACACTGCCATTGCGGGCGGCACGCCGCCATTCAATCCCATAGGCGTCATCAAATTTGCGTCTGTTGGCAACCTGTGTCAGTGGGTCAGTCTGTGAAAGATACTGCAATTCGCTATACGCAAGATTCAATTCACCTTCCATGCGGCATGACGTCATGGCGACACTGGCAAAAAGCATGATAGGGCCGACCACCATAATGGAAATCAAGAGACACTTATCAATAAATTCATTATGCTGGATGATAAGATCATCGACCACTACGGAATGAATACCTCTGGCGCAAAAGGCAAGCATCATTAAAAAATACACAACAACAAGAGAGAATTGCGGTTCATAGCGATTATACGTTTTATGAACATAAGGGATACTTGCAATAAAGCCGCCAATAACAGCCATAGAAAATGAATATATTGAGGTGCGTATTCTTTCATCGAACTGTATGAATATAAAATAGTACAGGGAAAGCATGTAAAGAAGAAATAAAACGACAATGACGGTATTAGATCTCCTGCAGCGCACACCTCCAAATGCTGTCAGCCCGGCATACATAAAAACGCCGTGCAATGTCATCAAACAGTCCCCGACAAAGAGGGAAATTTCCGGATCCATGAACAAAAAATAGTGAAAAAACAGGCCGACGGGCCACAAACATTGTGCAGTGGTCATCAGGCCAAACCCAGGATAGGTCTTGCGAAAAAAGTATGTGTACACAAGGATGAGGCTCATGCAAGAAAACAATATGGCAGCCTGCAGGGCCATTGTCCCCGTGTTCAAGCGGTCTATGAAAATAGTAATATCTCGTAACATGGAAGGTATCATCTGGAAACTGGAGTCCTACCTGCGTATTATCCATGGCGTAGAGCGCACGATCCCGCCCGACGCCATTAACTACGTATTTTTATAGTATATTCCAAAAATGACCAAAAGGAAATAGGCATGCTTTTTTCAGCCCACCATGGTCGCCTGCGCATACGCCTGCGCATCGTTCGCCAAGGGTGCGATGTGCTGCTCGTTTTCAGTGGCGGCTCGGCACACTTGGGTGCCGTAGCGCTGGTCTCACCCCACAGCAACAATGGGGATAATCTCCTGATACTGCCTGGTCACAGGGAGGACGCTCTCGTTCTTGAAGCCGCCCGCAACGTGTCTGTCAGGCTGGGATGTTCTGTTTGCGTATGTGCTGGCATACACTATGATGCCATCACCCCCGAAGAAATACAGCATGTGGAAACGATGGTCCGCACCCTTACAGAACAGTGCATCACAGCACTGACCAAAGCTCGCCTTGCACTTTCTGCGCCGCAATAGTCTCTGACTTGACGCCGTGTTTGGCTTGCGGCTAAATGAACAGGACGCTAAAAACACGGAGATGACTTTGCAGCATTCTTGTGCGCTTTCACTGAACTGCCATCTCCACCGGAGGAAGGAATGAAGGTACAGTTTCTGGGCGCAGCGCAGACTGTGACAGGTTCTTGTTATATGATTGAGGCATGCGGTCAGCGCTTTTGCGTGGACTGCGGCATGCACCAGGGCAATAAAGCCATTGAAGAGCGCAACCGAAGTGAGCTCTATCGCCCCAGGGACATTGATTTCATTCTGATTACCCACGCGCATATGGATCACTCCGGCCTGTTGCCCAAGATGGCCAAGGAGGGTTTTTCCGGCCCCATTTACTGCACCAAGGCAACGGGAGACCTGCTGGAACTCATGCTGCAGGATAGTGCCCACATTCAGGAAATGGAAGCCGCGTGGGAAGCCAAGAAATTCCTACGGCGCGGGCTCAAGAATCCGCCTGCCCCACTCTATGTTGTGGATGATGCGCACAAGGCTGTCGGCCTGTTCCACACTGTGGACTACCATACGGCATTCGAGCCGGCGCCTGGCATCCACATTACCTATTATGATGCCGGTCACATTCTCGGCTCAGGAACCATCAGAGTGGAAGCAGAGGAAGAAGGTAAAACTACTGCCATTGTTTTCTCCGGGGATATAGGGCGCCCCCAATCGCTTATCGTACGCGACCCGGAGACACCCCCACATGCTGACTTTATTTTTATGGAATCCACATACGGCGACCGCGATCACAAGGACGAAGACCGCAGTGTGGAGGAACTGTCCGAAGCCATAGACTACAGTCATGCCAAGGGAGAGAAGGTCATCATTCCGGCCTTCGCAGTAGAACGTACACAGGAGGTGCTTTACTGTTTGCATCTACTGGCACGACGGGGAAATCTGCCCGATGACATGCCCGTCTTTGTAGACAGCCCTCTGGCCATCAGAGCAACGGAAGTTTTCGAACGCAATCAGGAACTGTTCGACAGACAGGCGCTCCAGTCTCTTACGGGGGGCGATAACCCCTTTGAGCTGCCCAATCTGCGCTATACCCTTTCCACCGAAGAGTCACAATCCATCAATGACTACAAGGGACCTGCCATCATCATCTCCGCGAGCGGCATGTGCAATGCCGGTCGCGTACGGCACCATCTGCGGCACAATATATGGAAACCCGGGGTCAGCATTGTTTTCGTGGGCTATCAGGGCGTTGGGACACCGGGGCGCAAGCTTGTGGAAAAAGCAAAAAAAATCACCCTGTTTGGTGAAGACATGGAAGTTGCCGCACGCATCTTCACCATCAACGGGTTTTCCGGCCATGCAGGCCAAAGCCAGCTTCTCAACTGGATCGAACCCCTTCTTGACAAACATGTGCAGGTGGTGCTGACCCACGGCGAAGCTGGTGCGCAGGCAACGCTTGCAAACCTCATACAGCAACGCTTCGGCACACGCCCGCATATTGCAGGTTATCTGGAAGAACTGGTGCTGGAAGGCCAGGGACGGGAACCTGCCACAGTGCGCCACGACGCGGAAGCTCACCCCCGTGTCAACTGGGATTTCCTCACCAGCGAAGTGGAGCGAAAGTGGGACATGTTCAAGGGCAAGATTTCCGATGTCCAGCAACGCCCCTGGGTAGAGCAGACAGACCTGCAGGACGCACTGGAGAAGCTTGACTACGCCCTGACCCGCCTGCTTTCACGGACATAAAAGGCCATGCGTATCATTGCCGGATATCTGGGCGGACGCAGCCTGAAAACTGCCGAGGGCGAGGGCTATCGTCCGGCCATGGGCAAAACACGCGAAGCCCTCTTCTCCATGCTTGATGCACGGGGAATAGACTGGCCCAATATACACGTTCTGGATCTCTTTGCCGGCACCGGCAGTCTGGCTTTTGAAGCCATAAGCCGTGGCGCACAAGACGCCCTGTTGGTTGAAAATGCCCCACAGGCGCTACGTTGTCTTCGAGACAACATTGAAAAACTGGAACTGCAGGGCATAGCCCGTCTATGGGAAGGGGATGCACTGCGCTTACTCAGAAATCCCCCGGCTGTACCCTATACGCTTGTCTTCATGGATCCACCCTATGGCAAAAATCTCGCACAACCGGCACTGGAGATGCTTACCCAGCACCAGTGGCTTGCTCCGGGTGCCTTTGTGACCGCAGAAATTGAAAAAAATGCGCGTCTGACGGTTTGTTCCCAATGGCAGCTTGAGGTCGACCGCCTCTTTGGCCAGACGCGTGTGCTCATCTGGAAACAGCCATGAAAATCGCCCTCTATCCCGGCACGTTTGATCCACTGACCAACGGACATGTAAGCCTCATTAAACGCGGTTGCCAAGTCTTTGACCAGATCATTGTGGCAGTGGCAGACAATACCCCCAAGCATCCCCTCTTCACGCAGAATGAACGTGTGCTCATGGCCCGTGAGGCTCTGCAGGCAGACCCCGGAGTCGTGGTGGAACCTTTCACGGGTCTGACTGTGGAATACGCCGCGCAACGCGGGGCCTGCGCACTGCTACGAGGGCTGCGGGCCGTTTCTGATTTTGAGTATGAATTTCAGCTGGCGCTTATGAACAGGCGGCTCGAACGACACATCCAAACCGTCTTTCTCATGACTGACTACCAGTGGCTTTTCATCAGCTCCACCATGGTCAAGGCTGCAGCCAGTCAAGGGGCAGACATCACGGGCCTCGTACCAGAAAATGTGCGTTTGGCCCTGGAAGAAAAATACCTCAAGGGCGAGGTGCGTCAGGGCACGCCCTGCCTGGCCCCACCGTTCAACGGATTCCGCCTCACGTGACCAGCCCCTCCTGTACCCCACCACTGCCTGTTATCTGCCTTGCCGGCCCCACAGGATCAGGCAAAACAGCCACCGCCCTTGCGATAGCAGACGCATTGCACGGCGAAGTGGTGAACGCCGACTCCCGTCAGGTGTATGCTGACTTTCCCTGTATCACCGCCCAGCCCACGAGCCAGGAACAGGCACACTGCCCGCACCATTTGTACGGTTTTTTGCCCTGCAGACAAAAAATCAGCGCGGGACGCTGGGCAGATGCAGCATGCGATACCGTGCGCCATATCCTTGCCAGAGGGAAAACGCCCGTGCTGGTAGGAGGCACGGGGCTCTACTTCCACGCGCTGTTGCATGGCATGGCGGCCATTCCATCCATCGCCCCCGCAGTGACTGCCAAACTTACTGTGCGCATGGAGGAGGAAGGTGCGCCGCAACTGCATGCAGAGCTTGCCCACATCGACCCTGCATATGCTGCCCGCATCCACCCCAATGACCGTCAACGCATCATCCGCGCACTGGAGGTTTTTTCAGGCACAGGCCGTCCCTTGAGCTGGTGGCATAACAATGCCGCGGCCAAGCCTTTGTGTACCGGACCACTGCTCATGCTGGACGCTCCTCTGCACTGGCTGGAACCACGCCTGGCGCATCGCCTGAATAACATGCTTGCTTGCGGAGCCATGGATGAAGCCAGAAATGCTCTAAAGCACTGCGATGATCCCAATGCACCAGGCTGGTCGGGCATTGGCTGTGCCGAAGCGCTGGCCTGCCTGACAGGACATCTCAGCTTTGACGACTGCCGTCGCCAATGGCTGCACAATACCCGAGCCTATGCCAAACGCCAGATCACATGGTTTCACGCAAGACCAGAAGCCGTTCGCCTACCGCCTGAAGACATTAAGGGGGCAGTGGCAGCAGCTCGGGATTTCTGGAACGCCATGCGCAAGCCATAATTGCCGGCGCCCTTGCCAGACATGCCGTAATTGTTGGAACAAACAGCATATATATCACAGACAAGCAGAGAACCACATTGACGAGATGGACTTTCTGGGATATTTTTCAGTATCTATGTATTCGGTTCAGGCGTAATCTGAACCGGAGGAAGCCTGCCGCCAGGAAGACGGTCGGCATTGGGGTAATGTCTGATTGCAAAAGGACTAACACATGAGGAACGGCACTGTACTGCTTCTGCTGGCGGCTATGGTCCTGGCTGGCGCGGCATGTCTGACGGCGCCCGGAACAGGTTCGGCCATTGCCGCAACCCTGGTGGCTACAGACAGCGGCGCGCCATCGGCCATTGTCATGTTTCCGGTAAGCGCCAAACCCAATCCCAAGGGCTCGGCCATGGCCCCTACGGTCTTCAACCACCTCAATCATGAAAAGGCCGTGGACAAATGCGAAACATGCCACCACACGGGCGATCCTGTGGCATGTAGCACCTGCCATACTGTTGAGGGGAAGGCCGAAGGCAAATTTATAACGCTGGAACGCGCCATGCATGCCACCAGCATTCAAGGGCGCAAAGGGCAAACCCCTACCAGCTGTGTGAGTTGCCATGAGCAGCAAACAAAGGCACGCCGAGAATGTGCAGGGTGCCACAGCATTGTTACCTCCAAGCGTGATACGGCTTGGTGTGCCACCTGCCACAATGTAACATCTTCCATGACGGAACAGCAGCGCAAAGCAGGCATCGACGGCACGCTCTCACGTGAACAGAATGAGATATTGGCGGCCGAGACTGTACAGGCACAGAAGTTCAGCCGCATGCTTACGCCTATGGATGGTCCCTACAAGGTTTCCATTGACGCTCTTGCCAAAAAATATCAGCCCAGCAACTTCACGCATCGTCGCCACGTTTCCTCATTGATGGAAGGCATTCGCGGCGACAAGCTGGCCGGAGCCTTCCATAACCGGCCTGAAATTCTGTGTGCCACATGCCACCACCACAGCCCGCTGTCGGCCACCCCGCCCAAGTGCGGTAGCTGCCACACGAAAAACATAGACAGTGAGCATCCTGACAGGCCCAATCTTAAAGCAGCCTATCATTTGCAGTGCATGGGCTGTCACAAGGGTATGCAAGTGGGACGTCCCAAGAATACCGACTGCACCACCTGCCATAAGGCTCGCCCATAGGGCACCGAACTGCACGGAGAAACGCATATGAATCGCAGAAAATTCCTGACCTTTATGGGAAGCGCGGGCGTGATTTCGGCACTGGGCACTGCAAAGGTGGCCAAGGCCGGCGTACATACCTTCCCCTATTATCCCAACAGTTACGGTGTACTGCACGACACCACGCGTTGCATTGGCTGCCGTCGTTGCGAGGAAGCCTGCAATATTGTCAACAAGCTGCCCAAACCTGAAAAACCTTTCGCCGATACAACGGTGACGCATACCAAACGCCGTACTTCTGCTTATGTCTGGACGGTAGTCAACAAATATCAGGTTAATGGCAAGGATGTTTTCCGTAAGTTGCAATGCTTCCATTGCAATGACCCGGCATGTGCCTCTGCATGTTTTGCCAAATGTTTTCAAAAGCAGCCCGACGGCAGTGTGACGTATGACGGCTCTCAGTGCGTTGGATGCCGGTACTGCATGGTGGCTTGCCCCTTCTATGTGCCTGGCTTCCAGTATGATGAAGCCTTTGATCCCCTGGTACAAAAATGCACTTTCTGTGAACCCCGGCTCAAGGAAGGCAAGCTTCCCGGCTGTGTGGAAGCCTGCCCCATGGATGCCCTGACATTTGGCCGGCGCAGCGATCTGCTGAATCTTGCCCGTGCCCGCATTGCGGAAAATCCTGGGAAATACGTCAATTATGTCTACGGGGAACACGATGCCGGCGGCACCGCCTGGATGGTTCTGGCGCCTGCAGCCCCGGCGCCGCTGCCTGCTGACACAAAAGACGCCCCAAAAGAAACAAAGCCACATGAAGACGAGTTTGCCCAACTTGGCCTTGACAGGCATTTGGGTTCACAGCCCATGGGTGAACTGACGTATGGGGCCCTGGGTGCTGTGCCCATGATTGTGGCATTCTGGCCCGTACTCTTTGGCGGTGCCTATGCCATTTCCAAACGCAGGGAAGCGCGCTACAAGGCCGAGAAGGAAGCGCACATTGAGGCGACGAAGAATGATCTTGCTGCCGCAGTTGATGCGGCCGTGCGCAAAATTGAAGAAACGCAGGGCCCCGGCGCCGCCGACACGGCCCGCCGCGCCATGACGGAAGCACTCCAAGCCAGAGAAGCGGCCAACGTTGCGGAGCACGGGGAGGATAAGTAAATGGCAGAGCACAGCATCGTAATTCCCACCAGGGACAAGCTGTTCAATATCAGCGAATTCTTTACTCCCACACCTGGCAACATTATTTCCGGCATCATTCTGGCTGTGGGGCTGGTCATCACGATTATCCGCTTTACTATGGGCATCGGGGCCGTCGCCAATCTTGATGACAACCAGCCCTGGGGCCTGTGGATCGGCTTTGATCTGCTTTGCGGTGTATGTCTGGCAGCTGGCGGTTATTTCACCACTGTGGCCTGCTACATCATGGGGCAAAAACACTTTCACTCGGCATGCCGTCCAGCCGTGCTTACGGCTTTTCTGGGCTATGCATTTGTGGTCATCGCCCTGCTCTACGATCTGGGCCACCCGCTGCGTTTGCCTTTCATGTTCTTTTTCCCGGGCACAACATCGGTGCTCTTTGAAGTGGGTTTGTGTGTAGCCACCTATCTCACAGTGCTCTTCATCGAGTTTTCCATTGCCCCGCTGGAATGGCTCTCCTGCCGTTTCCCCTGGCTCATCAAGTGGCGCAAGGTGCTCGTGATGTGCACCATCCCTCTGACCATCTTTGGCGTAACGTTATCTACGTTGCACCAGTCTTCACTGGGTTCTCTGTATCTCATCACTCCCGGCAAGCTGCACCCCCTGTGGTATTCACCCTTTATCCCCATGTTTTTCTTTGTGAGTTCCATGGTGGCAGGCGCCTCCATGGTTATTTTTGAAGGCATGCTGGCGCACAAGGGTGTGCATCACTACATGGACAAAACACATCTGCGTGAAGCGAACGAAGTTTCTTTCGCGTTTGCCCGTGCAGCCTCGTTCATCCTTTTTGCCTATTTTATGCTCAAGCTCATTGACATGCTGGTTCAGGCAAACCTGCCCTATGTATTCACGGGCTACGGGGTCTGGTGGCTTGTTGAAATGTTTGGCTTTATTCTCTTGCCTGCCCTGCTCTATGCAAAGGGTGCACGGGATCGCAGCCTGACATTCTGTCGCCTCGGCGCTGTCAATGCTGTCATCGGCATTGTTCTGAACCGTTTTACAGTTTGCATGATCGCTTTCAACTATACCTTGCCGTCTGCGGAACGCTACTTCCCAAGTATATGGGAAATTTGCATCTCCATGTTTGTAGTGACCATGATTATCACTGTCTACCGTTTTGTGGTCTACAACATGCCGATATTATATGAGCATCCCAACTTCCGAGACGGGCACTAGGCCATTACGCCACTGGAGATCGCCATGGAATTTGATACCTTTTACCAGTACTTTCTCTATACCAAGAGCTGGGCATATGTAATGATGTTTATCGTATTGCCCGTTTATGTGCTGTACTGGAATTTTGTGCTCTACCCTGAAAAGAAAAACAATAAACAGCGGTAACCGATATAATCTGTCAAGCACACGCAGGGGCGAAGCCAGAAGGTTTCGCCCCTTTGTTTTCAATGGCGGCTGTCATACGAGCTAGCAGGAATGAAAGACCACGCAACAAGGCAGTTACCTGCACAGAAAGGACAGCATCTTGCCAATTTCTCAACCGTCCTATAGGTTGGATGCATACGACGCAATATCATTCAGGAGGTTCTCGACGCGATGTGTCTCGCCATACCAGCTAGGATTGAAGAATTACAAGAAGCGGGCATGGCCCGTGTTCGTGTGGGCAACAGTAATACCTTTCTCACGGCTTCGGTCATGCTCTTGCCAGAACCGCCTAAAGTCGGCGACTATGTCATCGTGCATGCCGGTTTTGCCCTGCATACGCTGCCACCTCAGGAAGCTGAAGATAGTCTGGCTGCTTTGCGTGAATTTGCCGAGGCCGCTTATGAAACACCGGCCAATTTTTGACTGGGCGCAACAGCATGCCCTCCCCTCTATCACGAGAAAATCATAGTTTATGGTGCAAAGGGTAAACGAGCAGATGACAAGACATGCGCAAGCGCCCTGCGGCGATGCTGCCAATAATGACAATCGCGCAGAAAGATTGCCTGACAAGCGGTGGGGCACGGGACTTAGACAAGCCATTCAAATCAAGAAACTCGATCCTGCTGCCATCATTCCCGCGTATAAAAAACACGGAGACGCCGGTTTTGACCTCTACACCACCCGCACCATAACCATACCTCCCCGTTCTACAGCGATTTTGCCTACTGGCCTGGCCTTTGCCATCCCCGAGGGTTTTGAAATGCAGGTGCGCCTGCGCTCCAGCACGGGGCTGAAAACCCCTCTGATCATTCCCAATGCCCCAGGCACCATTGATTCAGGCTATCGGGGAGAAGTAGGCATCGTCGTCCGTAATCTCAGCGACACCGCCTTTACCGTAAACAAAGGCGAACGCATCGCTCAAGGAATACTCGCCCCTGTGTTCACTGCTTCATTCGTGGAAGTTGATCAGCTCCCTGAAAGCGAGCGCGGGGATGGCGGCTATGGCAGCACTGGGAACACATAATGCATCTCTTGTAATTCCAGGCGTTGCAAATCTGCGATGCGCCAGCCATAGATATACAATCACCTCCTTATGAAAGGCGATGGAACTGTTCACGTCCGTATCCCGCATGGTATTGAACAGCAGAACTTGCTTTGCCATGAGCCCTGTTTTACCATTGCCTTTACGCAAAGGAGTACACACCATGATACAACGAACAGCAGCTTTGTCCCTTTTGGCCGAACAAGGCACTTCCACTTCTCTCATGCAGCACGCACTCGCATCTGAAGCTGTTATGCGTGCGCTCGCCCGTCATTTTGGTGAAGATGAAGACATCTGGGGGCTCACCGGCCTTCTACACGACCTCGATTACCCGTCTACGTCGCAACAACCGCAGCTTCATGGCCTGGAAACAGCCAATATGCTGAGCGGCCAGTTGCCAGAAGAGGCGATCAATGCCATACGCGCGCACAATGCCGAACTCAATGGGACAACGCCTGCAACCCGTTTTGATTTTGCCCTGCGCTGCGGCGAAACTGTCACCGGACTTATTGCAGCTGCCGCACTCATGCGCCCCACGGGGCTTGAAGGCATGACGCCCAAGAGCATCAAGAAAAAAATGAAGGACAAGGCCTTTGCCGCAAACGTAAGCAGGGAAAATATCCACCAGTGTACTCAAGCCGGACTGGAGCTCGACGACTTTTTAACCCTGGCGATTGAGGCTATGCGAACCACTACTGCTGAACAAAATGCATAGGAGATGCACATGGAAGAGCAGAGCACCCTGCAAACGCAGATACACACTCTAGGGCCGTGCAAACTCGAGTCAACCCTACCCTACAGAACGTGGGAAGATGACAAAACCATACAGGTAATGGTGGATGAAGACCTCACAGAAGAAGCCACCGATCCATTTAGTCTTGCGCTTGAAGCCGCCGGCCCCCGCAAAAAACTCTATTTTGATCCCAGCAGGGCAAAATGCGCCATTGTCACCTGCGGTGGCCTGTGCCCCGGCCTCAATGATGTCATCCGTGCCATAGTCATGGAGGCGTATCACGCCTACCATGTTCCTTCGGTGCTGGGCATTCCCTATGGTCTGGAAGGGTTCATTCCCAAGTACAGGCACAGGCTCTACGAACTGACACCTGCTCTCGTGGCCGATATCCACCGCTTCGGCGGCACGATGCTCGGTTCCTCACGAGGCCCGCAGGCCCCGGAGGAAATAGTAGACACCCTGGAGCGCAGCAATGTAAATGCCCTTTTCATCATCGGCGGTGATGGCACCATGAAGGCGGCACGTGCCATCCATGCTGAAGTGTGTACGCGCAATCTCAAGATTGCCGTTATCGGCATTCCCAAAACCATTGATAATGACATCAACTTCATCCCGCAGTCTTTCGGCTTTGAAACTGCCGTATTCAAAGCCACAGAGGCCATCGAATGCGCTCATACTGAAGCCTGCGGCACACCCAACGGTATTGGCCTTGTCAAGCTTATGGGACGGGAATCGGGCTTCATAGCCGCACGGGCCACGCTGGCCCTGAAGGATGTGAATTTTGTGCTCATTCCCGAAGCCCCGTTCACCCTGGAAGGTGAAGGCGGTCTTCTTCCCGCCCTTGAGGAACGTCTAAAAACGCGTGGCCACGCTGTTATTGTAGCGGCTGAAGGCGCCGGGCAGCATCTCATGCAGCGCAATGCCGGCGAGGATGCCTCGGGCAATCCCGTGCTGGGAGATGTTTCCGACCTGCTGCGCAAGGCCATTGCAGACTACCTGAAGAAACGCGGCATGGCGCATTCTGTCAAATATATTGATCCCAGCTATATCATCCGCTCCATACCGGCCAGTGCCAATGACAAGGTATACTGCGGCTTTTTGGGGCAATACGCCGTGCATGCCGCCATGGCCGGCCGCACCGACATGGTGGTCGCCAAAATCCAAGACCGCTATGTTCACCTGCCACTGGAACTCGTCACACGCAGACGCCGCAGACTCAACATCAATTCCGACTTATGGCGGGCTGTCCTGGAATCCACGGGTCAGGGCATGCTCAAGGGCATGCTGCCTCCAGAACAACCATGAGCCACTTTCGCCAGGTACGGGCATCCGCCGGCGCCGGCAAAACCTTTGAACTGACGCGCTGCTTTCTCCAGCGATTGGCGCATTGCAATGCCTCCCCGGGACGGGGGGGCATTGCCTGCGCCCTTCTGCCACCTGACCATGAAAGCTGGGGAGAGATTCTTGCCGTAACATTTACCAATGCAGCAGCGGCAGAAATGCGCCAGCGCGTCATCCAGCATCTCAAACGTATCGCCCTTGGCGATACCCATTCCGAATTTCACATATCAGCTGAAGTGGCTGCACGCTGGATAGACGTTATCATGCGTGACATGAGCTCACTGAACATCCGCACCATAGACAGCCTTCTGCACCTCATTGTGCGCACTGCAGCGCTGGAACTTGAACTGCATCCCGATTTTCAGCCCGTGTTCACAAGCGAGGAAGCGCTGGCCCCCTATCTCGATATTCTTCTGGAACAAGCCTGGCAGGGTGATCCCGCCGTACGGGATATGCTACGCGCAGTCTGCCGAGCCTTGGCCACACGCGAAAACAATACGGGTTTTCTTGCCGGTGAAAAACTGCTCACACAGCTACGTCCTTTGCTCGACGATGCCCTGCTCGACCGCTTTGCCAATGTAGCCTCTGAAGAAGTCTTACGGTCACGTTTGAACGCTTTGCAGCAAGAGGCCAGCTCCTGCGCAAAAACCTTCCAGCTGGTGGCCCATGCACACGGCCTCTCTTTCAACAACAATGCGCAATCGTTGTTCACTGCCATAGCCGCAGGAAAAGCCAAAAGCTCTGCGCTCCTCACGAAGTCCCAAGCTTCTGCCTTCTTTCTCAAGAAGCCTCCTGTGGACAACGACGTACAAAATGCCTTTGAAGCTTTCATTCGGGCAGGAAGACGTTTTTCACAAGACGCGCCTGTACTGCGCCAGGCCCTGAGCCTTTATCCGGTACTCGCCCTGGCACACACGCTTGCAAAGGCATTTCTGCACAATCTGCGGGAGGAAGGGTATCTTCCAGGCCTGCTTATCCCGCACATGGCACAGCAGGTGCTGGAGGGCAAACGTGGCGTTCCGGATGCGCTCTGTCGTCTGGGCACACGTCTGACCCATTTTTTAGTGGATGAATTTCAGGATACCAGCCGCGAACAATGGGAAGCCATGCGCCCACTGGTGGAAGAAGCCCTTTCGCGAGGTGGTTCCTTGACCTGGGTAGGAGACATCAAACAATCCATCTATGGCTGGCGCGGCGGAGAACCAGAACTTTTTGATACGGTATTTGATGAGCCGGGGCTGACGGCTCTCGCCCCTGATGGACAACGCGACAACCTGCCCTGTAACTGGCGCAGCCGCCGTGAAATTGTACGTCACAACAACAGTATCTTTACCCCGTTGGGACAACCTGACACCGCACAAAAAATCATGGCTGCCCTGCTGCCTTCCGATGCCCCTTCAGAACTATGTGCTGCCTCAGCGGCAAAACTGGCTCACGCCTTCACAGACACGGAACAGCTCTGCCCACCAGACGCCAAGGAGGGAGGGCTGGTGCAGGTTGAGACGGTACATGCCCCTGACACGGACTCTCTCACCGAGAAGGTGCTGGATCGCCTGGCTGCATTGCTTCACCAGGATATTGCCCCCAATCACATCTGGTCCGACATACTGATTCTTGTACGCAGCAACAAGAAGGCGTCAATCACGGCAGACAGACTGAGCCGCGAGGGAATACCTGTTATCACCGAAAACAGCCTGTTACTGGCAACACACCCCCTGATACTGCAGACTGTGGCCCTGCTTTCATTTCTGGATACTCCTGATGATGACATTGCCTTTTTGACTGTCATTCTGGGTGATCTTTTTCGTGGGCACCCAGAAGCGCGGGAACTCGGTGATGAAAACCTGGAGGCATGGGCTGCCGTTCCGGGGAAAAGGCCACTTTTCCTGCGTTTTCAGGAGTGTTGGCCCAGAGTGTGGCAACAATTACTGGCACCTTTTTTTAACAGCTCCGGCTTGATGACACCCTATGATATTACGCTTGAATGGTATAAGCGCTTGGATGCTGCCCTGCGTTTTCCAGAGGCAGACAGTTTTTTGCGACGCTTCATGGAAGTGCTGTACAGTTCTGAAGAAAAGGGTTTGGCTACACTGCCGACCTTTTTAGAGCATTGGCGTGCTAAAGGTGGCGAAGAAAAAGTGCCCATGCCCGAGAACATGAATGCTGTACGCATCATGACAATCCACAAATCCAAGGGGCTGGAAGCATCAGTAGTCATCCTGCCATGGACAGACTTTAGTGCCAGAGTGGATGGCAGCCCCATACTTGTGGAGCGTGATGGTCTGCAGTTCGCCGCTGCCAACAGAAAGCACCTCGGGGTGCCGTATTACAATGAACTGGCGCGTCAATGCCGCGAAAACATGCACATGCTCTATGTGGCCTTCACCCGTGCACGGGATGCTCTGTTTATTTTCCGCACCATATCCTCAGGAAAACAGGGAACAACGGTTGATGCGCTGGATCTGCTCATGACCGAAGCCGGCCTGAGGCCACCCTACACTCTGGGGAATCGGTCTAGGGACACAAGGTGTACCTCCACAGATAACATCCCTGCTTCTCACGATATACAATACATACAGAACGTATATCCGCAGAACTGGCGCCCCATGCAATGGCTGCCCCAGCTGAAAATATTCCGCAATCCTCTCTCGGGCTTTGCCTTCCGGCCCGAAGACCGGGGCAGTCTGCTGCATCTTTGCCTTGAGCATCTGCATTGCACCGGCAAGCCCGAAGCTGACGCACTGGCTGCCCTCAATTTCGGTCTGGACCATTTTGCCATTCCCGTACCAGAAACAACCGAGCTGCGGGGCTCGCTTTTCACTGCACTGCACTGGTTTGCCTCTCAACCAGAAACGCCGCACTGGCTGCGTGATGGCTGGCCAGAACAGGAACTAATGGAGAGTTCAGGCCGGCTCCTCCGTGTGGATTTATTGGTCAACGAACCCTGGGGACCGCTGGTATTGGAATATAAAAGCGGCCAGAGGGAACAGGCGCACATCACACAACTGCGCACCTATCTGCATTGCCTCGCAGCAAATGGCACAGCGGGAAAACCAAGAGGCATCCTGGTTTATCTGGATCTGCAATGCTTTGTGCTGGTGGATGCGCAGCGTGTTTCCAAGGCCGTCGGGCAGTGCACAAAGCTGTTGGAAATGCTCCCTTCTGCAACAACTGCGGGAATGAATACCTCATGAAACGCTCCACTATCCAGATTTTCCCCTGGCAACGCCCATTCCTGCCCGACCTGAAAATTTTCCTCGAGCGCATAAGCAACGGCCACCCCGGATCCGTACTGCTCATTGCGCCGCACAATCGGCCTTGGCGCTACCTCACGCATCTGTATGCCGCTGCCGGGTATTCAGGCCCTCTGCCCCATTTTTTACCTCTTGCAGATGCCATTGCCCTATGGCGTTCGCATATAAGCATATCCCCCCTGCATCAGGCCAGTGAACTGGATAGAGTTGCTGTGCTCTATGACTGTCTGACCATGCTGGCCCATGAAGACGAAAGCCTCTGCGCACGATTTGCACATATGGATTTGGCCCGTTTTTTACCCTGGGGACTTCGCCTTGCCAGCATTCTTGAAGAAATGCTGACGCACTGCCTCACCGCTGTGGATCTGGCCCATGTTGAAGAGGAAGTCTCCCCTGCAGCCGCCGATCTTCTGGGAGCATTGGGACGCATCGGCAAGGCATACCTCAGTGAACTCCAACAGCGAGGCTGGTCAACACCTGGCCTGGATGCCTTCACCGTGGCCAGGCACGATGGACCCGTTCCCTCCTTTTTCCTCCCCAGCCCGCAACGGCCTGTGGTCATGGCGGGTTTTGCTCTGCTCTCGGGCAGCGAAGATGCCCTGTTGCACAGGCTATGGCAGGCCGGCGCCCATATGTGCCTGCATGCAGATCCCGCCCTGGTTGATGGAACAGGCCAGCACTGGTCCTGCAACTTTTTCATCGATCTGCTGCGCCGCTGGAAGGCGAAAGCCGAGCTTGCCGTAGAACCAATGCCACAGCAGGTCGCACATCAGCCGCAGATATCCTTTCTCGCCGGCTACGACTGTCATTCACAGCTTCAAGCAATGCAGGCGACACTGGCCGACACCTCTGCTGCAACAGCCTCCACAGCCATCGTTCTCACAGACAATACCCTGCTGCTTCCCGTACTCCATCATCTTCCCCATAAAGATGTGAACATCTCCATGGGCTATCCCTTGAACCGCTCCCCACTGAACCGACTGCTGGAAGCGGCTCTTGTACTGTGTGAAACCCGGTCAGAAGACGGACGTTTTTACTGGCGCCATCTCTTGCAATGCCTGCACCATCCGTACTTGCGCCTGCTCAGCGCCGCAAAGGAGCATGACCCAAACCAGCGCCTGCGCGTTGCATTGCGCCATCTGGAAAAAAACATCCGGCATGGGCCACGCTTTGTGCACTGGGATGCGCTCATGGCAGACGTACAGCCCACGTTGCCTGCAACGCTTTACGAGCTTCTCAATACCATGGCCGATCATATACTATGCCGGCCCTGCGCGGCAGCAACCCTGAACGACATGGCCGTCTGGATCCTGGGGCTTTGCGACTTTTTACTGCGTAATGGCGGCGATATATGGCAGCATTTTCCCTTGGACGCCGAGGCCATGTACCGCCTGGCGCGCCATATCGCCCCTGCCTTGCGACAAAACTGCCTTGCCCACAAGATTCTTCCCACATCTACACGACACGGCATCGTGCGCCAGCTTTTGCAAAAGGAACGCGTGCCCTTTGAAGCAGAACCCCTTACGGGACTGCAGATATTAGGACTCCTTGAAACACGATTGCTGCACTTTGACAGAGTATTCCTGCTTGATGCAACAGATGACAAGCTGCCCGGAAATCCTGCACAGGACCCCCTGCTGCCAGACAGCCTGCGCCTTGCCCTGGGATTGCCGCATGCCCACGGCAGAGAACAGGCCATTGCCTACAACCTGTATCGACTGTGCGCCGGCGCTCAGGAAGTGTTCTTTTACTGGCAAGAAGGTATTACCCGTTCTGCCCTGTTTGATGGGAAAAAGAGCCGCAGTCGATTTGTGGAACAGCATATCTGGCAGGAGGAGCGCCGTCGGAGTACATTGCTGACACAGGGGCAGGCCCCTCTGCATACCGTAAGCTGTACAATACGGCCTTCTCCATCAGAACCCGCAGTGCTGAAACGTGCCCAGCCTCTTGACAGGGCCATGTCCCAATTTCTCAGTGCCCCGCTATCAGCCACACGAATGGATGTTTACCAGCTATGCCCCTTGCGCTTTGCCCGCCAGCATCTCTGCCATCTTGAACCACTTCACGAAGTAAATGAGAAGGATGACCCTGCCGCCGTGGGCATATGTATTCATGAAACCCTGCGTACCCTCTTTGAACCGTACCTGAATAAAGAGCTTCACCGTGGCGACATCAGCAGGGAAACATTACAAGCACGGTTTACAGCGGCTCTGGAAAAAGCTGACCTGCGGCATCAGCTGCCCCCGGACAGTTGCCTTATGCTGGAAGAGACGGCGCCTGTGCGCCTGTGGTCCTTTCTGCAAAACCAGCCAGAAATCACGCGCATTGTCGCACTGGAAAAACCGCTGCACGCCATTGTCCACCTTGGTGACAGCGACTATGCCTTTACCGGCATTATCGACCGGCTGGATGTGCGCGAAGGGTTTTTGCACATTCTCGACTATAAGACCGGCACACTCAAAAAGCATGAAGCCGGCCTGTGGACCGATGCGGGCTTTTTCCAAAAAATGGCTGACCTGTGTAAAAGCTGCGGGGCCTCACCACCCGCTACCGACACCCTGGAAGAGCTGGATACACTCTTTGCTTCGCTGTGTTCCCGCCTGCCCAGCGTGCAACTGCCCTGTTACCTCGTCATGGCACAAGCCGCCAACATGGGCGCTCTGGCTGACGCAGCCCTGGTAGAACTGCGCTCCTCCGGCAAGGAATACTCCCTGTTTGACGGCCTCAATGAGGAAGAACGCAAGAATGCCCTGTATTACTGTGGCCTTGCTATAAACATTACACTACTGCATATGCGGCATATGCCTTTTTTTGCAGCTCGCCAGGGCAAACATTGCTCGTGGTGCCCCTATGCCGGGCTTTGTGCCATATAAGGTGCATACGGCCTCAAATTTTTCCCCACCGAAAAAAAACTGTGGCTATTTTCAAGGCGAGCGACTATGCTTATTAAAACAGGATGCCCCCATGCGGCGAAGACAAAACGGAGGATCGTTATGTCATTCCCCCAATTGAAGATTGGTGATCTCACAGCCAAAATCCCCGTTGTGCAAGGTGGCATGGGAGTGGGTATCTCCCTTGCAGGATTGGCCTCGGCTGTTGCCAATCAGGGGGGCATTGGAGTCATCGCCGGAGCCATGATCGGCATGAAGGAACCCGATGTGGCCAAAGACCCGTTGGCCGCAAACCTGCGAGCCCTGCGCACCGAAATTCTAAAGGCACGAGAGCTTACCGAAGGCATCATCGGCGTCAATATCATGGTGGCTCTAACCACCTTTACGCAAATGGTGCGCACTGCCATCGAAAACAGGGCGGATATCATTTTTTCCGGCGCTGGATTGCCCTTGGATATGCCACACCACCTACAGCAGCTTTGCGAAGAAAAAAAACAGGAATTCAAAACAAAACTCGTACCCATTGTCTCATCCGCCAGGGCAGCCACTGTTATCGCCAAAAAATGGTTTTCGCGTTTTGGCTACACACCGGATGCCTTTGTGGTAGAAGGGCCCAAAGCAGGCGGGCACCTTGGCTTCAAGCCAGAGGAAATACAGGATCCCGGCCATGCGTTGGAAGTGCTGGTGCCCCAGGTTGTGGAAGCGGTCAAGCCCATGGAGGACAGGTGCGGCCGTGCCGTGCCCGTCATCGCCGCAGGTGGCGTTTACACAGGGGCTGACATCAAGCAGTTTCTCGACCTTGGGGCTTCAGGCGTACAAATGGGCACACGTTTTGTGGCCACGGTTGAATGCGATGCCGACGAACGGTTCAAACAAAGCTACCTGAACGCAAAAGCCGAAGACATCACCATCATTAAAAGTCCTGTGGGCATGCCGGGGCGCGCACTGAATAATGACTTCATTCATGCCTCACGAGAAGGGAAAAAGAAGCCCTTCAAATGCATCTTTCATTGTGTGCATACCTGCCAGCAGGAAAAAACCCCCTACTGCATTGCACAGGCACTGATCAATGCCATGAGGGGCAACCTTGAGCGTGGGTTCGCTTTCTGCGGGGCCAATGTTGCGCGTGTCAATAAAATCATTTCTGTGCGTGAACTCATAGACAGCCTGCAGAAAGAATTTGACGATGCCGTTACCTCCCTGGGCAAAAGCGTTCGCACCGTGCAGACGAAGCTCACCAGCCTCAATGGGGCTGATTAACCGGGCAACGGTTTACAGCCGCCCTTATTGGTGCGCCACACCCCAGTTAGGCCCCGTGCCCCAGTCAACGACCAGGGGCACCGAGAGTTCCTGTCCCCCCGGCCGCACATTGCCCATAAGGGCTGCTACGCGTTCCCCAACGGCAGCGGCTGTCGCCATGGGTGCCTCCAGAAGAAGCTCATCGTGCACCTGCAACAGCAGACGCGCGTCCAAAGCCTGCAGCTCGGCATCATGGGCCACGGCAAGCATGGCCAATTTAATGATATCTGCAGCAGAGCCCTGAATGACGGTGTTGATGGCCTGCCGTCGCGCCAAGGCATAGGCCTGTCCATTGGATGAATGGATATCAGGCACAAGGCGTCGCCGTCCGCCCAGGGTGGTTACGTAGCCTTGGCGCTTGGCCTCTATCTCCACATTCTCATAAAATGCCCTGAGCCCGCTCAGACGCTCAAAATAGCGGGCAATAAAGGCTTTGGCTTCGCTGACAGGAATTTTCAATTCGCGTGCCAGCTTCTGTGCGCCCATTCCATATATCAGCCCAAAATTGATGGTTTTTGCATTGCGCCTCTGGTCTGAACTGACGCGTTCGGGCGGAAGATCATAGACTAGGGCCGCCGTTCGCGCATGTATATCCTCCCCCTTACGAAACGATTCCAACAGGGCACTGTCCTGTGCATATGAGCCAGTACACGCAACTCGACCTGTGAATAATCTGCCGACACCAGCGACAGCCCGGGGCCGGCAATAAAACAGGCTCGCATGCGCTTGCCCAGCGGGCCGCGCACAGGGATATTTTGCAAGTTAGGATTGCTGGATGAAAGGCGGCCCGTAGCCGTTCCTTTCTGGTTAAACGTGGTATGCAGCCGACCATGCCCGTCCACACGGCGCGGCAGAGGGTCCAGATAGGTGGAACGCATTTTTTCCAGTTTGCGATACTGTAGAATACTCTCCACGACCGGATGTTGTTCCGCCAGTTTTTCCAGTGTCTCCTGGCTGGTGGAAGCCTGTCCTCCCCTGGTCTTGCGCGGTTCAGGCAACTTGAGCCTGTTGAACAGCACCTCGCCCAGCTGCTGCGCCGAACGGATGTTAAAGGTTGTCCCGGCCTGTGTGTACACGGCATTGGTTAAACGATGCAATTCGCCCTCCACGTCCTCCAGGAAATCCCGAAATGCGGTGGCAGAAATGGGCACGCCACTGGCCTCCATTGCTGCCAGCACTGGTGTGAGCGGTAATTCCAGGCTCGTATAGAGTGTGAGCAGGCAATCTGCCTCCAATCGCTGTTCCAGAACCGATGCCATACGCAGAGCCATGGCTGCCGGGCCGAGCCCGCCTTCGCCTTTTTCACCACGCAGGCAGGCACCCCAGCGCACAACCAGACGGGGCCAGCCGTAATCATTTTCTTCCGGATTGACAAGATAGGCAGCAAGGCCAAGATCAAACACTGCAGGACAGGCCCTCCCCTCTTTGACCAATCCTCGCCACACTTCCTGAACAGGCACTGCCTTGAAGTCATGCACGACCAGACGGCGCGCACTGGCCAGCCAGGTGCTCAGCTGCAGTAAAGGCCCTGTCCAGAGCACATCCTCTGCGCCATCTACAGCCACATGTGGCGCATGTTGCGCACCGTCTGCCCAGATAATGGCCACCTGCCGTCCACTGCATGGCGGCAGCGCATCTGCAGTATGTATGGCCGGAGATTCTGGCGGCACAGACGTGTCCAGCAAATGCATCTGGGCTCCTATATCGGTTGTCGGGGGCCGACACATCCTTCCAGGAGACGAAACCGCAACAGGCTGTACCGGCTGTTCCACCATGCCGGCGTTCCCGCCGTCATGGGCATGCTGCCCCTGACTCGCCTGCTGCACCCGTGCGAGCCCAGCCATTTCCCGACGCAAGGCGAGCAGTTCAAATTCGTCTGCCAGGGCAGCGCAGGCAGCGGTATCCAAAGGACGCACACGGGTATCTTCCAGGCGCACATTGGCGCATTTGTCACGTGCGAGTGTGGTCAACTGCCTCCAAAGAAACATTGCATCCAGATGACCGCGCAACTTATCCTGCAGCTTTGGGGGCAAGAGGGAAAAATGGTCGCGAATATCCTCAAGGCTTGGGCAGATGGCAAAAATCTTCTGTGCCGTCTTGGGGCCAATACCCGGCACACCGGGTATGTTGTCGCTGACATCCCCCATAAGGGCCTGCATATCCGGCCACCGTTCAGGCGTGACTCCGCTCTCCGCGGCGAAGGACGCGGCGGTAAGCAGTTTTTCCTCGCGCGAAGCGGGATCCCACATGTACACATTGGGCCCGAGGCATTGCTTCAAATCCTTGTCCCCGCTGACTATGACCACGGGAAGGCGGTCACTGAAACGTGCCGCCAATGATGCGATGCAATCGTCTGCCTCACAGCCTTCGGATATTTCCACCGGAATCCCCAGAGCGCGCACCATCCTCAGAATGGGATCCATCTGGCAGATCAATGCATCTGGTGGCGCGTCGCGGTTTGCCTTATAGAGGGGAAAGATGTCATGGCGAAAGGTTTTTCCCTTACCGTCTTTGACAAACAAAAAATGCCCGGGCCGTTCCTCTCGCAAAATGCGCAATAAAAGCCGCGTCACCACTACAAGAGCATTAGTGGGGAAGCCATCTGAACGGCACATCGTTTTGTTGGCGAAAAAGCCCCTGTAGATAAACGCAGAACCATCCATCAAAAAGACAGGCTGCGCATCAAGGTTGAGACGTTTTTGCACTGACATGATAAAAACACCTCAGGATCAATACAAATCCGCATCTGCGGGCATACGTTCCCAGTACACCCTGCCTTTTTTACGATATTTGCGCAGCAGCACATAGACGCTGCCGGGCCCGCCGTCATGGGGTTGCGCCGTACAAAAAGCCAGCACCACGCGCTTAAAGGGTTCCTGCGTGAGCCAATTCTGCAATTTTTCACGCAGTACGCCTATGCCATCTGGGGAATTGCGGCCACGCCCCGGCACAACCAATACCGTGCGCAAGCCCTTAAACCAGCTGCTTTTGAGAAAGCCGCGCAGGTATTCAAAAGCCTGCACGGCATTGAGCCCGTGCAAGTCGAGATGCGCCTCCGGACTCAGCGAGCCCGAACGCAGCTTGGCCATGGTCATCTCATCGAGGCCAACAACATGGCCTTCCAGATATTCATCTGTAAATGAAAGGGCGAACTCAAGTTTGCCTTCCATAACATCCTGCATGCTTGCCTCTCCCTGAGGGGGCGGTGTGCCCTGCGCCGGCAGGGGAGAGACATCTCTGCCACGCGGAGCCAGAGGCTGCACCGCGTTCATGGCACGCAGGAAAGCAGCGGCATCCGCATCTTCCTCCGTACAGAGCAAACCTTCCTTCTGCACCGAATCGGCGTGCCCACTGTGCACATCGGCAGAAGTGCTGTTTGTGGCGCAGTGAGGACTGTTCTCCTGCGGCTTTTTCGCAGGGACAGCCTCTCCCTGCGGGGAAAGCTTCTTCCCTTTCTTCCTTTTTTTCAGCGGCACCGTAACAGCCCCCATCTCTTCCAGGGAAAATGTTCCCCTCTCATGGCCGTGTACGGGCTGTACCCGTCGCACGGCATTGAGAAACAGATCTCTCTCCTGCGCGCTGACACCTTCGGTCTGTTCCGACGTGTCACTGGCCCCTATGCAGGACGCCTGCTTTGCCTTGCGCTTTCGCCTGACAACATTTTCAGAAGGCCGTTGCGCCTTGACAGCATCAGGAAAGAGCCTGCCCTGAAGTGCACGGAATGGATTATTGTCGAAAGATTCTGCATCAGACATGGCTCCCCCTGCTCAGGCAGGAGGCGAGGGCTCCCTCGCCATCCTCCTGTAAAAACTCCAACTGCCTTTGTAGCGCTACTGCAGCTATTCAAGGATTTCAAGATTAACCAGCTCACTGGAAAGACAGTATACCTCATTGGAGTCAAAGAACAGCCCTGCCCATGAGGGCAGGTTGTTATGTAACCGTCCCCCAAACTGCATCTCCCCGTAGGGGATGGGTTCTGATACAAAGGGGCAGGCCAGTAATGAAACTGGCCTGCCCATGCGTTATCAGTCTACTACGTGTACCAGTAGATGTGGTCGGTTGGACGGTTACGAAAAACTGTTTTTGTCTACCGGGTCGTGGAACTGCACTACTGCACCTGGCGCAACGCCTCAATGTCTGCGGGGGAAAGGCCGGTTGCCTCTGAAATCTGGGCAATAGGGAGCCCAAGATGAAGAAGATTCTGGGCTACTTCTGCCAGCCCTGCAGCCTTGCCCTCTGCCAGCCCTGCCGTGTGCCCCTTTATCTCTGCAGAACGCAAGCGGGACACCATATCACGACGGGCCTTTTCCACGGCTTCGGCCTCGGCTCGTTCCCGTTCATCAGCGCTCAAATGCTTGATGACTCCCCAGGCCTGCTCCATGGCGGGTTCATTTTGGACAAGCTGCATAAATTGCTCCTCCGTGCGGGCTGCAAAGAATTCCAGCCAGTGGCTGACTTTCGTGCTGTTGCCGCGTCGCTTCGGTATCTCCAGGATATTGATTTCTATGGAACCGGGGTATTCTACAGCATTCTCTGCGTCGTACAGCCGAAAACGATGATGGTACGCGCTGTCACAAGCGAAAAATGCAAAATCGGCAATCACGATGGATATGGCGCGTGTCAGCTTCGCGTAGTCTTCGCCGCTGCGCATCTGGTCCACATACATGCGGGCCGT
>CAJOMG010000031.1 GCA_905235595.1 uncultured Desulfovibrio sp. | reverse complement strand
CCAATGGCGTATAGAGACATTTTTTTACATCCATAAAATGAGGGGGTATATATAGGGGTATTATTATAGCATAATAAAAAATTATAGCTTTAATTACAACAAATTAATGCTTTTATTAAAATCTCACCCTCTCCGCCAAATGCGATAATCAGAACGTCCCGCAAAGCGTATCAGTTTTGCGGGACGTTTTTTGTGCTTTTCCTTGTCTCGTAGCTTCATGCATCTCGCGCAAGTAACATCCTGAAACAGTGCAGGAAGACGCGTCGTGCATGGGCAGCAACAGCGTCAGAGCTGTAGTAACGGGTCAGCTCTATGCTTAACGTCGGTCATGGGGGCGGTATCCATGCGGCCTGTAATGCATTCCATGAGAGCCACGGTCGCCTTGCACGTGTCCATGAGGGCGTTGGCCTTGTGGGTCGTATCTATGGTTCTTGTGCCCGTCAGGGCGGTGGTCGCCATGCATTGGGCCGTATCCTCCGGGCCTGCGATCTTCGTGTATGCCATGGCCATGCCCGTCTGACCTGCGGTCTCCATGAATACCATGGCCATGTCCTTTTGACCTGCGGTCTGAATGGATACCAGAACCACCGGGCCTGCGATCATCCTGCATGCCAGGGCTGTGCCCATACCTGTCATGGGCCCGGTCGACTTGCATGTGACCTCTTACATTCTGTTGTTGCCTTTGCGCAGGATGATACCCGCCGCCATCGGTCGCGGCCATACCAAGGCCGTAGTATCCGACAGAACAAAGCACTGTTGCAACCAGTATCGCCAATAATTTCTTCATGTTTTTCTCCTCAAGAGTACATACAGTCTGCAATAGTCTAATGTCATACGGTAAGCATATTGAGTGCCATTAATGGAATATGCCGGGAATTCAAATAGATCCGCAATACTTCCATGCCCGTGTGTGCATTTTTTGGCCATGACATCGTCTTTCAGTGTCCATTTTTTACCCAAGTTGTATGCCAGATCTTAGAAGTACGCCCTGATAGCAGGTTGCGATATATTTATGCGCACTGTGCGATGGCAAATGCAAAGGCAAGCTGTATTGCATGGGCCCATAAGGCATATCCCTGTGCTGTAAAATGGATGCCATCGTCATCTCGTATCTGTTGCCCTTGATAATAATTCTGGTAGTCGGATACTGGCCAGGGCTCCATATGCAGCGCATGCGCTGCAACTGCCACATCCCGAATGACCCTGCGGCGTTGATCTACAAAAAATTCGCGTCCTGCTTCTCCCATGGCCGGCGGCAGCAGCCAGAGAAAATGTGCTGCGGGGGCAGCGCACATAATGCCATGCAGACGTTCGGCATAGGTTTGCTCCCAGCCTGCAGGTGCCCTTGCATCGGCGTCATTGGTGCCTAGAGAAACAATGACCATGGATGCGTCTGCAGGAATATGCTGTGCGTCTTTTGCACATCGTCCATCCTGGGCAACAGATACTATGGAAGGGAGATGCCGCTGCAATGGCTGGTAAAGCCCCACGGCCAGTGAATCCCCTGCAAGGATAAGAGAACCCATACTGCACCCTTTTTATGATAACTGAAAATGCCGGTATACCTTGTTCGGCTTGGGCCCGGTGTACCCTCTCTGCCGAAATTTGTATATAGGCGTCTTGTGCAAAAAAAGAAAGACGGGATCCGAAGATCCCGTCCTAAATACAGATAGTCGGAGTGCTATTGTAGCCTATGCCTGCTGTTCAGCTCCAGCCAGAGGCTTGCGGCCACAGAGCATGAATGCCACAAAGCATACGACGGCAGCGGCCACGCCAATATAGTTAGACGTGATGGGATCTAGCCCGAAACCAATGCCGGCCTGACATATGAAACTCACGCACACAGCCGTCATAAAGGTAGCGGGCACGGTGCAGATCCAGTGGAAGCGGTTGCGCTGGGCAAGCCAGGCAGCGCCGGAAAAGAGCATGACTGTGGCCAATGCCTGGTTGGCAAAGCCGAAGTAACGCCAGATGATATTGAAGTCCACATTATTCAGGATAATACCCACGGCAAACAGGGGCACAGCCAACAGAAGGCGCTTGGGTATTTCCTTCTGTGGGAAGTTGAACCATTCAGCAAGGGTCAGGCGCGCTGCACGGAAGGCTGTGTCACCGGAAGTGACGGGCAGCGCCACAACCCCCAGCACGGCCAGAATACCGCCAAAGGTGCCCATGAGAGCCAGGGAGGATTCAAAGACCACATTGCCGGGGCCGGCTTTCAAGGCAGCAGCCAGGGCATCGGGCCCGTGGTAGAAGGTCATGCCCACGGTTGCCCAGACCAGACCGATGAAGCCTTCGGCCACCATTCCACCGTAAAATACCCCGCGGCCGTATTTTTCATTGGAAAGGCAGCGTGACATGAGTGGCGATTGTGTGGAGTGGAAGCCGGAAAGTGCACCGCAGGCAATGGTGATGAACACCAGCGGGAAAATGGGCAGCTTCTTGGGATGCTGCGTGCTCCAGTCTCCCCAGTTGACGCTGTTGTAGAAGTCGCAACCGTTGGTGAACATGGCAATGCTCATGCCCACGGCCATGATGATAAGCAGGGCACCAAAGATGGGGTAGAAGCGGCCGATGATCTTGTCAATGGGCATGATGGTCGCCAGGAAGTAGTAAGCGAAAATGATGCCCACCCAGATGGTGACGGTCATGCTAGGCATGCCCCAGCTGGAAGATGACAGCTTGGCCAGCAGGCCGGCCGGTGCTGCTACAAAGACAACGCCCACGAGTACCAGCAGCACCACGGCGAAGATGCGCATGAACTGTTTGGCGACATTGCCCAGGGTATGCCCCACCACTTCGGGCACGTTGCAGCCGCCGTAACGCAGCGAAAGCATACCGGACATATAGTCATGTACGGCGCCGGCAAAAATGGTGCCGATGACAATCCACAGTAGAGCTGAGGGTCCGTAGAGTGCTCCCAGAATGGGGCCGAACACAGGGCCCACACCGGCGATGTTTAGCAGTTGCACCAACCATACTTTCCAAGGTGACATTTCCACATAGTCCACGCCGTCAGCCATGGTTTTTGCAGGGGTCGGACGGTTGGGATCCGCCCCGAAAACTTTGGCTACAAACGTGCCATACACGATATAGCCGACAATAAGTGCGGCTATAGCCAATAGAAAATACATGGAATTCGACATGCTCCCTCCTCAATGGTGCTCGAATTCATACATCCTCACCATGAACTTCCATTGAAGCAAGGTGAGATTAAGAATCATTTAGGTACATCAATGGACGAGGTCAATACTTTTGACCCCTACATTCAACAATTTTCATGTTGCGCAGCCATCTTTTTTTCCATTCTGCCCATCAGTATGGGGGAGAGTACGCCCAGTACACACAGTGCGATGAGTGTCCAGCAGATGGGTGTGGAAAAGAGTATGGACGGGTCGCCATCACTGAGCATAAGTGCACGGCGCAACCCCTTTTCACCAATGGGACCGAGGATGAGCCCCAGGACAATGGCAGCGGCATTAAGATCAAACTTGCGGGCTAGATAGCCGATGACACCAAAGATCATCATGATAATGACTTCTGTGTAGTTGTTGTGGATGGCATAGGAACCTACAACGCACAGCAGGAAAATGGAGGGAATTAGAATGGCGTCGGAAAGACGGGCTATGGTGGCAAAGCCCCTGCATCCCAGAATGCCAATGCCCAGCATGAGAAATTGCACAATGACAAAGCCGGCAAAAAAGGTATAGGTCATGCCCGCATAGGTGGTGAAGAGTGCCGGCCCGGGTTGGAGCCCGTGTATGATGAGGCCGCCCATGAGCACGGCTGTCACTGATTCCCCGGGAATGCCCAGCGTCAGTGTGGGGATGAGCGAACCTCCGGTAACCGCGTTGTTGGCAGCTTCGGAACCAGCAACACCTTCAATGGAGCCCTTGCCAAATTCTTCCTTGTGCTTGGAGAAGCGGCGGGCTTCATTGTATCCCATGAAGCAGGCTATGGAAGCTCCGGCACCTGGCAGAATGCCAACAATATTACCGATGACCCATGAACGAAGGATTGTAGGTGAAATACGGCGTATTTCCTTGCCACTGAGACCGAATGCGTCTTTGAATTCTGCGGCGCGGGGTCGCTGGACAATCTTTTTTTCTGCCAGGATCAAAATTTGTGACATGGAGAACAGGCCGATCAGTGCGCATGTGGTGTCAATGCCGTTATAGAGGGTCGCCTGGCCGAACATGAAGCGCGGTACGCCCTCCATGGGATCCATGCCTATGGTGGAAAGCAAAAGCCCCAGCACGCCAGACATGAGCCCCTTGAGCATGGACTTGGATGAAACACCGGCAATAATGGTCAGTCCGAACAGGGAGAGCCAGAAGTATTCCGGGCTTTTGAATTTCATGGCAAGCTGCGCCAAAAGCGGGGAGAAAAAGTAGAGGGATATGCAGCTTAGGAGCCCACCACAGAAGGAGGCAAAGCAGGCCGTGGTCAAAGCCTTGGCCGCCTGGCCGCGCAATGTCAGTTGGTAGCCTTCAATGGCTGTGGCGGCTGATGCCGGTGTGCCCGGTGTGTGGATGAGAATGGCACTGATGGAGCCGCCGAAAATTGCGCCGCAATAGATGCCGCCCAGAACAATGAGCCCCGTTGCCGGGTCCATGCCAAATGTGACAGGCAGGAGCAGGGCCACACCCATGGCTGCGGAAAGACCGGGCAGACAGCCGATGGTTACGCCCACTGCCGTGGAGGCAAACATGGCGAACAGGTTGACGGGGCTTAAGGCATGTACAAAGCCCATGCCCATGAGAGTCAGAGTTTCCATGGCTGTTCCTTAGTTTCTCGGATTGGCGTCGTGTGGCATCCCTAGCTGAACAGTACGCCCACAGGCAGGGGCACTTTGAGAAATAGCGTGAATACGGCGTAAATCAGCAGGGCCAGTACGCCCACTGTGAGCAGGATGTGCAGTTTGGGCACATGCAGCAGCAGCATAACACCCGTAAGGTAGACAATGCTCGCCACATAAAAGCCGGCCGCATACATCAATAACATATAGCCAATGCAGCACAGCACCACCAGAAAGAACTGGCTGCGCATAAAACCGGAGAAAATCTGCGGCAGATCATTGCTGAATCCCTCACGGCGCAGGCGTAAAAGGCAACGCAGCATATACAGTGTGTTGAGTACACACAGCCCGGCAAGCAGGCAGCGCGGGTAGGTCTGCGCCTCCTCCGGCAGCTCTACGGTCATGAAAAAAAAGAAGGCGCAGATCCCGTACATGATGGCAATAATGCCAATATCTGATTTTTTCATCCCGTCTTCCATAATGCCGAAGGTTGATTGCCTGTAAAGAACGTGCAGTGTGGCAGACGCTGCACGCTCAGATGAAATCAGTGCGGGGGCAGCCAGTGCCCCCGCATACAGGGTTACTTTGCGTACAGCTTGGTGATGACATCGCGGCAGAAGACTTCCTGCTCGGCGATGAGAGCGGCAAGCTGCTTATTGTCCTTGAAATCAAGGGCAAGACCGGCCTTTTCATGGGCAGCCTTACAATCTGGATCTTCCATGGTCTTGCGGAAGGCCGTTACGTAGAAATCGATAATTTCTTGTGGTGTGCCCTTGGGTGCCACCAGGGCGCGGGCAGAGCCATACCACTTGTCATAGTAACCCAGTTCGCCAAGGGTCGGTACATCAGGCAGTTCGGGCAGACGCTGGGGGGCGAATACCCCGAGTACGCGCAGTTCAGGTTTGTCACCCTTGATGAGCTGGGCGATGTCGGCAACCTTGGCGCAGGTGAACTGCACTTCCCCCTGACGCAGGGCAAGCAGCTGGTCGGCTGTGCCGCCATAGGGGATGGCCTTGTACTTGAAGTCGGCGCTCTGGGCCAGCAGTTGCGCTGCCGTGTGGTTTGATGCCTGCACGCCATTGGTGGAGCAGCGGATATTGGGCTTTTCCTTGCAGGCAGCCACGAGAGACTTGAGGTCTTTCCACGGACTGTCGGCTTTGACCACAACTACGGCTGTTTCTGTCAGATGATTGCAGATGGGGATGACATCGCTCACCTTGAAGGTGGAGTTGGGCGCAACAGCCAGAGTCGTAAAAGTGGGCAGGTTGATGAAGCCGATGGTTTGTCCGTCGGGCTTGGCCTTGACCAGTTCTGTCCAGCCAATCTTGCCGTCCGCACCGGGCAGATTGTTGATCACCAGTGTTTTACCGATGTACTTTTCCGCCTTTGATGCCAGTAAACGTGCCCCAGTATCCGTACCCGAACCGGCTTTATAGGCTACAATGACGGTGACGTCGCCGGACGGGCTCCACGCGTGGGTGGCCATGGGCGCAAAAATAAGCGCCAAGGCCAGCATGGCAAAGAGTTTTTTCATATGGTCCCTTCCCCTATCCTGAAAAGTTGATAGATGCGCCGCAGGCCCCTGCGGCATCGCCTTAAAAATTCCGCATTTTGCGCCTTTTGGCAAGTGCTGCGGCACAGATTCTGTCTGGACGGCAGGGATGGAGGCAAGCTATACTTACAAAAAGATCCGGTGCGCTCTGCTTGAGCCATGAGGATGTACACCATGCTTCCAAATCCAGCAGCAGTCAGTACGGTGCCAGAACACTCTATGGCCTTTATGCAGGCCGTTTCAGGCGGCCTGGCCACGGTGCGGGACAATTTTCTTTTTTTACTGGGCGAAGACTGGCTGGTGGGCATTGGCTACCCACTCAGGGGCGAATATGACGCAGACCAATTCATGGCTGCAGTCATTTCCTTGGCCCGAGAGCGTGCCATTGATGACTGCTGGGTCATTGCCCCCACTTTGCCCGAGATGGTGCGCCCCTACTTGGATGAGGAGGATGTGTACTACATTCTGGCGGCCGACGCTCCCGTGCCAAGGGCCTTGCGTGCCCCTGTACGTCGGGCCGAAGAACGGCTGCACATTGAAGAGAACAGAGTGTTTTCTGCAGAGCACCGACGCCTGTGGGCGGAATTTGTGCGCCGCAGAACCCTGCGGCCACAGGCACGGGAGCTCTTTGCGCGTACAGCAGCCATGCTGGATGCGCCGGGTACAGACATCCGCCTGCTCAATGCCTGGGACAAGGATGGGCATCTTGCTGCCTGCTGTGTCATGGATTATGCCCCGGAAGTCTTTTGCAGCTATATTATCGGGGCACATTCCCGCCTGCACTATACCCCGCACGCCGCAGACGCGCTCTTTGCATCCATGTTGCGTAATGCACGCACTGCCGGCAAGGGGTACATACATCTTGGGTTGGGCGTTAATGAGGGCATCAGCCGCTTCAAAAAAAAGTGGGGTGGTGTTCCAGCGCTCCCGTACATGGCAGCCTCTTGGCGTATGAGCGATGTGCCTTTTGCCAGGTTGCACACAGGGGCCAAGGGGCATGCTTTACACGAAGTTGTGGATTTCTCCCTGACAGCGATGCTGCGCAAGGGCTATGCCTCAGGCAGAAGAGAACTCCCCGAGCAACCGGAGCAGCGCCCCTATGCCATGCTTTGGGAAGTGCGCAAGCAGGATTCCATTTCCTTTATTGGTGGTACGTCCCACCTGTTTTGTTACTCTTTTGCCCGTTCTTTTCGCAAATTGTTTCGTAAGGTGGAAACCGTTCTCTTTGAGGGACCTTTGGATGCTGCCAGCCTGGCTTTGGTAGCCAGTCAGGGGGCTACACTGGGCGCAGGATCTGCTGTTGCCGAGTTGCTCACGGAGGAGGAAATACAAAGGCTGGAGCATATTGTGCGGGGGCCACAGGGAAGGCTTGCGCGCTTTTGCAACATGGCCTGGCCCAATCCTGCGGATGTACGCGGCATACTGGCAACGCACAGGCCGTGGTCCGTCTTTTTTTCCCTCTATTATGCCTATCTGCAACGTTTGGGTTGGAATCAGTCCGTAGACCTGGAGGCCTGGGAAATAGCCCATCAAATGGGCAGACGTGTACTCTGCATGGAGAGCATTGATGACCAGCTGGCCTCTTTGGAAAGCATCCCCATGCCGCGTATTCTTAATTTTTTGCGCCATCCGGAAACGTGGGCACGGCACAGGCGACAATCTACCCAGGCATATCTAATGGGGGATATAGAAAAAATGCAGGGCACCGGTACGGAATTCCCCTCACGTACAGAGCGCGTCATCTCTGTGCGTGACGATGTTTTTCTGGAAGCCATGTTACCCCATTTTACGCGGGGAAGGGCAGTGGCACTGGTGGGCACTGCTCATTTGTTCCGCCTGCGAGGCATGTTACGTCAGCATGGCTTTACCTTACGACAGGTGCGTCCGTCGCTGCGGCACTGGTTGTGGGCCTGCTTGCGGGGGGAAACATGAGTCCCGTTCGTGGGTGCGCTCCCCTGACAGCGCAAGCCTATGTGATGGAGCAGGTGGCGGAATACGCTGTGGCCGTGGGGGGCATGCGCGCCATTCCCTACGATTCCTGCATAGCCTATGAAGAAGGACAACACTGCGTCATCGTCGCCTATCCTCCGGAGTATGACCCGGCACTGCCTACCCCTCCTCCAGCGGGCGCATGTATTGCCGCACTGAATACTGCTGTAGAAAGGGCTCTTGCCCATTCGCGCTGTACCTCTGTGACAGTACTGGCTCCAAACAGGCCAGCTGTCGCCCCTTTAGATGCTGCCGTGCATACGGATGCCTATGCCTTCCTGCCATTGCCTCTTTCTGCTCCGGATGCCAAATTGCGCAATATGTTGCGCCGCGCCAGTCGTGAATGCGTGATTGCCAGGGAACCTATGGGGGAAGAACACGAAACTCTGTTGCAGCATTTTTGTCGCAGTCATGCTCTGGAAGAAGGCACAAGCAGCATTTATGCCAATATTGGCCAGTATCTGGCGTCTTCTCCTGCAGCAGTGCTCTTCACTGCCCGCGCAGTGGACAATGCACGCCTGCTGGCCCTGGCTGTGGGGGAATACGCCTCGCTGACCACAGCTTTTTACATGTTCGCTGCTCGGGCGGCATCCTGTCCGCCAGGCGTGGCAGATGCACTGCTGCTGGCGGTGATACGTGAGGCCGAGAAACTCGGGCACAGCCAGATTAACCTCGGTCTGGGCATCAATGAGGGAATTCGCCGGTTCAAGCAGAAGTGGGGACATGCACACCTGTTGCCGTATGTGGAGACCTCATGGAAGCGGATACCCAGAAGATCAGGCACCACTGTCAGGCCTGATGCGGCAGCTTTCGCCGCAGTGCCGGACAGCAGCCCACTGAGTGTGTACACGGCTCGACCCTGGACTGATCGGTTGCGCCGGGCCCTGTTTGGCGATGAGCGACCTTTTGATTGTGTTCAGGTTGAAGTGACCTCACTGTGCCCAGGGCAGTGCTCGTATTGTCCGCACACAACCCGCAGAGACGTGTGGAAAAACCGGCATATGGCGGAGGAGACCTTTGCTGCACTGCATCCCATTGTACGTCGTGCCCGACGCGTCCATCTGCAAGGCTGGGGTGAGCCTTTGCTCAACCCCTGTTTTTTCAGCTTTGCCAGCGCCGCAAGGCTTGCCGGCTGCGCCGTGTCCACGACCACCTGCGGTCTGCATGTCACGGCAAACACTGCCCGCAAGCTGGTAGACTGCGGGTTGGATATCGTGGCATTTTCTCTGACGGGTGTAGATGAGGCGGGCAATGCCTTCAGAAAGGGAATTCCCTTGTCGGCAGTGACAGCAGGTATTGCCGCTTTGCAGGAGGCGAGGCGGCAGGCAAAAAGCCCTGTGCCGCATATCCATCTGGCCTATCTGCTTTTGGTCTCGCAGGTAGAGGCTGTAATCGGGCTGCCGGCACTGATGGCGCGACTCAATGTGTCTACGGCCATTGTCAGCACGCTGGACTACATGGCGGCACCTGAGCTGCAAGACGAAGCCTTTGCCCCTGGAGACAGGAGAATCGGGGCGGCCCTTGACGTGCTGCGCCGGGCTGCGGCACAGGCTGAAGCTGAGGGTCGCCACATCCACTACGGCCTGCCCGGCACAACACCGCGCAGGGAATGTGCGGAACATATCCAGTCCTGCCTGTATGTGGATGCCGAGGGGGAATGCTCTCCTTGCGTGTACTGCAATCCGCCATTCGTGCAGCAGGACGAAGGTCGCCGTGTGTTTGGCACAGTCAGGCATACGGCACCGCTGAAGATCTGGGATTCTCTCGAGTTCTGCCGATTCCGCACAGCCCAGGCTTCAGAGCGGCCGGACGAGATCTGCCTTGCGTGCCCCAAAAGGTTTGAGCGCCTGGTGTGATGACGCTGTTTTGGCCCTGTCTATGCCTGTTGCTGAGGGCAGAATACTTCCTGTCAGGGTGCTGGCATGGGCTGCGTCTTTGAGTCAGGGGCATCTTCTGGCGACGGTGGCTGAAAGACAACAAAATGCGGGGTTTCTTCCACAATGCGCCATTGTTGCCGTACTCGTTGCGGTACCGTATATGCGGCCCTGTCATAGGCGTCGGCTTTTTGCACATCGAGCTGATCTCGTTCCATGAAGACGGTGATGCGCTTGTCCAGCAATTCCTGGTACAGGGCATCGGTTTCCGCATTAATTTCCCAGTCGATGAGCCAGTCCGAACGGTAGAGGGGGCTGTCATTGTTCAGGTAATATGCCAGGGAAAAACCAGGCATGGTCTTGTAGCGCGGGCCGTATTTTGCACGCAGTTTCTTGAGTTCCGCCAGCTTCGCAAACATAACGGCATCCACCTTGACTCCGGCAGCCTTGGGGTAAACCTGTCCGGCGTCCTGAATCAGGTCTGCACGTTGCAGGGGGCGTACCGGGAAGACATAGGGATACTGGTAGCCGACGCCGAAAATCAGCAGGCCCACCAACAGGCTGCTCCATGCGAGCCGGCGGGCATTGCCGCCCATACGGGAATGGACGAGAAGAAAGGACAGGAGCAGCGGCACAGCAAAGAATGCGGGGATTTTATAGCCGCCGCTGATGGCCACTGACCAGGAAACCAGCAGCATGGTGCCCAGAAAGATGCTGGCAAACCAACGTGGGTGCGAGAAATGAGTGCGTATGTATGGCGTGATAAACTGATGGGGCATGAACACGCATAAGCCCCCCAGCAGCATGAACAGCGTGGGCCATGAGATGCCGTAGCCTATCCAGGCCTGTGCCTGCCGTACTTCCCCAATATACCATACCGTCAGCAATAGCAGGTATACATAGGCGGGCTGGAGAATGCCAGGAAGGGGTTTTTGTAAAAGCTTTGCCGCTACCAGGGGCAGAAGGGCGCAGCCCGGCATCCACCAGCACTGGCGCAGATAAATGAAGATGCCGGCATCCAGTGCTTCGTGTATATCCAACGGGCCGGTTGTCATGCGCTGGAAGGCGGGCAGTGCGCCTGTCAGGGAGAGCAGTGCGTAGGCAAGCCCCATGACGAACAGCCAGGCCGCAAAGGCGCGTAAGGCAGTCCGTGTGCCGCCCAGCATGTACGCAAGTACGACCAGAGCGGGAGGAAACAGCAGAAAGGACTGTTTGCAGAGCATGGTGCAGGCGGCAAGAACGCCGGCGAGAGCGGGCATGCCGGAAGCTGCGGCCCATAGCGCGCCGGAGGCGAAAAGAATGCCATCTGCCGTATGCCAGGGCATATGGGGAAAGGTATGCACGCCCCATACAAAACCGCAGGTGGCCAGCAATGCCTGGGGTATGCCCAGGGCATCCAGCCTGAAAATTTTGTTTATGAACAGGGTGGTGAACCAGCTGGCGGCAAGCATGCTGACCAGAAATCCTGCCTTGCCTGCCAGCACATTGCAGCTTTCAGGCGTGAGCCACATCCAGAGGGCATGCCAGAACAGGGGCAGTGAAGGTTTGATGTAATAAAAATCCCGGTAGGGAACCTGCCCTGCTAGAATACGCCAGGCGTAGCCGTAAAAATAACCGAAGTCCGTTGTGTCCATGCCATAGGGCGTGTAGAAAAGGGCATAGGCCAGAGGAACAAAAACGGCGATGGCATGGCAGAGTGTTGTGTGCGTTTTTGTGGGCATTACGGCAAGGCCTTCCTACGCATGGTTCTGGCCGTCCATGGAGGCAATACAAACGTTGTTTTTCCCTTGATGTTTTGCTTGATACAAGGCGTCGTCAAGAATGCGATAAAAATTCATGTAGGACATATCTTCAGAAAATTCCGCTACACCCAAACTGACGGTGACGTGCTCGCCGTTTGGCAGGGTGTAGTCTCCAGCAACATCAGTGCGAATACGTTCGGCAACATTTGCAGCAGTGTCAATGCTACAATTGGGAAGGATGATCAAAAATTCTTCTCCCCCCCAGCGTCCGGCGGCATCGCCGCGTCGGATGTTACGCTTGAGGGCTGCCCCGATACTGTGTAGTACTTCGTCACCAATAGCGTGGCCATAGGTGTCATTCACCATTTTAAAGTTGTCCACATCCAGCATAATGGCACAGATCTGTCTATTTTCCTGCCGCCTCGATGCTATTTCTTTCTGTAAAATTGATTCAATTTCACCCCGGTTGTATAAAGCGGTGAGCCTGTCCGTTGTAGCCAACTGCTGCAACTGACGATTGGCAGCTTCCAACTCTTCTGAGGTCACGGTGATAAAATGCGCCATATGCTGCATAAGTTTCATGGCGCCGGTGAGTGGCTTGTGTGAAGGGATAAGCTGTATTGCAGAATTTCTGTATTGCAGTGTTTCTCCTTCGCGAAAGCTGACAGATACGAGGGTCATGTTACGTAGTGAAACTTCACCGTTGTTGGTCCTGCCAACCTCACCTGCTGTATATAATCCAGCGCTTGGAGCGATGTCTTCAAACGGTTTCAGTTCATGATTTGCTGCCTCCAGGAGAAAAAAACGCCTCGAAGAGCAATTAAAAATCATAATAGCTTGCGGTTCAAATAATAATATATTTTTGCGTATGTTGCGTAAAGCATTAAGAATTTTTGCTGGATTACCATACGCAAGCCGAACCCGTTCCCCAATGCGACAATCCCCATGCAGAACAATAGCGCCTTCCTGGGTAGTACAGGATGGATGGCGCAGCATTGGCTGTCCATTTCGTTCGAGAAAAAGTGGAAAAACAAGAAGTTCCTGCTCAAAATCTTCAGGCGAAATGGCGAGGTATTTTTCATAAATGTAATTTGCAGGCCTGTGGTTCAATTCTGTAATGACATTTTCTGCCGCCATTGCAGTGATATGGAACCATGGCCCCAATGGGTCCCATCCCTGACTCGCATTAACCTGGATATGGATGTTGTGCCCTAGGAAACACAAGACCACAGCTCCGTTACGTATGATAGTATCATTGATGAAAACATAGGAACTGCCATTCTCCTCACAGCCGGCCACGCCGCCAAAAATCGGTAGTTCACGGGGAAGATTGCTCATGGCTGCAAGAAAAGCGTATGCATTGGCATCATTGTTGGCGAACAAAACTTCAATGCCGGCGAGGTCGTTCTGTTTGCGGCATGTCGCAACGACTTCGGCTGCACCGTCATTCACTGGGATGTTTGAGAAATCAATGAGCTGTGTCTGTAATTGCGTTGAGGTGAAGGCCATGAACGTCACAACGGTTGTACGAAGTGACATCGTTCCTGCCATAATTTCACCGGACGCTGTGCAGCCAACAATAACAGCCTTGGGCAGGGCAGAGCGGATTTGGCTGAGAAGCGTACGGACTTCATCTTCGTCGGTCCAGCCAGAATATATCGAGGCTAAAACCGTGGTTGCATTCTCCGGGCATTGTGCCTGAAAGGTGCTTATACACTGAGGCAGTGCATCTCTGGTTTTCAAACGAAACGTCATCAGCTTCACGGTCATAGCCCCTTTTAGTTTATTTCGAGCACTGTAAAGTCGTATTGCTGACTATACGCTGCCTGTACAGAAGACTAAGGATAATGCATCCTGTTTTATGTATTTTTATATATTGTGCAAGGAATTTTATGCAAAGATAACACGGAACGTGAATGGCATCAGGGTAATAATGTTTTTTCAAGTGTTGAGTAAGTATATGAATTTCATTGGGCTAAGGAGCGTAATTGTATGACCGGCTGTATCGATTAGATTTTCATTTTTAAAATCCTGTAGCACAGAACTGACAGTCGGTTGCGTTGATCCAACCATTGCGGCCAGTTGGTGCTGTGAGATAGGGTGGGGCAATCTGCAAGGTTGCTCCCAATTGGGCGATTTTTGCAACCTATCGTAGGCTAAGGAGATGAGTGAGAAGGCAAGCCTGTGCCGTACATCACCATTTTGACTGCTTAAACGTTTCCCCATATAACGCAGACGTTTTCCCAGGAGGCTGATCACGCGTTTTGTCAAGGAAAAATACTTTTGGAGGAGCCGTTCAAAGGCAGGCCTTCCAATAGTATAAATAACGGATGGAGTCAGCGCTTGGGCCGAAGCCTTGCGCGACGTATGGTCCATCAGTTCTGCAAGTCCGAACACTTCTCCCTTGCGCCGTAAAAACAGTGTCATTTCTTTCCCTGTCAGCGAAGAACTAAAAATCCGCACAAGACCGGATTCAATATAAAAACAGGCTGCGCCGGCCTCCCCCTCAAGGAAGACTGTATCCTGTCTCTTTAATAAATGCCGCGATGCCAGAGTAAGAAAGACATTTTTTTCGTCCTGCAAACCTTCAAAGAAGTCTTCTGTTTCAAGGTGCCAAAAATCATTCATTCGCAGCTCATAAGTATGTGTGTGGGATGACCTGTTGGTCATTTTTTTTATCTGTTTATCATATAGCTGATAGATTTCCTATAAACAATCAGCTTAGTGTTAGGTACAGGAAAACCGAAGCGGGGCATAGTGTCAACGCTTCGCTGGAAAGCCATGCAATATCTTGATGGAATAGGAGGCTTATCATGCGTGTCTTCCTTTGTCTTGCTATGCTCATAGCGCTTTGTGTGAATATCTGTCCTGCAGTTGCGGGAGAATATCCTGATCATCCAGTGACATTACTTACCATGACCAAACCTGGTGCACAGATTGACCTTTTGACACGGGCTCTGGCTGAACGCATGAAAAATATTCTAGGGCAACCAGTACTTGTGAGCAATAAGCCAGGTGGTTCACATGGTAGCGTCATGGCATCTGAACTGGCAGCGTCTGCCAAGGATGGCTATACTCTCGGCGTTTCGGCTACAGGTGCGTTCACCTACTCCCCTCATGTCGTGCATACTTCATACAAGTTGGACGATTTCGTGTACCTCACGCTGCTTGGTTTAAACCAAAGCGGCATCATATGTGCGCCTGACCGGCCATGGAACACATTAAAAGATGCCTTTGCATGGGCAAAAAAAGAAGGCAAGGGGCTTACCTATATGTTTCAGGGCTCGGATGATCGCGACGCTTTGAAACGTATTGCGGAAAAAGAAGGGGTAAAGCTCTCCCTTATGCCCAGCACAGGCGGCCCTTCCATTATCGCGGCTGTCATGGGTGGGCATGCTGATATCGGACATACCGGCGCCATTCTTTTTGATTATGTTGCCAGCAAGAAGATTAAGTGCATTGCCGCGTCCACGCCCGTGCGGTTGACAGAGCTTCCTGACGTGCCAACCCTGCGTGAACAGGGATGGGATGAAAGCGTGGAAATGTACGTTGTTTTGGCTGCCCCCAAAGGCCTGCCTGATGAAGTGCGTCAGCGTCTTTCAACTGTAGTTGCCACGGTTCAGGCAAATACGGAGTTTACCTCTTTCGTGACTGGAAAGCTGCATATGCGCGCTGTACCGGCGGGGTCAGAAGAGGCTCAGAAATACATGCAGACAGCTTCGGAGCGTTTTGCCAAGCAAAACGGGAAGTAGGTTCGTAATTGGCGGCTGGCATTCGCAAGGTGCCGACGTCCAGCCGCCAATTATGTTTATGGTCAGCTAGGCGTCAACGCCGCCAGCCCATACAGGAGCATCCCTCAATGACACAAACGCTACGCGATGGTATATCCTACAGTATTGTTGCCCTGTTCAGCGGCGCTCTGTTGCTCTGGATCATCCCAGGATGGTCCCCTGAATATCCCGGATATGGCGTTCCTGCTACCCTTTTACCCAACATCGCTGCCGGCTTCATGCTTGTCTTAGCTTTGTTAGGTATCTTGCGCACGGTGCAGCAACGACGCAAAAGTAAAGATGGCACGGAAATAGAAAAAATTCACTGGCGCCATCTTGTTGCTTTTCTTCTTCCCTGTGTACTGCTTATGCCAGCCATGTCACTTGTCGGCTTCATACCGGCGGGCGTTGTCTTTATGACTGTTATACAGCTTGCCTGCGGGCAACGACGTTGGATGCCGCTCACCATCGTGGCCATCCTTCCTGTTGTCATTGTATATGCACTCATGCGTTTTGCCCTTGGCGTTCCTATGCCCTGAGCCTGCTTTTTGAGGAGTCTGCTATGTTTGATATGATTTGCGCGGGCTTTGCAGAGGCTTTACACGTCGCTAATCTGTTTTTCGTGCTTCTGGGCGTTATTGCTGGAGTTATTGCAGGTGCTATTCCAGGCATCAACGGTCCTATGGCCATAGCACTGTGCATTCCTCTTTCCTACTATATGTCACCTGTTGCTGCCATTGGCTTTCTGGTCGGGTTAAACAAGGGTGCTTTTTTTGGCGGTTCCATTTCCGGCATCCTGCTTAACACCCCAGGAACGCCTGAATCCGCAGCTACCACTTGGGATGGACATCCTCTCGCCCAGCAGGGAAAGGGGGAAAAGGCATTACGCACAGCTCTGTATGCATCAGTGACGGGTGACGCTTTTGCTACGCTGGTACTCATTCTTGTGGCCGCTCCTTTGGCTGCTGTGGCCCTCTATATGGGGCCGCCCGAAGTCTTTGCTCTTATTTGCATGGCGATGACAATTATCGCCGGACTGGGCACAAAGTCGATGATTCGCGGACTTATTGCAGCTTCGCTGGGAGTCCTCATTGGTACTATTGGCATCGAACCGGTTTCTGCCATGCCTCGCCTGACCTTTGGTATCGTATCCCTTGAGCGGGGGATATCTCTGATTCCTATCGGTATCGGTATGTTGGCCTTTTCCGAGATTATTATACAGTTGGAACGTATCATTGGTGACAAAGGCAAGACAGAAGTGCTCAGCTTTTCACCGCGTCCAGAGGATCGCTTTGTTTCGCTAAAGGAATATGTTAGCTGCGCCGTAACATTGTTGCGGTCATCCATTGCCGGCACGATAGTTGGTGCCCTCCCTGGACTCGGCGCACCAGTAGCTTCCTTCTTTGCCTATGATCAGGCGGTCAAGCATTCCAAACATCCTGAAGAGTTCGGTACCGGGCGGCTAGAAGGCATAGCCGCATCGGAATCCGCCAACAGTGCGGTAGTGGCTTCAAGCCTTATTCCTTTGTTTACATTGGGAATTCCCGGGAATATGGCGGCTGCGCTGCTCATTGGTGCTTTTGTGTTGCACGGCATGACGCCCGGTCCCCTCATGTTTGAGCAAAATGCGCAGTTTATCTATGCCATCTATGGAAGCCTTATTGTGGCAAATATTTTTTTGTTAGGCGTGGGTCAACTCGGGCTTAAGGTTTTCTGCAAGATGGTAAGCATTCCCCCTTTGGTGCTGTATCCAATTATTATCTTCACCTGTGTGATGGGTTCCTATTTGTCACAGTATTCCAGTTTTGACGTGACCCTGATGATCGCCTTTTCGCTGTTAGCGTATTTTATGCGCAAGTTTGAGTACTCTTTTATATGCCTTATCATTGGTTTTATACTTGCCCCCATATGGGAAACCTCTCTGCAGCAGGTTATTATTGCTTCGGAACAGGATCCGTTCATGTTCTTTAAGCATCCGGTGGCAGATATCCTCATGGTTCTGACATTTATCGTGATTTGCAAGTCCGTCTTTTCAATTCGTAAAGGATAACGGAAAACATTCAAGGAGACAGGCATGGCTCGCATGAATACTGCCCACGCCGTAGATTTTGCCCCTGCTGGGCTTGAATCTGTTGAAACGGTAAAAGTTACCGCTGACCTGCTTATTATCGGCGGGGGAAATGCGGGATGCTTTGTGGCTGTAGAAGCAGCTAAGTTGCAACCCGGAATTACAACAGTCATTCTGGAAAAGGCTGACATTCGCCGTTCCGGTGCGTGCTCAGCTGGCATGGATGCCATCAATACCTATATTCCTAAAGGCAAAACTCCAGAAGACCTGGTACGCTGGAGTCGTGCTCAGGTAGGTGGCGGTCCTCTTAGAGAAGATTTAGCCCTTTCCAATGCCTATGAACTTAATGAATGCGTAGATGACCTGGAACGTTGGGGCCTGCCCATTCTGCGAGATGAAGAGGGCAATGCCTCATATCGGGGTAAATGGGATATTTCCATCCACGGAGAACAACTCAAGCCCATCATGGCAGAGAAAGCTCTTGAAAGTGGTGCCGTTGTGTATAATCGCGTTGTGGCCACAGGCCTGCTCATGCACGATGGGCATTGTGCTGGTGCTATGGGGTTTGGCGTGCGTGATGGAAAATTTTATGTTTTTCGCGCCAAAGCTACTGTTATTAGTACTGGAGGAGCTGGTACTCTTTATAAATCGTACACTGCTGACTCCACCGACAGTGGCGCGCAAATCTGGATGTGCCCCTACTGTGTAGGCTCCGGGTATGCCATGGGTTTTCGACAGGGCGCCGAGCTGACAAGCATGGAACAGCGATGGGTTGCTACACGCTCCAAGGACTTCTGCGGTCCCATAGATACAATTTCCGTAGGCTACAAATCGGCCATCATCAATGCCAAGGGAGAGCATGTGATGGATCGGTATAAGCATCTTGGAGGTGATGCGGCTCCCCGTTATATTAGAGCAAATGCTCCCATGGAAGAATGGCTGGCAGGACGTGGTCCCTGCTATTGTGACACGACCCGCCTCAGTCCTGAGAAGGCTCACGATCTTTTGGTAGATTACCTCAACGAACGACCTTCCTTTGTTCTCTTTTTAGCGAGTCGAGGACAGGATGTAACCAAAGAACCCATTGAAATTTATGGTTCTGATCCGTACATCGTTGGAGGTCATACAGGTAGCGGTTTTTGGGTTACTATGGAGCGTATGACAACAATACCGGGTCTCTTTGCCGCTGGTGAAACAGCAGGGGGCAATCCTAACAAGTTTGTGGGCGGTTGCGCGGCTGAAGGCAAGCTGGCAGCTCGTGGTGCTTTGGCATGGATGAAGAATCGATCTCTTGCGCCATTGGATGCAGCCCAGATTGAAGCGGAAAAGGCTCGAGTCTATGCACCAATCTTACGCCGTGGTCAAGATGGCATCCAACCTGTTGCAATGAAGGAACGGCTGCAGCGTCTGATGGATGAATATGCTGGTGGTACCAGCCAGTATTATCGCACCAACGAGGAGCGTTTGGATTACGCACTGCGCCATATAAAGATGTTGCAAAGTCAGTTTGCATATCTGACAGCAGATTCTTTACATATGCTGATGGAAGCCCATGAAACAATGGATCGGGTGGATGTAGCGGAAGCCGTAGTGCATCACTTAAAAGCTCGTAAGGAAACCCGATGGGCTGGCTGGCAGACGCGTATGGACTACCCTGAGCGTGATGACGTCCATTTTGACTGTTTTATTGAATCACGTCGTGACCCTGAAAGCGGTATAATTACCACATTTACACGTCCCTACGAACAGTTGATCCCTGGTGATCGACAAAAAGCATAACGAGGAATGCTTCCATGCCTCCTATTATTGATCCCCATAAATGTAACGGATGTGCAGGTCGCAATGAAACATTCTGTGAAGAAATCTGTCCTGGCGATCTGATGGCACTTGATGCGACTACTGGAAAGGCCTTTTTGCGTTCTTCACGGGATTGCTGGGATTGCATGTCCTGTGTCAAGGCTTGTCCAAGAAATGCCCTAGAAACAAGAATTCCCTATCAGCTCGGGTATTATAAAGCCAGCCTGCGACCCATTGTTGGAAGAAATACGATTACATGGAAATGTAAAGATATTTACGGAAAGGAGACGACGTTCAAGTTTGCTAACAGAATCGCCTGATATGTAACGAGCATGCGCACACCTTCTTTGAAGAGTTTTTATGCGTGACCTCACTTCGTGGTAAAAAACTATGACATATGCCTTGGCTTGTTCCTTTTCAAATCACACACCGTATTGACCGATTACAAAGAAAGGGATAGGCTTTTACTAGGCGTTTATGAGCTGTAGCCTGCTTGTATGTTGCTTTTGTGCGAACGGAGTTTGTGTCTGACGTCTTTGATTTTCGGTCATTGCTGTGATACTTCGTGCAATGCCGTAGCGACGTGTGATCCTGTGTCGCATTTTGGTTTACAAGTAAGCGGCTAAGCCTTTTATTTACTCTTGTCAGGAGGCGAGTATGCGTATTGCCGTGGGTCTGGGCAAAAATGGCGGAGAAGAGCGTTTAGAGCGCCAAGGCATCAGCCGCCGTGATTTTATGAAGTTCTGTACGGCGGTGGCGGTGACGATGGGGCTCGGTCCATCCCTTGCCTCTGAAGTAGCGGCGGCGCTGACTGGCCGTCGGGCCTCTGTGGTCTATTTGCATGCAGCGGAATGCACTGGATGCTCTGAAGCATTGCTGCGCACCTATAAACCATATCTTGATGCCCTTATTCTTGACACTATTTCTCTTGATTACCATGAGACAATCATGGCTGCTGCAGGTGATGCCGCTGAAGAGGCTCTGCAGACTGCGGTGAATAATCCCAACGGTTTTGTGTGCCTGGTGGAAGGGGCTATCCCAACTGCCATGAACAATCAGTATGGGTATATTGGCGGGCATACAATGTACGATATCTGCAAAAATATCCTGCCCAAAGCTAAAGCCGTTGTAAATATTGGCACTTGTGCCTGTTATGGCGGCGTTCAGGCGGCAGCACCTAATCCTACAGCTGCCAAGGGGGTTAATGAATGTTTTGCAGATCTTGGCGTCAAGGGAATCAATATCCCGGGATGCCCCCCCAATCCCCTGAATATGGTAGGGGCTCTCGTCGCCTTCTTACAGGGGCGAAAGATAGAGCTGGATGAGCTGGGTCGCCCGCTTATGTTTTTTGGAAAAAGTGTGCATGATCTTTGCGAGCGCCGTAAACATTTTGATGCTGGTGAGTTTGCACCCTCCTTTAATTCGGAAGAGGCACGAAAGGGCTGGTGTCTTTATGAGCTGGGTTGCAAAGGGCCACAGACTTACAATAATTGTCCCAAGGTTCTTTTCAATGAAACCAGCTGGCCCGTGGCGGCCGGGCATCCCTGCATTGGCTGCAGTGAACCCGGTTTCTGGGACGATATGACACCGTTCTACCAGAACTAGGGGGAAAATCATGAGCCAAGCAAAACAAACACCCCAGAGCAATTACACCGGCCCTATTGTCGTTGATCCGCTGACCCGCATTGAAGGGCATCTTCGTATTGAAGTTGAAGTGGAAGGCGGCAAAATTAAAGATGCCCGCAGCTGTGGTACGTTATTCCGTGGCCTGGAGATTATTCTGAAAGGGCGTGATCCTCGCGATGCGCAACACTTCACGCAGCGTACCTGCGGTGTCTGCACCTACACACACGCACTGGCATCTACTCGTGCCCTGGAAGACGCCATCAACAAACCCATTCCGACCAATGCAACCTACATCCGCAATCTTGTCATGGCCATGCTTTTTATGCATGACCACATGGTGCATTTCTACCATCTGCATGCCCTTGATTTTGTGGATGTGACAAGCGCTTTGCTTGCAGATCCGACAAAGGCTGCCAAATTAGCTGAATCCATTTCACCCCGTCCTGCCAGAGCCGAAGATTTTAAGGCAGTGCAGGACAAACTGAAAGCCTTTGTTGAGAGCGGCCAACTTGGCCCCTTCACTAACGCTTATTTCCTTGGTGGACATCCCAGTTATTACTTGGAGCCTGAAGCCAATCTCGTGGCAACAGCCCACTATTTGGAGGCATTACGTGCTCAGGTGGATGCTGCCCGCGGCATGGCTGTGTTTGGTGGTAAGAATCCGCATCCACAGTTCTTTGTTGCTGGTGGCGGTGTCACATGTTATGATGCCCTAACGCCTGAGCGCATCCAGCAGTATCGGGAGCTCTATCAGAAAACCAGAAAATTCATCGAAGAGGTCTATATTCCTGACCTGCTTCTGGTGGCAAGCCAGTACAAAGACTGGGCGGCTCTTGGTGGGACGCGCAATTTCATGGCTTTTGGCGAATTCCCGGCACCGGGTGGGGAACGTGACCTCCATAGCCGCTGGTACAAGCCCGGTGTCATACTCGATCGTAAGCTCAGCAGCGTACGGCCCATGGATCCTTCAAAGATCGCTGAACATGTGCGCCATAGCTGGTACGAAGGTTCTGAAGCCCGTACACCCTATGAGGGTGAGACAAAACCTGCTTTCACAAAGATGGGGGATACGGACAAGTATTCCTGGCTCAAGGCCCCTCGTTACGATGGTGCCTCGGTTGAGACGGGCCCCTTGGCACAAATGCTTGTTGCCTATGCGCAGAATCACAAGACCATCAAGCCTGTCGTGGATATGGTGCTGCAGAAGCTAGGGGTAGGTCCCGAGGCGCTTTTCTCCACTCTCGGACGTACTGCAGCTCGTGGTATACAGACGTTGGCTATTGCGCAGCAGACCGAAAAATGGCTTGAGGCATTTGAAGACAATATCAAGAAAGACCAGCAGATTGTCGAAGATTATGCCGTGCCTGAAGAGGCGCGAGGGGTTGGATTCCTAGATGCTCCGCGCGGTGGCCTGTCGCACTGGCTGCGTATAGAGCAGGGCAAGATCGGCAACTTCCAGCTGGTGGTACCTACCACGTGGAATCTTGGCCCTCGTGATGCCAAGGGAATTCTGGGACCTGCTGAAGAAGCACTCATTGGTACGCCTGTTGCCGACCCAAAACGTCCTGTGGAAATCCTGCGGACAATCCATTCCTTTGATCCGTGCATTGCCTGTGCGGTGCATGTGATTGATGGAGAGACGAACGAAGTTCATAAGTTCAAGGTACTCTAGGATATCTTCACCTGACATGGAGATATGACAAGGCGGGGAACTTCCCCGCCTTTTTGTATGGTATGTATGGTGGTTACATCGGCAAGATCTACGCGATTCTGTTGAACTTTCTAAAAAAGCTGATGTCCGGCAAGCCAATGATGTTTCACCCGACCATGCAGTGTCTGCCCCAGAAAAGGCGTATTGCTGCTTTTGGAATACAGGGTGTCTGGCGCGGGAATCCAGCTTTCATCGGGGTCCAGCAAAAAGAAATCTGCCGGATCTCCGGGATTGAAACTATTGTAAGGTAGAGAAAAAATTTCGCCTGGACGGCGGCTCCAAAGGCGCTGCATGTCTGCTTCGGTTAGCACATTGTCGCGCACAAGCCCCCAGGTAAGGCTGATGGCAAGATCAAGACCTGTGAAGCCATTGGGGGCTTCGTCCAGTGTGCCTTCTTTTTCATGAGCTGCATGAGGAGCATGATCTGTGACAAGAATGTCAATAATGCCTTCTTTCACGGCACGGCGCAGAGCGGCACGGTCGGTCTCGGTGCGCAGGGGCGGACTGACCTTGGCAAGAGTATTGTACCCTTCCATGGCAGTTTCATCGAGGATGAGGTAGTGTGGACATGTTTCGGCCGTCACCCTGACACCACGCGCTTTGGCCCAGGCAATGCAGTCCACGGTCAGTGCTGCTGAAACGTGGGCAATATGCACGGGTATGTTCAGGTATTCTGAAAGCATAATGTCCCGCATGGCCTGAATGGCCTCGCCGCACGCGGGCTGCCCCTTAACGCCGAGGAGACCGCTTGTCATTCCCTCGTGCATGCGCCATCCCTTGGCAAGGTGCGGATCTTCGCAATGATCGATGAGAGTAAGCCCCAGGTCTGCCCCGTATTCCATGATGCGGCGCGTGATTTCGGCACTGACCAGCGGTCGGCCGTCGTTGGAAACCGCTACGCAGCCGGCTTCCTTTAACTCAGCCAGAGGGGTCAGTTCTTCGCCGTTGAGTCCCATGGTTGCCGCTGCAATGGGGTAGAGACGCGGGCCATAGGGATGGCTTTGCTGCGCGCGGCCAAGCATGAAACGCGTAATCCCTGCAGTATCGTTGACAGGTTTGGTGTTAGCCATACACATGACCGCACCAAAACCACCGTGGGCTGCAGCTGTAAGACCTGAGGCAATGTCTTCCTTGTATTCGTAGCCTGGCTCGCGCAAGTGCACATGAGCGTCAATGGCACTCGGCATGAGAATGAGGCCTGTGGCGTCGAAAAGTTCGTAGCCTTCCGGCGGGGATTGTTGCCCTGTCGGCGTCATAGTGAGGATGCGTTCATCGCGGACAAGAATATCCACTTGTGCTTCAAGATGCCGGGCGTTTTTGATGCAAAGCGTCATACGAGGTCTCCGTCGTTGCGGGTGGTCAGCAGATAGAGTACGGCCATACGTGTGGCCACACCCGCGGATACCTGATCAAGTACCAGACATGCGGGGGCGTCGGCAATGTCATTGGATATTTCCAGTCCGCGATTCATGGGGCCGGGGTGCAACACCTTTACTTCAGGTTTGGCCAGTGCAAGATGTTGCCTACTCAGGCAGTAGCGACGAGAATACTCTGCGAGGTCTGGCAGAAGCCCAGCCTGTTGGCGTTCCAGTTGCAGGCGCAGGCACATGACGGCATCCACATCACGCACGGCTGCTTCAAGATTGCTGTAGACTTCTACGGGCCAGTGTTCCACGCCGGCGGGCAGCAGGGTGCGCGGGGCACACAGTCGTAAATGGACACCCAGCATGTGCAAAAGGTGCATGTTGGACCGGGCCACACGGCTATGAGCAATGTCACCCAGAATGAGCAGGGTGCGACCGGCGAAAATGCCGTTCCAGGCTTGGCGCAAGGAATAGCAGTCCAGTAATGCCTGCGTGGGGTGGGCATGCCAGCCATCACCGCCGTTTACTATGGAGCAGGGCAGAAGCTCTGCCAGAAAACGGGCGGCACCGCTGCTTGGATGACGGATAACGATGATATCTGGGGCCATGGCCTGGAGGGTCAGCCCTGTGTCTTTGAGGCTTTCCCCCTTGTTGAGGCTGGAGCCCGTCTTGGCAAGGGCAAAAGTGTCCGCAGAGAGACGTTTGCCCGCAACGTCAAAGGATGTTTTGGTGCGGGTGCTGTTCTCCACGAAGAAAAGCACTATGGTTTTTCCCTTGAGGGTGGGCACTTTTTTGACGGGACGGCTGTTGATTTCCTGAAAGCTGGCAGCCACGTCGAGGAGATGTAGTGTGTCTTCCGCGCTCAACTGGGTGACGTCCAGCAAGTCTTTGTGGGGCCAGCGATACGTTGTGTCGTTCGTCATGAGCTTACGGGGTAGGAGGGAAAAAGAACCCCGTTGTCAGACAACGGGGAAACGGGTTCAATGGCCAACAAACAGGAAAGGCAGTCGAATGTGGCCTGGACGATTGCCAATCCTTGGTACAATGTACATTTTGAACGTAGCATTTCATAAGGAAAAAGTAGGACGGGGCATCAATATTGTAAAGTAAAAAGTCTGTTGACGGCTGCAGAGCCATTGTCTAGGTTCATGACTTGTTTGGCATCCACCGGACATTTTTATACAGTGTTTTTGTAAATGCTGCATGTGGTATGGAATGGGTATTACATCTTCCTGGGGGAAAGAACGTGCTTGTTTCATTGCTTGTCTATATTTGTTTAGGCGTGGTGGCTGGTATTTTGGCGGGGTTACTTGGGGTCGGCGGCGGTATTGTGCTCGTGCCCATGATGGTGACCGTATTCCCCAGCGTAGGGGTGCCTGAGCAATATGTACAGCAGATGGCCTTGGGCACATCGCTTGCTAGCATCATGATCACATCTGTTTCCAGCGCCCGGGCGCACAATGCCCGCGGAGCAGTGCACTGGGATATCTTGATGTCCATCACGCCGGGCATCCTGCTGGGCACGTTCTGTGGAGGTCTGGTGGCCACGCATATGCCCACGTTGTTTTTGAAAATCTTTTTTATCTGTTTTCTTTTTTGTGTAGCAATACAAATGCTATCCAATTACCGCCCCCCGGCCAGTCGCGAGATGCCGGGCAAGCTTGGCACAGCAGCCGTAGGGGGGGGTATCGGTCTTATTTCAAGTTTCGTGGGTATTGGTGGCGGATCGCTTTCTGTACCGTTCATGTCCTTTTGCAATGTTCCCCTGCATCACGCTGTGGGTACGTCAGCGGCAATCGGTTTCCCCATTGCCGTGGCGGGTACGCTTGGGTATGTCATCGGTGGCTGGGGCAGGCCGGACCTTCCCTCCATGTCATTTGGTTTCGTTAATCTGTGGGCGCTGCTTGGCATTGCAACGGCCAGTTTTTGCACTGCACCCCTGGGAGTAAAACTTTCTCACGCCCTGCCAGCGGACAAACTCAAAAAGGCTTTTGCCTGTTTTTTGATCCTCGTGGCACTGAAGATGGCTTGGGCTTTGCTATAAGGGAACATGCTTTGTCTGAGGAAGGGATCTGCAGGCTACCGAGGCAGCACATTGTTTTTTGAGGACGTAGCGGCATGGAAAGAGAATCCGCAGATGTTGCGGGGAACGTCGAATTTTCCGGCACCACCTTAGCCATCCGCGCAAAAAGCATTATTACAATGGCAGGTGAAGTACCTGCCCGGGGTGCCCGCCTTTTCGAACCACTGAAAAAGATTGATAACGGCGTTCTTCTGGTGCGTGACGGTCTGGTGATAGATGTCTTGCCATGGGGCAAGGCATCCTTGCCCCCGGATACGCATGTACGAGACCTCGGCCCGATTTGTCTTGCCCCTGCCTGTATCAATGCCCATCTACATTTGGAACTGTCCCATCTGGCGGGAAAAACGTGCTGGGGCAAGGGCTTCACCGCCTGGCTTGCAAGCCTGATCCCCCTGTTGGGCTCGCCACCGGATGCGGAATGTGTTGCCGATGCCTGTGCGGATATGTTGCACACCGGCACGCTGTACGCAGGCAATGTCGCAGGTTCCTTGGCAGGTGGTATGGCACTGGTTGATGCAGCCAGTCGTGAGACTGGATTGATTGTCAGGCATTTTTGTGAATGGTTCGGTTTCGGCGTCCCTTTTGTGGATGCGCAGCGCCCCTGGCCGCCGCGCTGCCGTGCGTATGTTACGGCACATGCGGCTACAGCTGCGTACAGTGCACCAGCTGGGCATGCTCTGTATTCAACAGGACCGGATGTCCTTGCTGCAGCACATGCCGATTGTAGGCGCATGGGCGGTGTGTTTTCCATACACTTGGCAGAGTCGCCGGAAGAGACCGAGCTGCTGGCTTCGGGCGGTGGCCCTTTGCGTCAGCTCTACGATACTATTGTGCTGCCGGGTGATTGGTCTCCTCCGGGCCTACGGCCGCTGACCTATGCCATGAAGCTGGGTTTGCTTTCGCCTGGCACCCTTGCGGTACATGGTGTGCAGCTGAACGCACAGGAAATAGATGTGCTGGCTGCCAGTGGAGCCGCTCTGTGTCTGTGCCCGCGTTCCAATTACAATCTTGGGGTAGGCCTCCCTCTCCTGCGCGTTATGATGGAGAGCGGATGCCTGCTCTGTCTTGGCACCGACGGCCTGACATCCAATCGTAACCTTGATGTGCGGCAGGAGGCCATATGGCTGCGCGAAACATTTGATGTGCCACCAGAAGCATTGATTCGGTTTCTGACTGTAAATGGGGCTGCGGCTCTTAATCTGACAGGTCGCGGGGCAGGGCGGCTTGAGCCGGGAGGACCGGCTCATTTTTGCGTGATACCGGAAGAATTGACATGCTGACGGTGCGTACAGAAGTTGCTGTCCACACGCTATGAAGGCAGGCCAAATGAGGCAGTATGTGATACATACTGCCTCATGGGAAACCGACAGGATGCCTTGCCGTACCCCTGCACTTTCTGTCATCCTTACTGTCGATAAAGGAGGACAGAAATCCTGCACTGTTATGGATGTTCACCACGGGCAAGTCGTGCGTTGATCTCGGGAATGAGAGACGGGAGATCTGCTATGCTGGAGAGAACGTAATGCGCACCGGCCTTGTAGAAGGTTTTGCCAATGTTCTCTTCCCGGCGACGTAATTCGTCTGAAGGCAATAACTCTGCTTCATCAAGGCTCAATCCCATCGCGTTACTTGTACGTGTGACTCCTACACTCCAATGACCAGCAGCAAGGCCCTCTTCCACATCTGCTAGAGTATCTCCAACTTTGATTACAGATTCTGGAGGATGGACTCCCAATTTCATACAGTTCATCTGACACATCCATGGCCAAGGGCGACCTTGTGGCACCTCATCTGCCGTCACGATGGCATCAGGTTGATACCCAAGCGCTGCTGCTTTTTCTTTAAGATGTATCATCATAGAACGGTTATATCCTGTGCAGGACCCTATTTTGATTTGCTGCCGACGCAGTGCGGCAATGGCATCAGTGCAGCCAGGCACAGGAACGGCATAGTCGGCCAATGTCTCGCACATGAGTTTCTGGACGTCGTTAAATACCATGTCAACGGCAGTTTCATCCGGCAATGTGCCGTGTTTTGTTTGCCAGCATTCCGTCAGGCGTGGCATGCACAACATTGTTTGCACATGCTCACGTTTTTCTTTTCCCATGGGCTCTCTTGCTTCTGCCTCTGACGGAGATATCCCATGAAGATTGAATGCCCGTAAAAATACAGCTACTGGTCCACGACAACCGTAGTCCACGGTCGTACCTGCCCAGTCAAGTATGACAGCCTGCACTTTTCCGGTATAAGGGCCATGACGTAGAAATGGTTTCATAATAACATCTCCGTGGCATTGAAGCATGTATTCTAAAAACTTGCATGGCCCTGTCAGCGTTATGCCAGCAGGGCCATTTCAGTTTTAGATCTGATAAGAGCTATTTGGGAAAATATTTCTTATCCAGTTTTTCGTACTTGGGTAAATAGCGCGTCGGAAGAGCAAGTGCGTCGCGTCGGAAGGGCGGCGCAAGGCGCGTGCCATCTGTCATTACTTCAATGACTGCTGGGCGACGATTTTTGCAAGCTGTTTCAAGCGCATTTTTGAGGTCAGCTTGGGTATTGACCGTGTACCCGTCCGCACCCATAGCTTCGGCAATCTTGGCATATGATTTGGACCAGATGTCCGCACCCACAAAACGATTGTTGTAGAAGTCCACCTGATTCTTTTTCTCAGCGCACCACGCACCATTATTGTAAACAGTAGCAATAACTGGCAGATTGAACTGGCAGGCTGTAGGCACTTCAAACAGGCTCATACCCCATGCGCCGTCGCCGGCAATGGATACGACCGGCTTGTCAGGGCATGCAAGTTGGGCTCCCAAGGCAGCCTGATAAGCAAAGCCGGTGTTGCCGAAGGTCAAAGTGGCAATGTCTCGTTTGGGATTGCGAAAACGCAGATAGCTGTTAGCGGTGGAAGATGTATTCCCGATGTCGGTGGTCACTATGGCGTCATTATCATAAACAAACTGGCCGACCACCTCGAGAGCCTTTCTGGGGTGCATGCGCCCTTCCATAACAGGCTCATTGGCTATCTCATCAATTTCCTTGTGCCATATGGCTAATTCTTCCTTGATCTTGTTGGCAACTGCGGTGATATCTTTTTTGGGCATGGCTTCGCGCAGTTGTTTGTACAATTCGGCAGAGGCATCTGCGGCATCTGCACACAGACCAACAGTTATGGGATGTGTTTTTGCGAGATTGAGAGGATTAATGTCAATTTGGACGATCTTGGCACTTTTGGGGAAATAGTTGATGCCGTCCTGCGGTAGCGTTCCAAAATATGACAGTCGACTGCCAATGGCAAGAATGACATCAGCCTGTTCCATGAGGCGCATGGCCGCGTGTGAACCCATATAGCCGATGGGGCCGCACCACAGAGGATGATCAGCCGGGAAGGCATCATTGTGTAAATAACTGCAGGCTACGGGAGCTGCTAAATGTTCCGCAAGTGCCTTTACCGTGCCAACACAGTTAGTGCTGACAACCGCCTGACCGGCTACAATAACGGGATTTTTTGCACCTTTGAGAACTTCAACGGCTTTTTTGAACTGTTCTGGATTGCCAATACCCCCGGGGGCAACACGGTATTGTGATGGTTCGAGGATTTCTTCATTCACTTCGCCATAGAAGTAATCACGCGGAATATCGACCAGCACCGGTCCATGCAGAGCATAGGCTGAACGGAAAGCTGTACGCAGCACATCGGCTGCACGGCTGGGGTGCGGTACCCGCAATGAAGCTCGGGTGATGGGCTTAAACAAATTCCACGTATCACACTCCTGGAATCCATCCCAACCAATCGAACCAGAGCCGGCACTAGGGGAAATAATGACCATGGGAGTGTGGGCCATATTGGCCGTCGCAACTGAAGTGGCATAGTTGGTAATGCCTGGGCCGTTCTGACCGATGACGACGCCGGCTTTGCCGCTGATACGGCAATAGGCATCTTCCATGTGGCCGGCTGTTTGTTCGTGGCGTACAGATATGAAGTTGATACCGGCGGTGGGGAAGAGGTCAAGCAAATCCATGTAGGCAGAACCAAGAATACCGCTCACATGGGTGACACCTTCTTGTACCAGAACTTCTGCCATGGCCTCACTGGGAGTCATTTTAGGCATGTTTGCTCCTTTTTGGGGTTTGAAGAGGATGTTGTGTAACCTGTTAAGCCTGTTATAGGATCAAGGATGTCTTCGCACACATCTGCAAAAAATGGTGGTCAGTACCTGAACTGGGTAATGCATTAGCAAAATAAATGCCACAGTCATAGAGAAAATTGGTAACATATTATCTATAAATTCAGTGTATTGTACGAAATTGTCATTCTATGTGTTTGGGTACAAGGGGAATATGTCTAATAATTTAGATTTTTGTGACAATGCTGTCTAAAAAAATGAACACTTGGTTACGAATCATCCTGACGCCGTATGCCAAGGCGTTGCATTTTGGCATAGAGGCCGGCACGTGAAATGCCAAGGGCACGTGCTGTTGCCATCACATTCCAGTTGTGCGAGTGCAATGTCCTGCGCAGGATTTTTGCTTCAGTCTCTTGTGTTATTGTACGCAGCTGATCACGTGAGTTGGCTATATCCATACTAAGGGAGGAAGTCAGCTCCTGTGGCAGATCAAGCGCAGTTATGCATCCATTTTGACATAGGCTTATAGCATGGCCAAGGACATTGCGGAGTTCGCGTACATTGCCTGGCCAGGAATAGCGTATAAGAATATTCATCGCCTTATCGTCGCATGTTATGGTTTGATGGCTCATATGATTGAGGAAGTGCCTTACGAGAAGAGGAATATCTTCACGGCGTTCTCGTAGTGGTGGTAGGGTGAGGCGCATGCCATTGATACGATAGTATAGATCAGCACGGAACGTGCCTGCGTCAATCATAGCCTTGAGGTTACGATTGGTTGCTGCTACAAGTCGAAAATCCACATGGCGTGGTTGTGTGGAGCCAAGACGGAAAATTTGTTTTTCTTCAAGTACACGCAGCAATTTTGCCTGAATTTGTAAGGGCAGATCTCCAATTTCATCGAGAAAGAGTGTGCCTTTGTTGGCCACTTCAATTTTACCGATACAACCTTCCCTTCGTGCACCAGAAAAAGCTCCAGGTGCGTACCCGAACATTTCCGATTCGAAAAGTTCATTGGGAATGGCCGCACAGTTGATGCTCACAAAAGCTCCTTCCGCACGATAGCTTGATGCGTGTAGAGCCCCAGCGACCAGTTCCTTGCCAGAGCCTGTTTCCCCCTGAATAAGCACCGCCTCTTCCGTTGTTGCGTACCGTTGTAGGTATGATTTGAATTCAATGATGGTGGGGCTCTGTCCTATAATGGATTCGAGCGTATACGGCGATGTGAGAGCTGTTTTGATATGGCGCTGGCATGTGTCAATGGCATTGTCCAGACTGGCCACATGCTTGAGCAGTTCCTGAACCTGTTCAGCCGTGTCAAATAGCGTCATGCTCAATGCACCTAAAAACTCTCCATCATTGCTGAAAAGTGGAATGCGATTCACGATGAGCCTTGACCCATTGGGAAAACGCCGCAACTGCCGCAGCTCAGGCTGTCGTGAACGAAGTACGGCTGGTATGCCAGAAGACGGGATGAGCTCGGTGATCTGTCGACCAATGGCATCTTTCGGCTGCAGACCCAGATATTTTGCGTATGCTTTATTCATATAGCGAACAATGCCTTCGCGGTCACAAATGAAAGCGCCGGTGGGCAAGTTGTCCATTGCTGTATTTATCAGAACATTGTGCAGTGTTTTTTCAACCATCTGTCATTCCTTTAGCTGTTTTCCATGCCAAGGATAGTGGTAAGGATAGTGAAAGAATCTATTCACTCTATACAACGACTGTCTAAAAATCAAGACAGTAGGACTGATAAATTCTTAAGATTTTGACAGTGATGGACAGAGCTGGAAAGAAAATAAAATAATTTATTCAGTAAAATTGGTAAGTTAAAAAACATCCAGTATTGGTACACAAATTGTAATTCTTTTCACAAGTAATGGCATACTGCAAGTGTCTGATGTTTTCCAATCTTTAACGGTGCTGTGCGAGGTAGCGCATGGAAATATTTCAATACCTACCCGATGCTTTTTCTTGGCTCAATCTACTGGTTCTTATTATTAGTTCCATTGGAGGTCTGTTTTTTGGAGCGATGCCCGGTCTTTCACCAACAATGGCGGTGGCGCTCATGGTTCCCTTTACGTTTTATATGCCTCCAACAACTTCATTGATCATGCTTGGGGCGGTGTACACAAGCTCCGTTGCGGGAGGCAGTGTTTCTGCTATTTTGTTGAGCATTCCCGGCGCGCCGGCCTCAATTGCCACCTTGATGGAAGGGCCTGTGATGGCCAAACAGGGGAGGGCCGAGGAAGCCCTGTATACTAGTTTCTGCGCACATGTAATAGGCGGCGTGTTCGGAGTGATCGTGTTGATCTGTTTCGCTCCTCCATTGGCACGATTTGCCATGCGCTTCGGACCTTCAGAGTTATTTTGGACAGCCGTGTTCGGCATTACGGTCATTACAGGACTTTCCTCGGGGGGAATGCTGAAGGGCCTTTTTGGCGGAGCACTTGGTATGCTTATTTCGACTATAGGGTACAGTCAGATCAGTGGGGAACCCCGTTTTTTATTTCACGAAGACCTTTCTAGTGGCATTGCCCTGGTGCCCGCTCTCATCGGTTTCTTTGCCGTTCCTCAGGTCATTGATCTCATGCGCGATGCTCATGTAAAGCTGGTCAAGCTGGATGTGCAGGCTAAAAAGGGCATGCTCTGGCGTGTGGTGAAAAGTATGAGGTCTTATGTTCGTACGCTGATTCATGGAAGTACACTGGGTACTATCATTGGCATTATTCCTGGTGCAGGAGGTCAGATTGCGGGTCTTATGGCCTACGATCAGGTGAAAAAGCTTAACAAACACCCTGAATACTTCGGCAAGGGCAATCCCGAAGGCCTTTGCGCCTCGGAATCTGCTAACAATGCTACCGTGGGGCCGGCCCTCATACCCATGTTGACCTTGGGAATACCCGGATCTCCTACTGCTGCTGTTCTTTTGGGTGGACTACTTATTCACGGGCTTTTTCCGGGTCCGGATCTGTTCACCAAACATGCCGGTGTAACATATACCTTTCTGTGTGGCCTTCTGGTAGCGCAGTTTGCCATGTTTGCTCTGGGCATCCTGGCATCGCGATATTCTCAGTATGTGGCTAATGTCCCCAATCACATCATGTTCGGTGCAGTGGTCATCCTTTGTGTGTTCGGTTCATACTGCGTGTCCAATAATTTTGTTGATGTTATTATCATGTTTGTACTGGGCATGGCTATGTTTGTGATGGATAAGCTGGGCTTTCCCAGTGCGCCTCTGGTGCTGGGCATGATTCTGGGCCCCATTGCTGAAGAAAATTTTCTGCGTGGCAAGATGATAGCCGAAACAGATGTGGGCCTGTTCAGCTACTTTTGCACCGGTGAACTCAATTTGATTCTTATTGCTCTGAGTGTACTCAGTTTTGCTTGGGGCATCGTCGGTGAGATCAAGTACGCCCGCAAGCAGGCGGCCAAGGCCTAGGAGGTTTTTATGGTTTTCTTGCAACGGGAATTTGTCGCTGCTGTCTGCATGAGCGCCCTTACAGCGCTGTTTGCGGCCAATGTTTCAGGTTTATCTGAAGATGCAGGCCTTTTGCCGCGTTTGCTCCTCTACTTCATGGTCGGAGTCAATATTCTGCAATATGCACTTGCCTTGTACAGACGTGGCGGGCCCAACTTGTTGGACATGTTAAAAGGCTACCCTTTTTCATTAGTTTTCAAGCTTTTTGTCATAACCCTGGTGTACATAGCTACATTGCTGATTTTGGGGTTTTATGTGGGATCTTTTATCTACCTTTTTGTGGGATCCCTGGTAGCCAATCCCGACCCCTTGAACGGGCGCATTGTGGCCCTGCGTGCTTTGGGATGTGCCCTTTTTGTGGGGGGAATGTGGCTGCTTTTTTCATGGGGACTGGGAGTACTCATTCCTCTCGGTAGTCTTTGGACCTGATGTGGAGATTTCAACATTTGTAACAAACTATTTATTCAAGGAGTCATAGACATGAAGAAAGCCTTTCTTTCCCTATGCTGCATGTGTGCCATTACCCTGATCGGTGCGTTAGCTCATGCGGCCGAGACGGCAGCAAACTATCCCTCGGGACCGGTCAGTCTTGTGGTTGCCTACACACCAGGCGGTGCTACTGACCTGCAGGCACGTATATCATGCATGGTCGCGCAGCAAAAAGACTATTTTGGTCAGCCCTTTGTGGTGCTGAATAAGCCCGGTGCGGGCGGCCAAACCGGGTGGAACTGGATGATGGAGCGGGGCAGCCGTGACGGACTCACCATCACTGCCTATAATATGCCCCATTTCATTGCCCAATCTATTATTTACAACACCAAGTACAGCATAGACACCTTTGAGCCACTGGCCAACTGGGGATCTGATCCGGCCGTGCTTGTAGTTGCCAAGGATAGCCCCCTAAAGACAGTTGACGATCTGGTCAAGTTTGCAAAAGAGAATCCCGGCAAGCTGACCATCAATGGCGCTGGACTTTATGTGGGGCATCATATCGCTACCCTGCAACTGCAGAAGGATGCCGGCATCAAGTGTACCTACATTCCTGAAAAGGGCGGTACTGATGCCATGCAGAGTGTGCTGAGCGGGAAGGTGATGGCCGGCTTTAACAATCTTTCTGACGCCGGACGTGCACAGGATCGTCTGAACATTCTGGCTATTGCGGATGTAAAGCGCCATGAATTTTTGCCCAGCGTGCCTACTTTTCAGGAACTGGGATACAAGGGCGTGGATGACTCTAGCGTAAATTTCAGAGGCTATGCTATGCCTAAGGGCGTGGACAAGGCAATCGTCGAAAAAGCAGCTAACCTTACTGTCAAGATGTTCAATGATCCTGAAGTGCTTAAGCGGATGAAGGATAGTTACAGCCCCATGCTGATTCTTGACCGCGCCAAGGTGCAGGTCATGTTTAAGGAAAAGCAGGCCAAGCTTCAGGAACTTTTTAAGGATATAGAAAAGAAAAAGTAGCTTGCGTTACGTGTGTGATGTCTCTGCCCGGGAACGGGCAGAGACAGTTTTTTTGAGATGTACAATCTGAGGAGAGACGGAAAATTATGAAAACTGTGGCAGAGCAGATGGAGTTGGCTCGCAAGGCGCAGGAAGCTATTGCTGAATACACACAGGAACAGATTGATGAAGTCTGTCTGGCTGTAGGTTGGGAAGTGTACCGTGATGATAATATAGCAAAACTTGCTCGTATGGCTGTGGAAGAAACCGGTTATGGAAATGAGCAGAGCAAGATAGTTAAGCATAAGCGTAAAGTGGGCGGAGTGCTGCATGATGTAAAAAATGCTGTGACCGTCGGGTTAATCGAACGCGATGAGGCAAATGGCATCTCCAAGTACGCCAAGCCCGTAGGAGTAATTTGTGCCATTCTTCCGGCTACTAATCCTACGTCCACCTGCGGTGGCAAGGCTGTTGGCATTCTCAAGGGACGCAACGCAGTTATTTTCAAGGCAAGTTCACGCGCACGTCAGTGCACGGCTGAGGCTGTCAGGATGATGCGTGAAGGATTGAAAAAAGTAGGTGCACCAGAGGACCTCATCCAGATTTTAGAGGATGGTAGCCGTGAAGCAATTGCAATTACTGAACTCATGCATGCTGCTGACCTCGTGGTTGCAACGGGGAGTGGGGCTGTAGTTCGTGCTGCCTATTCCAGCGGTACTCCGGCCTACGGTGTTGGCCAGGGTAATGCCGTTGCCATTGTGGCGGAGGATGCCGATGTCGCCGACGCCGCCGAGAAAATATGTGCAAGCAAACTTTTTGATTATGCCACTTCCTGCTCTTCTGAGAACGCTGTTATCATAGTTGCTGATGTCTACGATACTTTTATGAAGGAGATGCAGGCCAGACACTGCTATCTTGTTGAAGGCAGAGACAGGGACACGCTGCAAGCCCATATGTGGAAGGTCAATGCGAAGGGTAAACTGGCTCTCAATATGGACATTATTGCCAAGTCTGCACAAGTTATTGCTGACGGTGCGGGTATCGGTGTACCTGCGGGCACGGACATCCTGCTGGTGGAAGGCCGTGAACCCATCAGAGAAGATAAGTTCCATGATGAAAAAATTTCTCCTGTGCTCACGGTGTACAAGGCTCAAGATTTCAAGGATGCCTACCGCATTCTTTGTGAGCTCACAAGTCGCGTGGGACGAGGTCATTCCTGCGGCATTCACACATTTAAACGTGAATATATTGAATACCTCGGAACGCACATGAAGACATCACGTGTGACTGTGCGCCAACCGATGAGTGCAGGTAATGGCGGGCATCCCTTCAACCGCATGCCGTCCACAGCCACATTGGGGTGCGGCACCTGGGGCGGCAATGTAACCACAGAAAATGTACACTGGAAGCATTTTATAAATGTGACCTGGGTCAACGAACCCGTTGAGCCGTGGAGTTTCTCGGATGAGGAAATGTGGGGCGCATTTTGGAAAAAGTACGGAAAATGATGTTGGTATGCATATTGTAGGTTTTTTTGCCCTTGAGGAGAAGTTATGAATCTTTTTGAATATCAGGCCAAGGATGCCTTTCGGGAGTGCGGTATGACTACTCCCAAAGGGGTACTTGTGCGTTCTCTTGATGAGTTGGATGCTGCTTTCGCTGAAACGGGATTTCCTTGCGTACTTAAATCTCAGGTTTTACATGGCGGGCGTGGTAAAGCTGGGTTGATACGTGTGGTAAAAGATGCGGCTCAAGCCAAAAAAGAAGCTGAAGAATTATTTGCATCGCCACATAACGTACGTATGTTGCTTGTCGAAGAAGCAGTGAATATTGACCGTGAAATTTATCTTTCCGTCACTGTGGATCCTCCTTCGGGCATGGCCTTGATCATGGGGTGTGCAGAAGGCGGCGTTGAGATAGAACAGTTGGCGGCAACTGCGCCGGAAAAAATTGTTCGCGTCAAGGTGGATATGGCCGAAGGGCTTGGTGGCTATCATGTGAACAATCTCGTATATGGCATGGGTTTGTCCGGGGATGTGGCCAAGCAGGTTGGTGCCGTTGTACGTTCTCTTTACAAGGTTTTTCGTTCTCGTGATGCACAGCTTGCAGAAATCAATCCCTTATTTATTACTAAAGACGGGAAAGCAGTGGCAGGTGACGGTAAGCTTATTATTGATGACAATTCTCTTTTCCGCCAGCCAGCATACCCTCTTAGCCGCGATTATTTCGAATCGGATGTTGAATTTGAAGCCGCTCAAGAAGGTATCCCCTATCTGCGCTTTGACGGAGATATCGCGTTATTGTGTGCAGGTTCAGGACTAACAACCACAGTGTACGACCTTATCCACGATGCTGGGGGCAGCGTTGCCACCTATGTGGATTTTGGCGGTGCGAATTATACCCGTGCTGTACGTGCCATGGAACTGTGCTTGGAGACACCCTGCAAGGTTATTCTTGTTGTGACGTTTGGCACTATTGCCAGGGCTGACGTCATGGCCGAAGGTATAGTTGAGGCTATTAACAGACTGCATCCCGATGTGCCTGTAGTTCTGCGTATCCGTGGAACTAACGAGGACGAAGCATTTACCACATTGCAGAAAGCCGGTCTCACTAATTTGTTTGATACTGAGGAGGCTGTTCGTAAAGCCGTGGACCTGGCGGCGGGGAGGGCATAATGAGTATTTTTGTCAATAAAAATAGTAAAATTGAAGTCCAGGGAGTGACTGGTAAGGAAGGCTCGTACTGGACGCAGCGTATGGTCGAGATGGGTACCCAGGTTGTATATGGAGTAACTCCAGGTAAAGAAGGACAGAAAGTTGGTGACGTCCCGGTCTATCACAGCGTGCGACGTGGTATGAAGGATCATCCCGCCGATGTGGCAATGCTTTTTGTTCCACCGCGTTTTGTCAAAGATGCGATCTTTGAGGCTCTGGACGCTGGCATCAAGAAAATATGTGCCACAGCAGACGGTATTCCTTTGCATGAGACCATACAGATTCGTAAGGCCGCTCTTTCTTGTGGGGCAATGGTTGTCGGTGGCAACACAACAGGTATTATTTCCGTTGATGAAGCCCTGCTCGGCATTATCCCCTACTGGATTAAAAGCGTTTACAAGAAGGGGCATGTGGGTGTCATGACCCGGAGTGGTTCACTGACCAATGAGGTGACTGCCGAAATAGTCAAGGGTGGTTTTGGGGTCACCACACTTACCGGTGTTGGCGGAGATCCCGTGCCCGGAACACGTTTTGCCGAACTTCTTCCTCTGTATCAGGCTGACCCTGAAACGCATGCATTGGTTGTCATTGGTGAACTCGGGGGAAGCATGGAGGAAGAAGTTGCAGAAGCTGTAGAGGACAAAGTATTTACTAAGCCTTTAGTCGTCTTTATGGGGGGGCGTACTGCCCCTGAAGGCAAACGCATGGGGCATGCCGGCGCTATAGCCAGTGGAGGGCATGGCACGGTAAAAGGTAAAGCGGCAGCACTGCGCAAGGCTGGTGCCTGCGTGGCTTCCCGTCCCAGTGAGGTGGGCAAATTGCTTCACGAGCTTTTGGATTAGGCTCCTCCTCTTCTATATTTCGCGTTTAACAACTAGACATAATATTATAAAGTTACAAATACTATTTTGTAAGCGCAACACTAGGAGCACTCCAATACCGCCACGGCCACGTTTTTGATTAAGTGGCGTGGCGGTAGTTTTATTTTTTATTCTACTGCCAAAGATGCTGTGAGAAAATTTTAGGCGTAATAAATAGTAACAAACTAAATTTAATGAATATTTTTCAACACAGGAGCCTTCTGTAGGGAAGGAAAGCTATTGTCATGCTAGCCACTTACTGGCAGTATCTGAAGAGGCCCATGTGGCAGGCCGTTGGGGAGGCTGTACCATTGGGAACAATGAAACTGTTAAGAAGGGTGCCATGAACGAGGAAGTGCTTGATTGGAAGGGAGCGTTAGCCTCTGGCACGTATCAGCGCGCTGCGTATAGTGCTCAGTTGCACGATTTTATCCTGCGTGAAAGGGATACGGCTGAACGGGTACAGCAGGCATTGAAGAGTGGCCAAGCAGAAGAGGCCCGTGCCTATGTTCATGCCATTAGGGAAGCATCATCTGCATTGGGAGCTAAGGCCTTGACTGCAGCTGCTCTGGAACTGGAAATGGCTATCAAGGCCGGGGCTGATACGGCCCGGGCCTTGGGGCATTTTTCCACAGCCCATACAGATACCTTAGTAAGCATGCATGCATTTTTATCCCAATAGGAAGAGGCGCTTGCAGGTTACTCTATTCCCGCAGTGCGCAGCACAAAGGCGCGTAATGCACCTACTTCTTCACACAAGGCAGGATAGTCAAAGCGTGTAAAACGTCCGTTCTGGTACAGTACTTCACCACTTACCATGGTCATGCGGTTTTCCATGCCAGTAGCCGTGTATACAAGCTGCGAGGTTTCATTATACAAGGGCTGCATATTGGGTTCTGTCAGGTCCAGAGCTATGCAGTCGGCAGCTTTCCCGCGCTCCAGTGACCCCAGTCGCTTGTCGCCAAAAACCGCTGCACCTGCAAGTGTAGCCATATCGAGAGTTTTTTGGGCGTTCAGACAGGTGGGGTTTGCTGTGTGAAGCTTGTGCAGCAGGGCTGCTCTGCGCATTTCGGTGAAGATACTTAAACGGTTATTACTCGCTGCGCCGTCCGTACCGAGCGCTACGGGGATGCCATGTTCCAGCATATCAGGTACCGGTGAAATGCCTGAGGCTAGCTTCATGTTGGAAGATGCGTTGTGTACGACCATGGTGCTATGACGTTGCAGCACGGCAATTTCATCATGTGTTACATCCACAACATGCGCTAGGGAGCAGGGCAGATCTAGCAATCCCAGGTCTTGGCAATAGCCTACAGGTCGGCGGTCATGTGCTTTCAGGCATAGTCGTGTTTCTTCTGATGTTTCGGCCAGATGCATATGCAGGGGCAGATTCAGATCTGCGGCAAGCTCATAGCAGGCTGCAAGTATTTTGGGTGTTGTGGTGTACACGCTGTGGGGCATGACAGCAATATGTAATCTGTCATGCTCACGATATTTTGCAGCCAGATCACGGGTGATGTCCAATGCATCTGCCGACGAGGGGCACGATGCAGAGGGAAAGGCAAATACACCTTCTCCCCCCAGACAGCGTATGCCGGCAGTAGACGCCGCCTCCATTGTGGCTGCTTCAAAGATATACATATCCACACAGGCAGTGATACCTGAACGCAACATCTCGGCGAAACCCAGCAGACTGCCCAGACGCACGATATGAGGCGTGAGATGTCGTTCTACAGGGAAGATACGCTGGTTGAGCCAGTCCATTAAAGGCATATCGTCGGCCAGTCCACGCAGGAGGGTCATGGCCACATGGGTGTGCGCATTGATGAGGCCGGGAAGCACGAGCATGTTTTCAAGATGCAGGGTGGTGCCTGCCTGCCATTGTGCACAGAGTTCCGTTGTGGGGCCGATGTCGACGATAAGCCCCTTGTCAATAGCCAGAGATGCACAGTCTAGTATGCGTCGTTGTGCATCCTGTGTGACGATGTGAGCTGCATGCAGCAACGTGTCGCACTGGCGCATGGGGAATCCTTATAGTATGTTAGGTAATGGATATGGATCAGGCTGTCTTTACGAACTTTTTCACAGTGTGTTTTTAGAAATGCTCGTATACCACGGTTTCTTCCAAAGGACGTCTCCTGGTGTGCTGGGGAGAGGGTTTTACATCGACGGCGGGATGACCAATGGGGAAAACAGCTACAGGTTCAATGACAGGGGGGAGATCAAATTCCCTGCGTAATACGGCTGGATCAAAATATCCCACCCATGTTGTACCAAGGCCAATGTCATGCACCTTCAACATAATGTGTGTTGCCACAATTGTAGCGTCGATAGTGCCTGAATTATTGCGATCAAAAGGGCGCACCCATGCTTCATCCACATTGTAGCAGACGATCAGTGCCATTGGTGCATCAAAGGTGTATGTAGTGGCTTTTTTTAGTTTTTCCATGCCTGCTGCTGTGCGCAGCACAAGAATACGCTGTGGTTGCTTGTTCACTGCGGTTGGGGCCAGTTGTGCAGCTTCAAGAATGGACTGCACCAAAGATTGATCCACTGGTTCGTCGCTGAATTTGCGAACGGAATAGCGTTCGGCAATTAAAGTGCTGTAAGTAGGGGTCATGGTATCTCCTTTACGCAGAAAAAGATTACAGTGCGCTTTCAGGGGCACTGTAATCTTTTGTGTTCCTCTTTGAAATGGCCCTTTCAGGTTTGCGCCGTCAGGGCCATTTTTTTCTTTATACTATGGTATACCTATTTGGGGAAGTACTTTTTATCCAGTTTTTCGTACTTGGGCAGATAACGTGTAGGCAGAGCCAAGGCGTCACGGCGGAAGGGGGGCGCAAGACGCGTACCGTCCGTCATGACCTCAATGACAGCGGGACGACGGTTCTTATACGCCGTTTCCAGTGCATTTTTCAGGTCGTCCTGGGTATTGACGGTGTAACCGTCGGCACCCATGGCTTCGCCGATTTTGGCATAGGACTTGGACCAGATGTCCGCACCAACAAAACGGTTGTTGTAGAAGTCCACCTGGTTTTTCTTTTCTGCGCACCACGCGCCGTTATTGTACACGGTAGCGATGACCGGCAGGTTAAACTGGCACGCCGTGGGTACTTCGAAGAGGCTCATGCCCCATGCGCCGTCACCGGCGATGGAAACAACGGGCTTATCCGGGCAGGCCAGCTGTGCACCCAAGGCCGCCTGATAGGCGAAGCCCGTATTGCCGAAGGTCAGCGTGGCGATGTCACGCTTGGGATTGCGGAAGCGCAGATAACTGTTGGCAGTGGAGGAAGTGTTGCCGATATCAGTGGTGACGATAGCATCATTCTGGTACACGAAATCGCTGACAACCTCGAGCGCCTTTCGGGGGTGCATGCGCCCTTCCATAACAGGCTCATTGGCAATCTCGTCAATCTCCTTGTGCCAAATGGCCAATTCTTCCTTCACCTTGTTGGCAACTGCGGTAATGTCCTTCTTGGGCATGGCTTCGCGCAGTTGTTTGTACAATTCGGCAGAGGCATCGGCTGCGTCGGCGCACAGACCGACGGTGATGGGGTGCGTCTTGGCGAGATTGAGGGGGTTAATGTCGATCTGCACAATTTTGGCCGTCTTGGGGAAGTAATTGATGCCGTCTTGCGGCAGCGTGCCGAAATAGGAGAGACGGCTGCCTATGGCTAAGATAACGTCAGCCTTTTCCATCAGGCGCATGGCAGCGTGAGAGCCCATGTAACCTATGGGGCCGCACCAGAGCGGATGGTCTGCGGGGAAGGCGTCATTGTGCAGGTAACTGCAGGCCACGGGCGCGGCCAAATGTTCGGCCAGGGCCTTGACAGTTTCCACGCAGTTGCTGCTGACTACAGCCTGGCCTGCCACGATC
>CAJOMG010000030.1 GCA_905235595.1 uncultured Desulfovibrio sp. | reverse complement strand
TCATGTGGGAAAGTAGGCCGCTGCCAACGATTGTTCAAGGCCCCCTCGCTGCGTACCGCGCAAGGGGGCCTTACTCTTCCCCACTCCTTCACTGCTCCCACGAAACAGCTCCCCTGCGTACCATAAAAACATTTTTATATTTTTTGACGAAATCATCTTCATACCGTAACCTTTTTGAACCTGAGAGTTATTTCTTGACGAGGAAGGGGATAGCATGGGGCATTTCGAAGTAATTCGTCATTTTGGTGCACGCGGTAAAGGCTTCAGCAGTCCAGATAACTATGTCATTAAGACGGTGAAGACATTCCATCTGCTCGGTGCCACTGCCTGGTCCGGCGGTGTGTTGTCACTGCTTGCGTTGAGCTATCTTACCAGGACAATTGTGGATCCTGCCGCGCTTTCTTGGATCGACTTCAGCCTACAATTTATTGATACCTGGGTTGTCATGCCCGGTCTCATGGTATGCCTGTTAACCGGCCTCTTTTATTCCGGCCTTACTTCCATAGGTTTTTTTACATATGACTGGATTCGAATTAAGTGGATTGTCACGGCCTTTGCGGCTTTTGGAGGATTCTTTTTTATGTCCCCCGTGGGGGATGCATGTATTGCAAAATTGCATGCGTTTGGTTGGGATACCCCCTTGCGCATTGTACGTGGACTGCTTTTTCCTGAGACCTTTTGGCAGGCTCTTGTTCAGATAGGAATCATTGTGTGTATGTACGTTATATCTATCTACAGACCGCTTTCTGTGCGAATATCATTGAGACAATTGCAGGCACGTATGCATTCCTCAAGCAAGCAAGATGTGCAACATATACAGCACAGACGTATTTCCTGGTTTGTACCACAACGTATAGCAGATGCCCTTGAACGCAGACGCTCGCCTGACATTCCTGAATTGAATGACATCCTTGCCAAATCGCGTGCTCTTGAGGTTTTGACGCTCGAAGAGACAGTAGCGCTTATGCGGGTTACTGATGATGAAGGAATACGCCTTATTCTTGAAACTGCAGATCAGGTAAAACGTAAAGTATATGGTGAACGTATCGTTTTGAGTGCTCCTTTGCATATCTCCAATCACTGTGGCAGCGACTGCCTGTATTGTGCCTATCGAAAGAGCAATACTGCCATAGCGCGCAAACATCTGAGTGAGGAGGAATTGCGCACAGCAGCTCTATATCTGATAAAACAGGGGCTCAGTCGTATATTTCTGGTATCCGGGCAGTTTCCTAAAGCTGACACAGAATTTTTGGAGCAGGCGATTCAGTTTCTGTACTCGGTTCAAGATGAGGGCAAGGCAATCCACCGCATCAATGTCAATGTCGGACCTTTGACCGCACCAGAATATTCACTTCTCAAACAGGCAGAAGTTGGCACTATTCTCATTTATCAGGATACGTATCACGAGCAGAGCTATCATGCCGTACATCCCACAGGTCCAAAAAGTGATTACGAAAAACGCCTTTCCGCTCCAGATGTCGCCCACAGCGCGGGAATAGGAGATGCGGGTCTTGGTATTGTTCTTGGTCTTGGTCCTTGGCAGTATGATATCCTGGGTCTGGTAGCACATGCGACACATCTTATGGAGGCTTACGGTACGGGCTGCCGTAGTGTCAGCATGCACCGGTTACGCCCGGCGCCAGGTTGTGAGTTTCCTACTCCTTATCCTGTGAGTGATGCTACGTATATGCGCTGTGTTGCCATAACACGTCTGACCATACCATATACCAGCCTGATTCTGACCAGTAAGGAACCTGCTGGGTTATGGCACAGGGGATGCTTGGCTGGCGGTTCTCACTTGCTCACGGGAAGTGTGGCAAATCCCTATGAAACGTGGCAGAATGGGCTTGACCATATTCCATTTCCTCTTGGTGAGGACTGCCATGTGGACGAGATCGTGCGTACGTTATTGGACGCGAATCTTTTGCCTTCTTTTTGTACTGCCTGTCCACGTGTTGGTAGAAGAGGAGATCGCTTCACAGCTCTGGCCGCAGTGGGTGCCCTGAAGGAACGCTGTGATCTGAATTCCTTCACCACATGTCTGACCTATCTTTTACATACGGCACAACCTGAAACTAGGGTGGCCGGCCTGAAATACATAGAAAATCGTTTGGCTTCAATGCCTCAGACAAGCCGTGACCGTATCGAAGCAGAACTGGAAAAGATACGGCGTGGCACAGATGAGGTTTTGATTTGACGAAACAAAAAGGAGCGTCGCCATGTTATGACGACGCTCCTTTGGTATGTTTTTATGCTGTAAGTTCGTCAGCTAGGCACGCTTCATTTCTTCAATGAGTGCGCTAAGACGTTCAGTTTGCTGGGCAAGGTCGGAAATAGCCTTGGCCGCTTCGCTCATGGCCTGTGTGGTCTGGGCAGACATTTCATTGACAGTGGTAATGGACTGGTTGATTTCCTCACTGGCAGCGGACTGCTCTTCCGAGGCCGTAGCGATGGCTCTCACCTGATCAGCTGTATCTTCCACGTTGCTCACGATCTGCTGCAGGGCCTCACCAGATTGTTGTGCCAGCGATGTGGCCTGTTCCACATTCTGCAGGGCCTGTTCCATACGGTTGACGCTCTGCTGTGCGCTGCCCTGAATGGCAGTGATAGCGCTGGAAACATCGTTGGTCGATGCCATGGTCTTTTCAGCTAGCTTACGTACTTCGTCAGCCACCACGGCAAACCCACGGCCTGCTTCACCCGCACGGGCTGCTTCAATGGCGGCGTTGAGAGCCAGCAGGTTGGTCTGGTCGGCGATATCTGAAATAACATTCATGATCTGACTGATGTTCTGGGTATGTTCATGCAGGGTGCCCATATCCTCCTTGAGTTCCATGGAAACCTTCTGCACCTGATTGATGCTGGTCATGGCATTGGTGAGGATTTTCTGGCCTTCCTCTGCGTTGTTACGCGTTTCAGTGGATACAGCTGAAGCAGAGGAGGCATTGCGGGCCACTTCCTGCACAGTGGCATTCATTTCATTCATGGCCGTTGCAGCCTCACCTAAACGCTGTGAGGATTCCACGGCACTGCGGTCAGATTGTTCAATCTGGGCAGAAAGCTCACTGGCGGCAGCGGATATAGCGTTGACCATACCTTCTAGTTGTTCGGCAGCAGTCAGCATGCCTTCGCGCTTGGCGTTTTCAGCTTGGCGGGCGGCCTCTTCGGCGCGGGTCGTGGCTTCTTTGGCCTGAATCGTGGCCTGTTCTGCGGCGGCCGTCTTGGCCTCGCTCTCGCTGATGAGCTTCTTCAGACTATCCATCATGCTGCGCATGGCCGTGGACAGCACGCTGAACTCATCGCCGCGCTTGACGGCAGCAAGCAGCGTGGCCTCCTCGGCAGGGCTGGCTTCCAGACGGCCGCCGGCCACGGAGTCAGCGATGCCGGCGATGCCGCCCGTCATGCGGGCGATACCGCGCGCCGTGAAGAAAATGACAAGTCCCACGATCACGGCGATGCTCAGGGCCAGCAGGGCCACGTTGCGCAGCAGATGGTGCGTGGGCTCAAGAATCTCGTCCTTGTCCACTTCCACAGCCAGAATCCAGTGCATGGTGGGCATGAGCTCGTAGTAGAGGAACTTGCCCTCGCCCTGCGCATTGACAAATTCTGTATGACCCTTACGATTCTGGAGCATTTCACGCACCACCGGCTGGGAGGAGTCATCGCGGCCCAAAGCCTTGGCGTCGGGATTAAGGGCCATGCGGCCGTCCATAGTGTAAGCGTAGGTACGACCCTTCTTGCCCACCACCACTCTGTCGGTAGTGTTCTTGCCGATGTCTTCATTGCGCAAGCGGCAGGTCAGCACGCCCAGCACCTGACCGTCTTCCTTCACGGGTTCGGCCAGCACGGTAAGCATTTCGCCGCCGATAAATACGGTAGCGATGGCAGTCTTGCCCGTGGATATGGCTTCCTTGAAGTAGGCGCGGTCGCCGTGGTTGGCACCAATGTCCTTACCGGGATGGTCCTGATGTTCTTGGCGCTGGGCCAGCACGCGGCCGTCAGCGGCCAGCAGGGAGGAATAGTACACAAGGTCGCTGCCGCCCACAAAATTGCGCAGTACACGGTCACCGTCTTCAAGGTGTTCCTTGGTCAGCGCCTCGATGCCCTGTTTGGCGTAGGCCTCCGCCAAGCCGGAAAGACGTTTGTTTTCCGCCACGGGCAGCAGGCCTTCGTGCAGACCCTTGAACGTAGCGTTCATACCGGTGGCGGCAGTGTCCAGCACGATCAGCGAGTCGCTGTCTATCTGCTCGCGGATCATGCTGTCGCCCATCTTGTAGGCGATAGCCGACAGCAAAGCCGTGGCCAAAATCACGGGTAGCAAGATGGACAGGAGCATTTTTGTCATCAATCCCAACTTCATTACAGCCTCCTTACCTCTGTACACATATGCGTCATATACGGCCTCTTGCAATGTGTCGGCGGCCGCCATTAGACCAATTCCTTGCCGACATGCTTCATTATCACACCGGCAGACAGCAGTCTTTCATGACAGACTCAACTGTACAGCCTAATGTAAACAGATTATCGACACTACGAGGCAAAGCATTTAGGGGGATTATGGTATTTTCTTCACATAATACTTACTATCAGAAAAATGTTGTTCCTCTTGCTCCGAAAGATGTAATGCCTCACTGAAAATTTAGAAATTTTTAGAAATTTACAGGCCGGATAAACGCCTGTCAATATAGTCTGCATATACAAAACGTCGGCCGCACAATGCTGCACGTAACGGCCGACATGACAATAGCTACTGATAAAAAGATGGCGATTCAGTTTTGCTCATGCACCGCTGCACAGTCTTTCGCACCTAAACCTTCGGCTTCGGCCTTGCGATAGCGGGCCAAGGCCACATCCAGCATGGGTGTTGCCACGTTAAGTGCGTGCGCCATGGCACAACCGAGACGTACATCTTTGAGGGCCAGGGTAAGGGCAAAACGGGGGGGCTCATAGTCAGCGTGGGCCATGTTGGGGCCGCGTGCATCCATCTGGAAACTATGAGCCCCGGTGTCTGCCAGCAGGCGCAGCAGCGTATCGCCGTCCACACCGGCCGCAGCGCCCACACGCAGGCCCTCACTGAGTACAGCTAGGTTGGCCATGCCCACAAGATTGCTGATGAGTTTTACGGCGCAGGCCGCGTCAATACTGCCTACATCGTTGAATTGTCCAATAATGGGCCACACATCAGCAAGGGCCGCAATGGCTTTACGGTCACCGCCCACGAAAAGAGGTTCCTCGGCTTTTTCAGCATGGGCAGGGGTTTTGCCCAGTGTGCACTGCACATAGGCAATTCCGCGTTTGTCTGCTGCTTCTGCCAGCGTATGGGCCGTTGCCGGGTCGATGGTGGAAAGTTCCACATGCACAGCCCCGGCACGCATATGCGCGTACGCCCCATCTGGCCCAAGCATTTTTTCCTGCACATGTTCTGGCAATGCCAGGCAGGTGAACACAACATCACAGGGCGCCATGTCAGCCATGCTCATGGCTGGGATGCCGCTTGTTCCTACGGCCAGCGTTTTTTCCCTGCCTTCGGGGCTGCGGTTGTAGACATGCACACGCTTACCGGCCCGAATGAGATTGCGAGCCAGTGGGCCGCCCATAACGCCCACGCCGATAAATCCGAATTCCATGTCTTTCCTCCGAACAAATAATAGCAGAAAAAGATGCAGCAGTGCTATGCTTTTGCGGCTGCAGCGGCTTCATAGGCCGCCAAGGATTCCCGCCCCAGCAAGTGGGCCAGGCATTCGTGCCGTTCCACTGCGAGATTACGCCCTGCCGCCTTGGCACGGCGTATTTCTTCAGCATAGAGTGTCAATGTGGCCGGCGAGAGGGTTTCCAGTTCACAACGCATATAGTGACGGAAGATGCCCTTGCCACTGCTTTTGATTACATGGGGGAATTGCCTGCACGCTGCTTCCAGAAAAGCTGTTTCAGCATCCGCAATTTCGTCCAGCAGGGGACTTTCATTTAGAGGAGGCAGACGGTCGTCCATACGGGCATATTTCTCCACCATGAAATTCCGCCCTTCAGTTTCGGCACGACGCAGGTCTTCCAGATAGGAAGCCAGCACCTCGTCGTCATGCACTTCGTGCGTCATACGCCGCATGACGCGGAATGTCTCCGGCCGCTGCTGGCAGTCTGCGGTGCCTCCCTCGTTATTGACGGCTTGGAACATGGTCAGCTCTCGCTCAATGATTTCGTACAAAGCCGTCTTTCGGTCAAAATCTTCCAGCATCTTCTTTCTCCTTATCCAACTGTATTTCAGGGAAGATCGTATTCAGTTCTCGGCCTGCGCCTTGAGGCAGAGTTCAAGATTATCGCGGTAGCCTTGGGCTTCGGCACAGGAACCCTTGCCCAGTTGTTCATACATATGCACTGCGGCTCGCAGGTGTTCGATGGCTTCATTCCAAACTCCTGCCGTGGCAAGAGCCACACCCAGATTACCGTGGGAAAAGGCCGTGTCTTCATGGGTACCCTGTGCATTTTCCCGCACGGAAAGCGCCTTGCGATGCAGGGCAATGCCTTCGGCCAGTTGGCCGCGTTCCTCATAAATGCGGCCCAGATTATTCAGGCAAGTCCCCAGTTTTTCTTTATCGTCGGCCTTTTCCCAGATGGCCTGCGCGCGTAGCATAAGTGCCTCGGCTCTATCAAAATTGCCTTTGCGGTACCAGGAAGAGGAAAGACGCAGCAGGCATTCAGCCAGCCTAGGTGCATCCGGGCCTAGTATTGCCTCCAGCCCCTGGGCAGCTTCATCAGCCAGTGCAATACTCTCCTCCAGACGTCCCAGGCCCTGCAGAGCAAAGGAGAGGTTTTGCATGACGTCCAGTGTCAAGGATGAAGTGGAGCCCTTGCATTCTCTAAGCAGGCTCAGACTTTGTGCAAGTACTTCAACAGCTTTTTCTGGTTGCTGCAGGGAAAAATAGGCTCGACCCAACCCCTCCAGGGCCATTGCACGGCACAGGGTGTCCTTAGGATATTCGCTGCAGAGGGATGTGAGTGCAGCGGCGCAGCCGTTGGCATCACCACTGGCGAGCAGTGCTTTAGCGGCCTGTAGTGCGGATAACCATGGTGGTGTTGCACACATGGTTTTAGCCCTGCAGCAGATCCAGTTTGCGTACTTCGGGATCACGCACCTGCGTCATAATGCTTGGACCGTGTGCCCACAGCCAGGTGTCATATACATCACTCAAGCCAATGGCGCGCAAATGCGAGGCCACAGACGCGCAGAAGCTTTCAATACTGTCAACGGCAAGCTCGCCGTGAGTGGTATCCAGCGGAGTGACAGCCAGAAGATCCAGCAAGGTCGTGATGGATGGGCCGAGCACGGGCAACTGGCGCGCCAGTTTGCCAGCCCATTTGTAGAAGGGCATATACCGTCGGTTACACAGATAGACGAGAGAAAGTGCCGCTTCGGCAAAGCGCGCCACAGCCAGCATGGCGGCAACGCTATCCCCGCGTGCCAGGCAGCGAGGCAGATTGTACTGGCCGGCCTGTGCCATGACCATGCAGCGGGCGGCCAGTTTTTTCAACAAGATATCACGCGGGTAGCAGGCCAGCAGTGCTTCACGGCGACGGGTGAACTCTCCGTCGCCGTCGGCAAAAACGGCACCATTGGTGCAGGCCGCCAGCTGGTATTCAGGTATGCGCAGCCACTCCTGCCAGGTTTTTGGCGTATGTGCAAGCTTGGTGAAAAAAGCGTAAAAATCCTCCAGCGGGAGTGGCCCCACACGTCCCATACGCCGCTCTGGCACAAGGCGGCTCTCCATGCCCATAAATTCCTTGGGCAGACGCTCCAGAGCAGCTTCAATGCGCGGCAAGGCGGTGTGTAATTCTTCCCGCGGCAGCCAGAGACAGAAGGCAGGGCCACAATCGTGGTCGCGTGAGTGTTCGTCATCACAACCGAAACATTCCGATCCTTCACCCACGAGGCCTACAGCGGCCTTATCCATAATATCGGGTATGTCTTGCCGGAGCGAGGGCAGGCAGCTTTCATAAAATTTTTGTGCCAGTTCCAGTCCGTTCATGCCTTCTCCTTTGCTTGTGAGGCGATACTAGCACCGCGCCTTGTGTGCAGGTGAGACTGAGTGCATCGTCTATGAGATCAAACGTGGCTTTGCCACCTTGCTGCAATGCGCCAAAAAGCATTTCTGCAGCGAGGCGGTCTTCCAGTTCTGTACGCATCAGTGCTCGCAGAGGTCGGGCTCCCATGGCCGGATCATAGCCGTGTTTAGCTAACCATGCCCGGGCCTGCGCGGAAAGTTCAAGATGTATGCGACGGGGGGCAAGTCCCTGCTGCATTTCTGTCAGAAATTTGCCCACAATGGGATCCATCAGTTCCTCACCCAACGAGCGGAAAGTCACTATGGCGTCCAGACGATTGCGGAATTCGGGCGAGAACGTGCGATTAACAGCTTCCCGTCCTCGTCCGCCGGCATCCTCTGCCTTGCGGGCTGCAAAGCCCACAGAGGCTTTTTGCATCTCAAATGCACCGGCGTTGGAGGTCATGATCAGAAGCACATGGCTGAAGTCAACCTTGCGGCCCAAGGCATCGGTGAGCGTTGCATCATCCATGACCTGCAGCAAAATATTGAATACTTCCGGGTGGGCTTTTTCCATTTCATCCAGAAGCAATACGCAGTGTGGGCTTTTGCGTATGCCCTCTGTAAGCTGGCCGCCTTGATCGTGCCCCACATAGCCTGGAGGTGCGCCAATGAGGCGTGAAACTGTATGGCTTTCCATGTATTCGCTCATGTCAAAACGCAGGAAATCCAAGCCCAGCACACGGGCCAAGGTTTTCGCCACTTCAGTTTTGCCCACGCCCGTAGGGCCACAGAACAGAAAGGCACCGGATGGACGCCTGCGACCGGCAAAACCCGCTCTTCCGCGCAAAATAGCACGCGTGACAGCCGCTACAGCCTCATCCTGTCCAAAAATTTCACGACGCATGGCGGCCTCCAGGCCGGCCAGGCGTTCACGTTCGCGGGCACTCACGCTGGCAGTTGGAACGCCGGCCATACGTGCAACCACAGTTTCTACATCGCGTACTCTTACCGGCGAGGGGGCGCAACCAGCCGCATCCTGTCGCATGCTGACCAGAGCGCCCACTTCGTCCAGAACGTCAATGGCTTTGTCCGGGAGCATGCGCTCGTGCAGATAGCGAACTGAAAGCTCCACAATGGCTTTGAGTGTGGCTGGCGAGTATGTGACATTATGATGTCTTGCGTAGCGTCCGGCCAATCCTTTGAGAATATCGCGGCACTGGGCCGGTGTGGGTTCTCCCACATCAATGCGCTGAAAGCGGCGAGCAAGGGCCTGGTCTTTTTCGAGGCAGCGACGAAATTCCGTATGTGTAGTGGAGCCCATGCAACGCAGCTCACCAGCGGCCAGGGCGGGCTTGAGCAGATTGGAAGCGTCCATGGCTCCGTCAGAAGTGGCGCCGGCCCCTACGAGGGTATGCAGTTCGTCGATGAACAGCACGGCATGCGGCTTTTGTCGCAGACCTTCAATGACGGCCTTGAGGCGGCTTTCAAAATCGCCCCGGTATTTGCTGCCGGCCAGCAGCGCTCCCAGATCAAGTGCATGCACTGACATGTCACGAAACCGCGGTGGTACACGCCCTTCGGCAACACGCAGGGCAATGCCCTCGGCCATGGCCGTTTTGCCCACCCCAGCGTCGCCCACAAAGAGAGGATTGTTTTTGCGACGGCGGCTCAAGACTTCCAGGGCACGCTCCACCTCCACGTCGCGTCCCACAAGGGGGTCAAGCTTGCCATCCCTGGCTCTTTGGGTCAGGTCAGCAGTATAGCGCTCCAGCGCTTCCTGCGGGTCCAGTTCGCCGGGGCGACCAACCCCGTTTGCTGGCACGACCTCCGCCTGGGGTTCAGGCTCTGGCGGCAGATTGCGCAGCATTTCAGCAGTCAGCCCAACTTTAGCCAGGCAGTGCGCGGCAAAGCCGCGTTCGTCAGCTGCAATGCCCAGCAGGGCCAGCCGCGTGGCTTCACCTTTAGACAAGGGGTTTTTGACACTTACAGCATACTGGTTGAGTCTATCCATCAGTGCCGCCAGGGCTTCTGTGGGGCGTACGTTCTCCACAGGAGGTTGCCCGGCAGGTGTGCCCAGTTCCCGACGCAAAAATTCGTCTATGCGCATTTGCAGCACTGCGGCACTGACCCCCCAGCCCTGCATGGCAGTTCGGGCTTCTTCATCGCCTACCAATGCATAGAGCACATGTTCAACAGTCAGGGTTGCGTGGTGTCTGGCACGCGCAATGCGCAGTGCCGACGCAAAAAATTCATCGAACGTCTTGTTCATAAATATACTGGCAGTTGGGGCTACCCGTGTTTTGAGGCTTCCAGTTCCTTGACTTTGCGAAAAATAGTACTCCGGTCCATCTGAAACTGGCGTGAAAGTTCACTAATGGAGCCGTAACGCTTGAGGCCTGCCTTGAGAAGGGAATTTTCCACTTCCTTCAAGATGCTTTTGAGCGAACGACCTTCTAGGGAGGGCAATTCGTACCCGTCGCTGCCGCTTTCACTATGCACTCTGGGGCGGATTCCCGCCATGTCCCGGGCTTCTATCACACCCTGGCGGCAGGTGACCACAAGCCCCTGCACAAGGTTTTCCAGCTCTCGCACATTGCCCGGCCAGGCGTATTCCTCAAGGATGGCTTCAGCCTCACGCGAAAAACGCATATTCTTGCGGTATTTTCGGCTATAGTATGTCAGGAAGCTCTGTGCCAGGGGAAGAATGTCCACCCTGCGGGAACGTAACGGAGGGATGTGCAGTACCGCAACCTTCAGTCGATAATAAAGGTCAGAGCGAAAGGTGCCTTTAGCAACTTCATGTTCCAGATCTTTGTTAGTGGCGGCAATGACGCGCACGTCAACTTTTTTGGGAACCGTTGCTCCTACGCGCAGCACTTCCCAATCCTGCAGTACGCGCAGCAGGCGTGACTGCATAATCATGGGCAGTTCACCGATTTCATCCAGAAACAGTGTGCCACCGGAGGCTGCTTCTACAAGGCCTGCCTTGCCGTTTTTGCTGGCACCGGAAAAACTACCGGGAACATAGCCGAACAGTTCTGTTTCAATAAGATTTTCCGGTATGCTGCCACAATCTACCTTGACAAAGGGGGCTTCTGTACGATGGCTTGTACTGTGGATATGACGTGCTACCACATCCTTGCCCACGCCGGTTTCCCCCAGTAGCAGCACAGTGGCATCTGTTTCCGCTATGCCGGCGGCCTCTGCGTACAAACGCTGCATGCTCTGGCTGCGCACAACACGCGGATACTGGTTGCCCGTCATGCCCTCGGCGTTCATGCTCTGAAAGGTTTCCAGCAGCTCCCGCTGGTTGGTAATCTCCTCGCGCAATTCAGTGAGGGCCGTGATATCGCGGATAACCGTAACCACAAATATCACCTTGCCCTCGGCATCTTTTACGGGGTAGCCATCCAGAAGAACTGTACGGCCGTTATGCACATTCTGGACACTGGATATTTTTTCGCCCGATTCCACAATACGCGGATTGAGCACGACATCCAGCACCCCACTCTGCACCATGTCGCGAACATTACGGCCCATCATTTTTTCGCGTGGCAGGCCTGTCAACTCGGCGTGGCGTTTATTGACAAGAACCACGATGCCATCACGGTCTGTCACGCAGATGGCGTCACGGAAGGTATCGCAGAGTTGTTCAATATAGTCGGCCAGCATTTGAAGACTATACATCACTGCTCTCCAACCGCAAAGGGGGAGGAATGGTAAGCCGTCTCAAGGCTTCTGGAGCCGGATAAGACTCCAGAAGCCCAAGGGGTGCCGGTATGCGCCATTTAATTGCCGTAACCCAGCGTGTACGGTAGCCAGGTTGCAATGGCCGGGAAGAAGGTGACTATGAGAATAGCCACCGTGAGTGCCGCAATATATGGCAGCACTGCCATGGACACTCTCTCCACCGAGATGGGAGTGATTCTCGCCGATACAAAGAGGTTCACGCCCAGAGGCGGCGTAAGCATGGCAACGTTGTTGGTAATAACTAGAATGATACCAAAGTGGATGGGGTCGATACCCAGCTTGAGAATGACGGGTAGAAGCACCGGTACCAGGATGATGATGGTTGCCAGTGTTTCCATGAACATGCCCAGGAGGTACAGCACGGCAATAATCATCAGCAGCACCACATTGGGATTGGTGGAAATGCCCAGTACCAGTTCCACCAGGCGCTGCGGTGCTTCCTCATAGGTGAGGATTTTGCCGAACAGGGTAGACGCGCCCACAATGAGCAGCACACCACCGCAGATCATGGCTCCTTCCAACAGGGACTTGTAGATGTGTTCCCAGCGCAAAGCTCTGTTGATGATAATGCCCACAAAGAGTGCCCAGACAATGCCCACCACAGAGGCTTCAACTGGTGTGGCCCAGCCAGTGTAGATGGAACCGAGAATGAGCACCGGTGTCATCAGGGCGAAGAATGCCTTGCCGCAGATTTTTTTGCACAAGGCAGAAAAGCTGAACGGCGGCGCGTCGGCATCGCCGGCAAACCCATTCTTTTTAGCTATGAAATATGCCGTGGAGCACATGATGAAGGCCACAAGAAAACCGGGGATAAAACCGGCGGTGAACATGGCCGTCACCGAGAGATTGCCCAGGATGGCATAGATAATCATGGGGTTGCTTGGCGGAATAAGCACACCAATGGTACCGCCGGAGGAGGCCGCCGCGGCTGCGTAATCCTTGGAATAGCCATTGCGGATCATGGCCGGGATGAGAATGGTGCCTACAGCGGCCACAGTGCCAGGCCCTGAACCGGAAATGGCAGCAAAGAATGTGCAGGCCAAAATTGTGGTGATGCCCATGCCGCCGTGCATGCGGCCCACGATCATCTTGACAACATCCACAATCTGGTTGGTGATGTTGCCAAACTCCATGAGTGAACCGGCTACCACAAAGCAGGGAATGGCCAGCAGGGGGAAGAGATTCAGCCCGTCAAACAGGGAGTTGTGCATGATGGACAGCGGCAGGATATCGCTGAACAAAAGTGCCGACGCAGCCGAGATGATGAGACCCATAAAGATGGGCATGCCCAAAAGGAACATGGCCACCATGACGAGGAGGGCAATTTCAAGCGGACTCATGACTATCCCTCCTCATACTTGACCAGGTCAGCAAGGGTGCCGGCCTTCCAGTGTTTATAGTACTGCTCGATAATGCGCCAGCTCATAAGTACAAAACCACCTGGAATGATCATTTCCACATAGGCCTTGACTATACCCAGTGTGGGCGAAATTTCGGGAAATTCCAGACCTTCCTTGATAACCTCAAAACTCTGGTACGCGATAAAGAGATTGAAACCAATCCAGATGATGTCACAAATAAAACGGAAGAAGAGCTTAGCAGCCGTGGGCAGTTTCATGAATTGCGCGGTTATGCGCACATGGCCGTTGCGCTTAACGCACAGGGCTGCGCCCACGTAGACGCTCCAAAGGAAGGTGAGGCGCGAGAGCTCTTCTGTCCATGCCAGCGAAGTGCCGAAGAGAGCGCGGATAACAACCTGTGTTGTCAGACAGCAGATCATGACTCCCACCAGCGCGGCACAGGCATATTCTTCAAAGTTTTCGTAGAGTTTGCGTAAGAAATGCATACCGACTCCCCAGCCTGAAACAGCAGAATCCCGGTGGAGCGTTCATGTTCGCCCCACCGAGAGGGCATATACGGTTACTTGGAGATGATCTCCATGGCCTCGCTCACGAGAGCTTGACCACCAACCTTGTCATAGAACTGGGGCCAGATACCGCGGGCAGCCTTCATCCAGGCATCTTCGTCCTGCAGCTTGCTGAAGACCATACCCTTGTCCTGGCACTGCTTGAGAGCAATGGCATCCTGTTCTGCAGACCACTTCCATTCATACATGGCGGCTTCGTGTGCTGCACGGTCGATGAGAGCCTTGGTATCGGCATCCAGCTTACGGTACCAGGTTTCGGAAACCAGTATAGGACCAACCCAGAGCAGATAGTGCACGTCGGTGATGTACTTCTGCACTTCCCAGAACTTCTGGTCGCGGTTAACGGCATGGGGATTTTCCTGACCGTCAATGACGCCCTGCTGCAGACCGTTGAATGTTTCTGACCATGCCAGAGGATGCGGTTCCACACCCCAGGAACGGAAGGCCGCCAGCTGCAGCTCGACCGGAGGAACACGGATCTTCAGGCCCTGCAGGTCACCCATTTTTTCAATGGGCTTCTTGGAGTTGGTGATGACACGATAACCGCCGATGAGCCAGGCGAGAGGACGGGTTTTGCTTTCTTTGACGATCTGGTTGGCCAGCTTGTCCATAAAAGGCTTGTTATTGAGCAGCTTTTCAGCAGCGGCCAGATTGGGAAATTCGTAGGGCAGATACAGGGCACCGGCACTGGGCGCAAAAGGAGTGAGGTTGCCGCAGGCGAGCACTGCCAGCTGGATTTCGTTGGAACGCAGCTGCTTCACGTTAGCCTGCTCATCACCCATGGAGCCGCCATAGAAGGTTTTGACCGTGATGGCACCATTGGATTCTTTTTCGACGATTTCCTTAAATTTGTTAATAGCTTCCACATGCAGGCTACCATCAGGGTTGGCAGTAGCCGCACTGATGGTCATTTTTTTGTACTCAACCGCCTGCGGGGCGCTGCAGGTGAAGATCAACGCTGCAGCGAAACTCAGGACAAACATCAATCTTTTCATGTTCTCTCCGCTTACGTGTTTGGGGTGAACGATTCATTCCTGCCACCAAGGCTGCGGCACTGCCCAGCAGCCTTACGCGTAGAGCCGATTACGGCCGGCATCCTTGTCGCGAGTGCATACTCTATAAAGAGCATTATCCGCGGAGTAAATGCCAGCAAACCAGACGCTCTTCATGGTGGTTACAACGCTTTGCTATATACTGGCAAAAATTATGCCTATTGTGAAATTGGGCGCAATGCCCTTACGTTAAAGGTTTTTCCAGAAATTCGGATTATATTTTCTGTAAAATCAATATATTGTGGTATTTTTTAAGGAGGATGTGTTGTTGCCTATGCCAGACTGCTATCTGCTGCTGGCGGGTCTGCATCGCCTGACATGTTTATGTAATACACATCATTATTGTTGAAATTGCGTGAAATCATTACATCTTTTCTTAATCGCTACCAGTAATTATTTTTGTTTATACAAGTATGTATTGTGTTGTGTAATTTTGCAACATGATGCTTTTGGTTAATTTATGTATATATTTTAGTATATTGCATAAACAATTTTTTTATTCTGATGTAAAAATGCAACACTGTGCAGAATTGTAGTGTTTTTTTGCACAAAAAAGACTGGCTGTATTCCATAGAGGATTACAGCCAGTCTTTATATAATGCCAAGCTGTATTGTTACTTGGAGCTATTTGGCCAAAGTTTTCAGTTGTGCCATGCGTTTTTCATCAAGGCTCACACCTTCAAGGGCGTATCTTCTGCCGAGATAGCCGTATTTGGGTTGCCCCATGCGGTGGTATGCCAATAGTTCATATTCAATATTGGGACGGCGGGGAATAAATTCACGAATAGCCAGAATGTCGTCTTCATTATCGTTGAAGCAGGGAATCACGGGCGTGCGTACACGTATGGGCAAATTGGGAAAATCGTCACACACTTTGTTGAAATTCTGCAGGATAAGCGCGTTATCAACCCCGGTAAATTCCTTGTGCTTTTCTGGGTTCAGGCTCTTTATGTCATAAATCAGCTTGTCCAGATGCAGACACGCTTCATGCAAATGCTCGTACGGGTAGCAGCCGCAGGTTTCGATACATGTATTGATATGACGGTGCTTGGCTTCGCGCAGCAGGGCATTGGCAAATTCGTGCTGCATGAGCGCCTCACCACCTGACAGCGTCATACCGCCCCCTGAACGGTTATAAAAAACGCCGTCCTGTTCCACCTTGGCCAATACCTGCTCCACACTCATGGTTTCGCCGTAGGCGCTTTCTGCACCTGATGGACAGGCCTGCACGCAGGCAAAGCAGTGCTCGCATTTACGGCTGTCAAAACAGATGAGCTCGTCAATCAGGGTCAGCGCTCCTGTGTGACAGGCTTGGAGGCAACGACCGCACACCTTGGCGGTGAGGCAGCGTGTGGGGTTGAAGGCATGTTCCGGCTTCGAATTCTGGGACTCAGGGTTACTGCACCAGCGGCAGCGCAGGGGGCAGCCCTTGAGAAAGACCAGGGTACGTATTCCCTCACCATCATGCACACTGAATTTCTGAATGTTAAAGACAATGCCCTGTACCTGGGTATCTGTCATTGTGAAACCCTCCCATGCGGGCGTTAGATGACAGGTATAAAAAGCGGGAGGGGATGTCCCTCCCGCCGTCGGATCAACACATATGCCGTACACTCCGTTCGTGTGGGGAAATCCACTGCGGAGGAGGGCAATGATTACAGGTTGGTGTGCTCTGTGCGGTCAATGATGTCATTTTGCAGATCGCGGGACAGATCGCAGAAGTATGCGCTGTACCCGGCGATTCGCACGAGCAGGCTGCGGTAGTTGTCAGGCTCCTTTTGAGCATTGAGCAGGGTTTGCTTGTTCACGATGTTGAACTGCAGGTGCCACAGCTTCAGGTCGCACCAAGTGCGGATGAGGTTGACGATCTTCTGGGTACCCTCGTCGCCTTCCACGCTCTTGGGTGAAAGCTTGATGTTCAGCAGACGGGAAGCACGGTTGATCATGTCGTAGTTTTTGGACTTGTAGTTGGAGAGCAGCACTGCGGTGGGGCCGTTCTCATCTGCACCATGGGAAGCTGAAGAACCGTCGGAGAGAGCGGTCCAGGCATGGCGGCCATTGGGCATGGCGGAAATCACCTTGCCGAAGGGCACATGTGAGGTGATGGGCACATAGCGCACGTCCACATGCACACCGCGTTCCTTGGTGCTCTTTTCAGCTTCAATCTGGGTGAAGCGGTCCACATCGCGGGCAATGCTGTCCGCATAAGGATCGTCATTGCCGTAGCGCGGAGCCTTGCGCAGCATTTCACGCACCGGCTCGAAGCCATTGAAGTCGGCCTTGCACGCCTCCAGCACTTCTTTCATGGTTAGGCGTTTGTCGTCGAAGACAAGTTTTTTCACGGCAGCGAGAGAGTCGACCACTGTTCCGTAGCCCAGGAATTCGAAGTAGGAATAGTCTACACCGCCGGGGATTTTTTCAGTGTGCAGGTCGAGGCAGTTCTCCATGCAGAGGTTATGCAGCACAGAGGAGAGAGGTGCTGCAAAATGCTGCGGACGCAGACGGTCAACCACATGTTGCTGTTGGAAGGCCTTTCGCAGCAGGTTCAGATGTTGCGCCTTGTAGGCTTCGTAGAATTCTTCCCAGGTCTTGAAGGTTGTGGGATCGCCGGTTTCCACACCCACAAGCTCGTCGCCGTAATGCAGCATACGCCCGTTGTAGAGGGTCATTTCCAGTGCCGTGGCGAAGTTCACATACACACAACCGGAAGTATAGGTGTCACGGTTGGGCATGCGGGTTTCAGTGCAACCGGAAACGGCATAGTCCAGAGCCTCACGCACCGGGCAGCCCTTGAGCGAGTTCAGGAAGACCACTTCCTCGTCGTTGATCAGTTTGGGGAAGCCCGAACCATCCTTGATGGTCAGGGCAACTTCACGCAGGAAGCGCTCGGGAGAACGTGAATGTATACGAGCTGCGAGGTCGGGGTAGTTCAGGGGGAACTCACGCTTGGATTCGAGGAACAGGTAGGAGAGGTCGTTGGTGGCATCCATACCTTCGGGGGTCTGCCCGCCGATGGTTACGGCCTCCCAGTGAGCATAGCCTTCCTGGAATTCAACGCCTGTGGGGTTGATGTACAGGTCTATGAACTGGGCCATGTCAACCCACATGCATTCCAGCAGTTCTTTGGCTTCGTCGCGGGTCAGGCGGCCTTCTTCAATATCTTTCTTGTAGTAGGGATACAGATACTGGTCCATGCGGCCATTAGAGATAATGGCGCTGGCCTTCTGCTCAATACGGGAGAACATCTGCACGAACCACTGGCACTGCATGGCTTCACGGAAGGTGCGGGCAGGGTAGGCGGGTACGCGTTCGCAAATCTCAGCAATCTGCAGCAGTTCGGCCTTGCGCGTGGCATCGCGTTCCGTGGCGGCCGTTTCACGGGCCAAATCGGCATGGCGACGAGCCCAAATCATGATGGCGTCGCACACGATGATCATGGCTTCCAGGAAGGGCTTTTTATCCCAGAGGTCAACGGAGTTGTTGAGATCGAGCTTGGACAGGCGCTCCTTGGCTTCGTTCTGGATGTCAATAAAGCCGCGTTTGAGCACTTTTTCGTAGTCCGGCACCCACTGCAGGGCAGAACGGTAGGAGGAGGTTTCGCTCACCACAAATTTGGATTTCAGTCCACGTTCGTCCACATAGGTGACATTGCGGATTTCCTTGGGCAGGGCTTTGTTCAGGTGCTCATGGTAAGTCTTGCCTTCCCAGTAGGGGGCAATGTCTTCCATAACAACCTTGATGTCTTCCTTGGAAATCTGAAAGGGGCTCTTGTCGCGGTGTTCCAGGTCTGCCAAGACTTCGCGGTAAAAATCGCCGTCGATTTCAGGATACAGAATGCCATAACGGCCGAGTTTGCCTACGCGACCGGCAAGCAGTTGGTCGGGGGTGATCCATACCGTGATTTTTTCGGCCACGTTCTTTAAAGCCTTGGCCCAACGGAGGGTGAGGAGCTCACCTTCAGTCTGACGCATGGATTCGGTGAAATACTTGGCACGTTCCACGTCCACATGAGGCAAGGTGAACTGGTTGCGCTCAAGAATTTTGTAAACGCGCTCACGGCCTTTGCGGTCGACCTTTTTGCTGATGACGCGTTCTTCCTGGGGGGACATGCATGTGCTGCACTGGCTCATAATATAACTCCTCACTGCGTGTTTAGTTTCACATTTTGTACATCAGCAGATGCACACTGCTATAAAAGCATCAAATATGCCAATATTGTATCTTACTGATATTATGTATTAAATTTGTTTTTACTCTATCTGAGAACAGTTATGGTTTGTTGTAAAAAAACAACAATTTTAACGATAATTTATTGTATTTATTTATTAAATGAAAAAAGTGTTTTTTTGCAACTATGCAAAAAAACACTTTTTTCACGAACTCCTGCCCTGAAGCATCTGCTCATGGCAAGTTGTATCAGGAAAAAATGCACAAGCGTGCGCATCAGTATTGCCAGTGTGTACCGTCATAGTGGATGAGTTCATTCAAATTGCGCGATTTGACCTGTCGGCAGTTTGTGCTGGCGAGAGCTGCCTGCTTGCTTGCACCCCGGCATTCCATCACCTTTTCCTGATATCGTACAAAGCCCACATACTGCCCCTTGGTGCCGGGGCGTAACTCTGTGCGCACATTGTTTGCGTCCACATCCACATAGCTTGCCACAAATTCATTGCCCACCTTGCGCACTTCCTTGGAGGCCTTGGAGGGCATGATCGTACGGGAAGCCTGTGCGGCCAGTTTGTGTCCTACTGCATCCAGTTCAGCGGCGATTTGCGCTTCGGTTTTTTTGCCTTTGTGTTTCTGGGATGCTTTTTCAGCTTTTTTGGCTTTTGCATCTTTCTTGGCATTTTTTGCTTCAGGCGTCACAGTCGGTGCCGGTTCGGGCGCGGTGCCTTGTTCAATCTGTTCGGCGGCCTGGGCTGTTTTGGGGGTTTCTGATGATCCGCCAGACCAGGCGCAGCCGCTAACAGTCATGCCCATGGTCAGGATAAAGGCAAGGATAATTTTCATTTGCTGTCACCTCGTGTTGTAGCCCGAACCGGCACCACCCGCCGGTTCGGGCTAGGATATTGATAAAAAGCCGGGCGGCAGTACGCCGCCCGGCTTTCGTAATCACACAATGAGCCTCGTCAACCTTACTCGAAGGAAACCTCGGTACGACGGTTCATGGCACGGCCTTCGTCGGTCTTGTTGTCATACTTGTAGGACTTGCCGTGACCCACAGCCTTCATGCGGCTGGCAGGAATGCCCTGCTTGGCAAGATAGCTCTTCACGGAATTGGCGCGGTTCTGAGAGAGCCGTGCGTTGTACGCATCGCTACCTATGTAGTCGGTCCAGCCATCAAGCACAACCTTCTTGTTGGGGTTGGCCTTAATGATGCCGGCGGCCTCGTTCAGGATGCCCATGGCCTTGCCGTCGAGGGCGTAGGAATCAAAGGCAAAGTGTACGCCGCGGAGCACGAGGACATCTTCATCCTTGCAGAACACGGACAGCACAAAGCGTTCCAGAGCAGCATCGCTGGTAGCGAGTTCTTCAGCACGCACCAGGATGGAGTCGGGGTTCAGACCAGCGAGAGCCTTGACGGTCTTTTCGCCATTGGGGGTGTCTGCCAGGGAAATCACATGGATGACCAGGTTGCGCTGAGTGGCATAGATCTGACGGGCCACTTCCACGAGGTCGCTACCACGGTTGTTGTCACCGTCGGTAACGAGGATGATGGCGGCATCGCGCTTCATGCTGGACAGGAAGGGCTCATAGGCCTGCATGCCGTCACCCATGCTGGTCATGCGGCCAAAAATCTGGAAGTTGCTGCGCAGCTTGGCAATGCCGGCATCCATGGCAGCACGGTCCCAGGGACCCTGGGGAACGATAACGCCGTTAGGCGTGATGGTATGCAGGCCACCATTGTAGTCCAGAGCAGGAATGGCGGCGTTAATGCGCGACAGCACATTCTTGGCTACAATAATTTTGTCCTGTTTGAGCTGAGGATTTTTCATCATCATGGAACCGGAATAGTCCACGACGAAGTCGAAGCTCTCGATTTTCTTGTTGCATGTAGCCGGCGCGGCCATGGCGGCCATCGCGTAGCTCAGAACAAGCGCCAGCGAAAGGGCGAGGATACGGAAAGATTTCATTACTGCCTCCCAAACTATGTTGATATTCTCGATCGTCGCCATCTGCGACCATCTGAGTGCCCGCCACATTGCCATTGTATGGCGTTACGCATGTAAGCCAAAACAGCAACAACTTTTCCATACCCGTGTTTGAAAAAAACCGCAAGGCATAAATGGCGTTCTTCTGCCTCTGTCCGTCAGGGGATGATTTCTGCAGGCACGGGGCACGGTGCATCATGGAAGAACTTGCTGGACAGGCTGATTTGCCTGGGGCATACTTTCGCGGCATAGAGGATGATCATGCCAGCACTGCGTTTTTTCAAATGGAGCCCGGGGGGCAATACCACGCTCCTTTTTCCTGGTGACAATATTGCCCCGCAGGAACAGACGCGCCTTGCCGTTGCAGCATTGGATGCGGCAATGCTTGGCGGTGAGCAGGCCGGTTTTTTCAATGCGCTCCAGAAGACCTTGCGCATGGCGGGCGGCGAGTTCTGCGTCAACGCCTCGCGGGCTGCGGGCGCTATGCTGGCATACTGTGTAGCGACAGGTGCAGCAAGGAAAGGGGAATCTGCCCAGGGGGTTGCCGCGCAACCAGGTGAGGAACCCCTAGTATATGAAGATACAATTCATGTTTCAGGCTGGGAAACACCAATACGCCTAAGAGCGCGCGGTGTTACGCCACAGTGGCGTGTGGAGGCCGAGCTGCAAGTACCCGCATGCCCTGTAGCGTCGCTGGACAAGGGCATACAATTTGTGCGTTTGCCGGGCATCTGCCATCTGCTGCTGGATGCAAGGTTGCATCCCCGACCGGAGGACTGTTTTGTCGCTGCCAGCACGTTGCGGCATCGCTACGGGCTTGAAGATGAAGCCGCTTCCGGCGTCATCTGGTGGCAGGAGCACCAGGGCCAGCTGACAATGCTGCCGCTTGTGCATGTGCGCGACGCCGGCACGACCTGCCTGGAAAATGCCTGCGGTTCAGGTGCGCTGGCACTGGGCATGACTCTGGCGGCAGCGGGTACACAGACGGCCTTTTCCATCATGCAGCCTGGCGGTACAGCGCTGGATGTGCGTTTTTATTATGACGGGCAAGTTCGTATGGCGGGAATAGACGGCCCCGTGAGCCTGCTGGCCAAGGGCACGGTGTGGTTGCCTGATGCACAGGAATCTTCAGGGGCATTGGCCTGACTCATGGGCAACGTCCTGCGAGAGGGGTTTACCACAGGGAGCGCAGCCACC
>CAJOMG010000029.1 GCA_905235595.1 uncultured Desulfovibrio sp. | reverse complement strand
AGCGTTCCACGGCACGCCGCATCGTTTCGACAGCTTCAGTATGGACGCCATCGGTACGGGCGAGGGTGCGCAGGCCCACGGCTGGGGGCTGTATTTCGCGCAGGACAGGGAGGTCAGCGAAAGATATAGGGAATCTTTGACAAGAAACGATATTCTTGTCGATGGACAGGAATACACAGGGCCAGAAGGAACAAGCCGCGAAGGACTTGCCTTGGCAAGCAACGCCTTGCGCGATGCGTCATCTCTTAAAACCAAAAAAGGGCAGATCAACAGGGCGATACGCGAGCTTGATGAACAGGCCAATCCCAATTTTCGCGTGGATTACAAATGGAACAGGGAGGCCGTTGCCGTGCTGGAATCGCTGCTAGGGAAAGATTTTTCTCTAGGAAGTACAGGCCAGACCTTCGCAGTTGACATTCCCGAAAACGACGTGCTTCTGGACGAGCAGAAGACGTTTATGGAGCAGTCGGACACGGTGCAGCAGGCATTAAAAAAGGCGGAAGCAGAATTTGGCATACAAATCTCTGAGCGTATACCGCAGATGCACTACAATGAGCAGTATGGAGAGTATTATTTTACTGATCCGTATTACAAAAGAGAGCTTGATGGTTGGAAGAGGTTTACCTCCAAAGAAGAAGCCGAGGCGTGGCAAAAAGAGAATACGCTACGTCTCGAAGGCGATCAAATATATAACCAGATTGCAGAGCATCTTGGTTCCCCAGAGGCCGCCTCTCTCTGGCTCAATGAACACGGCGTCAAAGGCATCACCTACGACGGCAGGCAGGACGGGCGTTGCTATGTGGTCTTTGACGACAACGCTGTGAAAGTCCTGAATACATACTATCAAAGTGAAAGCCCTGAAGCAAAATTGGCGCGGGATGCCGAGGCGTGGAAAAAGACGGTTGAAGGGTTAACGCACAAACCAAATACACCGGTACGGATGCTAACGCAAACTCCGCTCATTATGCACTTGCTAGGCGCAGAGTTTAGAGAGGTGAATGCCGATCCTCATGTGTTTGATGGCATTTTCCCAGGAAAGGCAAAGGCAGGACACCATGAACACTCGAACATGACGCGAGCTATGTTGGAAAAACTGCCTGAAGCACTTGTTGACCCTATTGCTGTTTTTGAATCGCCACAAACAGGTAACACCTGTTATATGTTAGATTTGGTGGATGATAATGGCGCGACCGTCATTGCATATGTTGAGTTTGATGCCCCCAAGGGACATACAACAGCCAATATTGTACGTTCTGTATTCTCAAAGGCAGATGAAGATGGAAAGCCGCGTTTGTCTTGGTTTCGCAAGCAATATCAAGAGAATTTGCGATATATTAACACTCAAAAAAAGAAGCGTTGGAACGCAACCTCCGGGGCCAATTCCCTTTGGGGCAAGACTTCCAACGCATCTGGGGAAAAAGTATTAACAGAAACCGATCTTGTCAAGCTGCGTGAGCAGTATCCGACGCATTATCAAAACGCCAATCGCGCCCGTGGTGCCATGTCACGTCTGCAGGATGGCCGGGCCATCGTCGGTCTGTTCAAGAGTAAGAACGCCTCCACACCGCTGCATGAGACTGCCCACTTCTGGCTGGAAGAACTGCGCGATGCCGCGCAGCTGGATACTGCCCCTGAATGGGTGCGGGACGCCTGGGGCAAGCTGCAGAAGGCTTATGGTTTTGATGGTTTTGTCTCGGACGATGCGGCCCGCTGGACGCAGATACAGGAACGCTTTGCCCGTGAATTTGAGGCATACGCCCGTGACGGCAAGGCTCCGTCCTGGGAGCTGCAGTCGGCCTTCAACCGCTTCCGTAACTGGCTGACGGAGATTTATCGCAGTGTCCGGGCGGTGCTTGGCCTGGACAATATGAGCGAAGATGTGCGGCAGGTATTCGACTCTTTGCTGGCCACACAGGAAGAAATAGAACAGTCACAACGCGCCGCGACGCAAGACAGCGTTATGGAGCTGCTGGGTGACAGCGTATCGCCCGAACTGCGCGACAAATACGCCCGTGCGGCGCAACATGCCTATGAAAATGCTTCTGCCATCATTGCTAACCGCCGGCTTGTAGAACGCAGGGCCGCGACAAAAACTGCGCGCAAGGAGGCAACAGAAGCCATAGACAACAGCGCAACCTACATGCTTCTGTCCAGCCTGCGTAGCGGTGGCATTGATTTTGACCAGCTCAAGGACGCCATATCTGAAGATGTGGCTTACAGGCTGAAAGAAAAGTGGCGCGGTTCAAGTGCAGAAGGCAAGGCCTTAATACGCAAGGGTGGAGAGCTCGATCTGTTGGATGTGGCAGCACAGTTTGACCAGGACAGCATACAGGGCTTGGCCGGCGTGCTGCTGGATACGCCCACGCGGCGTGATGCCATCAACGCCGAGGTTGACCGACGTATGGCCGCATGGGACGCGCAATACGATGCTGAGATAGAATACAGCAACGCATTTGACACGGCTCTTGCCGTGGAACTGGAAGCCCTCACAGGGCAGAGGCAGATTTCTCCGGCACAGCTCCGCCGCCAGATGGACGAACGCACTGGCGTAAAGAAAATGAGCTCCGTGGATGCCGAATATAAGGCTCTCAAGGCGCGCCTGCAATCTGACGAACGTGCAGCGCACAGGGCATGGAACGCAGCCACGCGTGAGGCGAACGCGGCAGCGCGGGAAAAGATCGCCGCAATCAAGGAACAGGAGCGTTTGCGCCGTGCCGCCCTGGGTGCGGCCTATCGTGCGCGTATTGAGCGAGATGCCATTGTACGCCAACTGCGGCGTATAGGGAACAGCAAGAGCGTACCTTATGAGTACATGTGCCAGATACGGCGTCTGCTGCAACGCTGGGCAGGCCTCGGCACGGAAGGCCAGCGGCTTGACCCTGAGACGCTGCGCAAGCTGCCTAGCTTGCAGGAGTTCCTTGCCAACAAGGAAACAGCCTCACCATTTGACGAGCCGGTGACGACACCTGACTGGCTCCTGGAAGACCAGACGGGGCGCTTTGCCGATCTCACACTAGACCAGATGCGCGACGTGAAGCGGCTTGTGCAGGAGCTGGCACACATGGGCCGTTACGAGGGGCGCATGTTGGCAGACAAGGAAAAGCGTGAGATCAAGGCCGTTGCTGACGAGTGTGCGGCGGCTGCTGGCCAGTTATCACAACGCAAGTATGTATCTGACAGGGCTGGCATCTTTGATACCCTGCGCGGTGCGCTGCGCAAGGGGCTATCGTCGCTGACAAGTGTGCGGTTTCTGGCCCGTGCCCTGGACGGTTTTACAGACCACGGCGTCAACCATGATGCCTGGCTTACGCCATTGCAGAAGGCCCGTTCTGAAGAACTGGCATTGCAGCGGGAAATGGAACAATCGTTGCGCTCCCGCTGTTCCGTGTCGGCAAGATCACAAAGGCTTTTGCCATTGAAGGTGTGCCGCTCATGCAGGACGTAAACCGGCAGTGGGGCGGCATGTGGGATATGGACAAAGTATATAGCGTCGCCTTGAACATGGGCAACGAGGGTAATCTGAAAGCACTCATGCAGGGGTACGGCTGGGAAGAAGGCCATTTATCGGCCATAACTGGCCGTTTAACAGCCGAAGAATGGAAGGCGATACAAAACACATGGGATGCCATAGACGCGCTGTATCCGCGCCTGAACGAGGTTTTTAAGACCCTCAAGGGCGTACCGCTGCCAAAAGTCAAGGCCATGCCCTTTAGTGTGCTGTCGGCTGACGGTCAGGTTGTGCAACTCAAGGGCGGGTACTATCCGTTGATATTTGACCAGAGACTTAGCGACAAGGCTGCTGAGAATCAATCGGTAGACGAGCTGCTCAATGGTATGGAAGCCGTGCTGCGCTCTCCTAATCCCAAAAGTGGCATGACCAAGACGCGTAAGGGCGGCACATTACCTCCCAGACTTTCCCTCAATGTCATTGATCGGCATGTGACGGATACCATTCACTATGTAACCCACGCCCTGCCTTTGCGGGACACCATGCGCCTGTTCCGCGAAGACAGTTTCAAGCAGGCGTTCATAAACGCCGCCGGCCAGGAAAACTATGACCAATTGTTGCCGTGGCTGCGCGGCATAGCAAGACCCGGCGGGGAACAGGCGAAGGGCATGCTTGCTGTCATGGACTGGCTTGCCCGTCGAGGTAGCATGTATGCTCTGGGCGCAAATATGAAGTCTGCCCTTCTGCAGCTAACATCCATAGGCAATTCGTGGAGTGAAGTCGGTTTTGGTCATTTCATGCGGGCTGCGGCAACCATGATTAGCTCGCCAAAGCAAAGCTGGACAACCGTTCGTGAAAAGAGCGCGTATATGCAGAACAGAGCGCGGCTTCTGGATGACACCTTGAGGCGAGAGTATGAAGACATGCGTGCTCAGGGTATCGGCGGCGTGCGCTTTCGTGGTGTACGCTATGGCCTGGATACGCTGCGTCAGGCCCAGATGGGGCTAATGATTTCCATGGACGCTGCCGTTGCTTACCCGACATGGCTTGCCGCCTATGACACGTCAATAGCTAATGGCGCTGACGAGGCAACCGCTATAGCCCGTGCTGACGGTGCTGTGATTGCTGCCCAAGGCGGCGGTGGCCCATTGGATACACCGGCGGTTATGCGGCAGGCCGGCCTGATGCGCATACTCTGCCCGTTCATGTCGTTTGCCCTTTCTGATTTCAACAGAAAGATGGAGACTATTCGCGGTTTTGCCGAGTGGGTAAAGACTGGCAAGAGCAGCGTGACCCCAGCAAGGCTCTTTCGGGACTTCGCCCTGCAATGGGTGACGCCCGTTGCTCTTTCTGTGCTTATGGTGTCGCTTGGTCGTGACGGGGAACCACCAGAGGGTGAAGACTTTATGTGGGAGGCGTTGACGTTCTTTACCATGGGAGTGCCTGTGGCGCGTGATGTTGCCAAGGTTGCAGAGGAATACTTTTCTGATCACGGCTACAAGGGTGGCCGTTCGCCGCTTATGTTGGCTGGGCTTGACAATGCCGTGCGCGGTCTTGGGCATGCGTATAAGGCTTGGGATGAAGGGGATGACGACGCAGAATATCGCGCCATGAAGGAGCTGATAAACGCAACGGGATTCGCGCTTGGCCTGGGTACGCCGCAGATATGGCGGACGGTGGAAGGCTCAGAAGCCTATTTTGTGGACGGCGAAGGTAGTGTGCTTGCCCCGTTGCTTGGTAAGCCGAAGGATAGGCGGTAGGTATCGGAAGTGGTGATACAATGGTGATACAAAAAGGGGTTAGGTTGAAAATTTTCTGGTGCCGAGGGACAGAATTGAACTGCCGACACGGGGATTTTCAGTCCCCTGCTCTACCAACTGAGCTACCTCGGCCCTCACAACGAATGCAAGCATGTCTCGCATTATTGACTAGGAAAACATATCTTCTTGTGCCTGCCTTTGCAAGCAATTTTTTGTGCAAGTTTGGCATGAACTTGAAATACCCCATCTTTCCGGCCATACTCACCCCTGTTCACCACCCGGAATGAGGTTGTTGCATGCCACACAATCCTATGCCACCGACGCTGCGAGATGTTGACGCCTTGCGTAAGCTGGGTGTTTGGCATGTGCTTTTACAGGCGCTCGTCACTGGTGGTCTGGCAGGTACTGTCATCGGTCTGTTTCGCACTGCTTATAATTTTTTGCGTGAGCTTACGATACAGGCATTTCAGACGTACGATGTGCATGAACCGTTCGTGGCGGGGGTACTTTTCAGCGCTCTTGTCGTGTTGGCCATGCTTTCTCTTGTGCTGCTACAGCTCGAGCCGTCTATTAGCGGAAGTGGCATTCCTCAAGTGGAACTCATGGTGCACGATAAGCTGCGGATGCGCTGGCTGCGTGTGCTCCTGTGCAAATTTACGGGCACGCTTATTTCTCTGTCAGGGGGACTTTCTGTAGGTAGAGAGGGACCATCCATTATGATGGGAGCCGCAGTAGGTGCTGGAGCTGGACGGTTGTGGTGCAGAGGAGGGCAATACGACCTGCCACGTTTTCTGGTTGGCGGTAGTGTGGCAGGCATGACGGCAGCCTTTAGCGCGCCTGTGGCAGGTCTGTTTTTTGCTTTTGAAGAAATGAAGACCCTGCTCAGCGTGCCCATGTTTCTTTTTACCGGTGGTTGTGCCCTTGCCGCCTGGTTAGTAGTGGACAGGATATTCGGTTTCGGCTTGGTATTCCCTTTTGCCGCGCAACCTTTCCTGCACTGGACGCAGCTCTGGCTTGTCCTTGCTGTGGGTGTGACCATGGGAGTTTTGGGGAGTTTATATAATGGGCTGTTGATCCACCTGACACTCTGGGAAGATCGCTGTCGTCTGCTGCCGCGTCCTCTGCGGATACTCCTTCCTTTTATGGTAGCTGGCAGTTTGCTGTACGTTTATCCGCAAGTAATGCCTGGTGTTGGCATGGCCACGCTGCAGCTCGAGAGCCTCCCCTTGCAGTTTGCTGCTCTGCTTGTGCTTCTGGGCGTCAAGCTGCTTTTTTCCTGTGTGAGTTTTGCCTCCGGGGTTTCCGGGGGCATCCTCATGCCCCTGCTGCACATGGGAGCGCTGGGTGGCGCGTGCCTGGCCTCAGCCTTTCATGCTGTCCAGCTGATAGAGGTGGAGCAAACAGGCACTATACTCACCTTGGGCATGGCAGGACTGTTTGCTGCCGCTGTGCGTGCGCCTCTGACCGGAGCTGCCCTGATAGTGGAAATGACGGGAGCCTTCCATAATGCACCAGTTGTGGTATTGACAGCCTATGTGGCCGTTTATACGGCAAATGCTCTGCACTCTATGCCTGTCTATGATAGCCTGCGCAATCGCTGCCGTATGCAACAACCGTCAAGTGCAGATGCAATTCAGTAGTGTAAGGTTTTGCCGCTGATGCTTTAACTACCTAATATATTTGTATTTTTAAAAAAGAACTTGCACTTTATCATAGGTGCAGCTATAATAATTTGTTCAAGCAGCTTGAGCTTCCTGTGTTGCTGCGCTGGCACGTCGTACTGTGTGACAGCCGCATACACATAGCACAATTTTGTGATTATTCGCGTGCCTATACTGGCCGTCACGCATGGAGCAGGTATGACTCGTAAAGACCGCACCGAAGGCATCTATAGCCGCAGAGAAGTGTTGGATGAAAGTGAGCGTCGTCAGTATTATCTCATCCAGCTCAAGGAACTCCTTGCCTACGCCTATCGCTATTCGGAAGACGTCAAGAAGCGCTTCGACCGTGCACAGTTCAATGTGGAGAAATTCAAGACGCTTTCAGATATCAAGCATATTCCAATTTTGAAGAAGAAGGAGCTTATTTTTCTCCAATCCATGGGGCCACGGCTGGGTGGCCTGCTCACCAAGGACATTGGAGAGCTCAAACGTCTCTTTCTTTCCCCTGGTCCCATTTTTGACCCTGAAGACCGGGGTGAGGATTATTGGGGGTATACCGAGGCTTTTTATTCTGTAGGATTTCGCCCTGGTGACGCTGTACAGAACACCTTCAATTACCAGCTCACCCCTGCAGGTCTTATGTTTGAGGAACCTTTGCGCAATCTTGGCTGTGCGGTGATTCCGGCTGGCCCTAGCGATGCCGTCACACAGCTCGATATTATGCAAAAACTGCGTGTTTCAGGCTATGTGGGCACACCGAGCTTCCTCATGCATTTGGCCCAGAAGGCGGAAGAAAAAGGGCTTAACTTACGCAAGGATCTCTTTTTGGAAGTCGCTTTTGTGACAGGAGAACGGCTTTCTGAGAAGATGCGTTCCCAGATGGAGAAAAAATACGACCTCGTCATGCGCCAGGGTTATGGTACGGCAGATGTGGGTTGCATAGGTTATGAGTGCTTTCATAAGGCAGGGTTGCATGTGGCCAACCGTTGCTACGTTGAAATATGCCATCCTGACACGGGCATTCCATTGAAAGATGGTGAAGTTGGAGAGATTGTTGTCACTGCCTTTAACAAAACCTATCCCCTCATTCGTCTGGCCACAGGTGACTTGTCGTATATTGATCGCAGTCCCTGCGCTTGCGGTCGTACCAGTCCGCGTCTTGGCAGCATAGTCGGTCGTGTGGATACTACGGCTCGCATCATGGGCATGTTTGTATACCCACATCAGGTGGAGCAGGTCATGAGCCGCTTTGAAGAGATCAAGCGTTGGCAGATTGAGGTGACCAACCCTGGTGGCATTGACGAGATGACTCTTTTTGTGGAGACCAGCGGGTTCAAGCGTGAAGAAGAACTGCTGCATCAGTTCCGTGAAAAGATTAAGTTGCGTCCTGAATTGAAGATTCTGGTGCCTGGCAGTCTGCCTGCGCAGATACGTCCTATTGAAGACAAGCGCCACTGGGATTGATTACGGCGAAAAAGCTATACACTGCCCCGCCATGGTTGTACCTGGCGGGGATTTTTTATGAAACGGAGAATTGTGTTAGTCTTTGCGTGTGAGGTGATATACTCTGGGCACCATATACATAAGACTCATAAGGCTACGCGTTGGTTCATAGCGGGTGGCAACTATTACGGAGCCGAGATTCCAGAGATGCGCATCCTCACCTTCTCCTGCGGAAGCCGGGCCAAAGCGTTCTGTAACCATTTTTATAAGTGCATCCCCAACCGTATTGTTGGGGGCGTCGTAATCCAGTTCAAGAAAACCCAGTGCGCCAGAGTGGCCTGGTCCGTAGCAGAGGGCCATACGTCTGGCACCGGGAGCAGCCCGACCTGGCTCGTACTGATCACAGATGTGGGCATCGTCCTCACGCACTATCTTTACACCAAAACGGTGCAGGGCCTCACGCATGGCAGTACGGTCAGTACTGTCGAGCCGTTGGCCAAAAAGCACAGCGTCCGGATGAGGGCCACCTTCCCTGGCCATATCTTCCAAGGCGCGCATGGCATTGGGATCGCCGTTCATGGCAGAGGCATAAAACAACAATACTGCACGTGAAGAATTCTTTTCTACGCCCTGTCCTACGCGGTAGCAATGTCCCAGCCGAAACATGGCCTCGGTTTGCTGCTGTGCGGCTGCCCTGCTGTACCAGGCTGCGGCAGCCCTGACATCTTTGGGGACGCCACGACCAATCTCGTACAGTATGCCAAGATTGTACTGGGCCTCAGCCTGTCCCTGCCGTGCAGCCAGATCAAACCAGCGTGCGGCTTCTTCAGGATTGGGGGCAATGCCTCGTCCTTGCTCCAGCATACGGCCATAATTGCTCATGCCTGAGGTGTTGCCCGTCTTGGCAGATTCTGCAAACCAGTGCAGGGCACGACCCATGTCCATCTCAACCCCTTGGCCGAGGTCATAAAGCACGCCCAAATTGTTCATGGCCTGACCGTCGCCCTCGTCAGCTTGTTCACGCCAGATGCGTTCGGCAAGGCGGTAGTCTCCGGCAGCATAGGCTGTGGTGGCTTCCTCAGTTTGTGAAACTGCGTTTGCATTTCGATTATTGGCCGTCCCCTGTGGCTGTGCCTGGGGGGGATTGTTAGCCTGTTGTTCGGAAGATGTGCGTGCATTATTGACGGGCTGTGGAGGATTAGGAGGCTTTACGCCCGGCGTGTTTGCGGCAGTTGGCATTGCTGGTGACACGGTTGCGGAAACGCTTCCGGCAGAGGCAGCCTGTGGCACTGTGGGAGGGGATGGCGTGTTCGGAGTGGCCGGCCTTGTTGGAGATTGTATAGCGGCTGTGGGTACCTGAGGCTGGTTGACTGTAGATTGAAAAGTGTGCGGTGTTGCTATACCTGGCATCTGCACTTCAGCTGCACGCACAGCTGGCATGCACAGGAGCAAGCCCAATAATATGAAGCAGGCAATGTGCCAGAAAGTCAGGAAGTGCAGTGCAAAACGTCGGTTGCAGTACGCCGCTGTACCCTTGCGGGCAGGCATAATGGCTCCTTTACGGCTTGCGCTTGGGGCAGCCGAAGTTCATGAAATCAATTTCCGGGTACGTGGTCAGACGTTTATCATAGACCAATGCATGTCCTTTCCAGTTATGGATAGTGTCGTTCAGGGCTTCCATGTTCACATAGGCGAGCAAGGCAGGCCAGCGGTCGCTCATATCGCGCAGAATGCGTGCGTAGGTTACCTCCCCGCCGTGAAAACCGTCAAAAAATTCGCAGTCATTGGAGGCGAAAGCAAGCGGATTTGTGAAATCAGCCACATCTATGCCTCGGGCCAGCAGTGCTTCTCGCAGACGGAACAGGTGAGGATATCCGTCTTCATGGGTACGTATGGCCTCCAGTACGCGTGTGGAAAGTGGTGCAATGAACACAAAGACGGGGATACCCTTGGACTTGAGACGACAGTATATTTCGGCAAAGGCGTCCAGATGGGTTGAGCTGATACCACCGAGATCGTGACTGTCGCGTAGCGGAGAAGCGCGGTAGAATGCCTTGATGCCATAGGCGACCTGTTTCAGAGTATCCGCAAATTTGTAGTCAAAAGGTCGTTTTTGCCCTGTGCTTTCAGCTGTGTAGTACCAGGCGCCGTCAGGGCCGAAGCCGTCGTCTGTTTGCTGGGCCATGATTCCGTATCTGTTGGGTCTGAAGCCTCCCCATGTCTCTGGCAGTAAGGGGGCTGCAAGATCGCGAAGAGAAATTTTGCCATCCAGCAGCCATGACCAGGGTTTTTTCAGATTTTCCAGTCCATAGGTGTAGGAACCTGAAGTGGGAGGAACATTCTCGAAAGGATCGGGATTCCATTGAGGCATGAACCACCAGAAATCCAGCCCTATAATGACTGCTTCTGGCCTGTGTGTATGCAGCATGGCGTCTATGGTGGAGCGCAGTACCGGTAAGCTGCCCGCTGTTCCGCCAACGTTGCAGAATGGGGCGCGGAAATATTTGCCCCGGAACTGCATGACGCGTGAAGACCCCACAACGGCAATAACAGGTTTACGTGTTGCATAGAGTTGTAGCTTGTAGTCTACAAAATCCTGTGACACTCCAGAACCAAAAACAACGAAATCGTCCCTGCCCTGGGCCATGACGGCACGCTCTACAGCCACATCTCCACTGCTGTAGAGCCACCATAGCGTGTAGGGTGCTATAAGTATGCATGCCACCAGCACAAGGCCGGATAATACAAGAAAAAACCTTTTGAGGTATACTGTTTCCGAAAGAGTTTTGGCCATGGTATCAATATGGTTAGAATTGGAAGTACAGGAAAGTTGCCTTGCGTGAAACCAGTATGAGAGTCACAAACGCCAGCCCGGCCAGCCCGGTTGCCCAGGCTGTGGAGGGGTGCCAGACCAGGCGGGGGCATGTGCCGTCACGCCTTCCATGGAAGATCTCGTGGCTGTTGGGCAGGAGCCAGACCACGGCAAAACTTGTCAGCAGTAGGGCAAAAGGCAACCAGCCCTGCAGGTACCCGTTGGGCAGCCAGCGGGCAGTCAGGGCGGCAAGGCCGTCAAGCCCATCTGTGGGGGCCATGATACCGGCAGCTTCCGGGGTGAATGGTCCTAAAAACATGGCACGGTACATACGCAAAGCGCCTTCAATGCTCACAGCGCGGAAGACAACCCAACACAGGTTGATACACAGAAAGGTGAAAACAATGGAGCATATTTTCAGGGGCGCTGTAGCCAGCACAGCTTCCAGTCTGGTACCTTTACTGCGCCAGCGGAAGAAATGGTTGATGCTGAGCATGGCACCATGCAATGCGCCCCAGATAATAAATGTCCATCCGGCACCGTGCCAGGCACCGCCAATGAGCATGGTCAGGAACAGGTTGCGGTATTGTATGAGTCTGCCTTTGCGGTTGCCTCCCAAGGGAATATACAAAAAATCACGTAACCAGGAACTGAGGGTGATATGCCAGCGCCGCCAGAAATCCACAATGCCGGTTGATTTGTAGGGCGAGTCAAAATTCTCGGGGAGCTTCAAGCCAAGCATGAGGCCTAGGCCGATGGCCATATCTGTATAGCCTGAAAAGTCAAAATAGAGTTGAAATGTATAGCAGAGAGAGCCAAGCCATGCTTCACAGCCGCTCAAAGGAAAGGCACGTTCCGCCGCAGAAAACACAGCATCAGCGTACAGGGCTATGCTGTCGGCAAGCAGAACCTTTTTTACAAGGCCTATGGTGAACAATGAAAAACCGCGTGCCAATCCTTCGGCCGTGGATGGACCAAGTGTGTCCAGCTGGGGGCCCATCTGTTCGTAACGTACAATGGGGCCGGAAATGACATAGGGAAAACAGGCGGAAAATACTGCATGTCGGGCAAAACCCTGCGGCTGTACCTGCCCACGGTATACACTGACCAACCAGGCAATTTGAATAAACGTGTAGAAAGAAATGCCCAATGGCAATCCCGGTGGCGTAAAGTGATATTGCGTGTTGCAAAGGACTGCCAGATTTTGTGCCAGAAAGGCGGAATACTTGAACCATACCAGAGGCAGCAGGTTAAGTGTCAGCGCAAGCCCCAGCACACCCTTACGCTTCAAGCCAAATATACAGGGGGCATTTTCCTGTCTGTCTGTATCTTTCTTGTCTGTGTCAGCCATGGCGAAGGCTGTTGTCGCAGTGGGGGTAAGCGCCTTGGCAAAGGCGTAGTTCATGCCGAGAATTGCTGCAAGGAGTACAAGGAAGGGCAATCCCCACAAGCCATAAAAAACTGTGGAAAAAACAAGGAGTACAATAGCAAACCCTGCTACCCCATATCCAGCCGCTATACGCCAGCAGATCAAAAGCAGCGGCAGAAAGGCAAAAAGAAAGGTGTAGGAATTGAAAAGCATGAACAGCTCCCAACATACGGCAAAGGCTGCCCCCTATGCCGTTCAGGGGTGCGTGGGTTATGGGGAAAGGAGGAAGACACTGCCAAGTGTCAGCTAGGAATTAAGTTCCCCGCGGAATTTACGTGAAAGGCGGAATACCGTGACCTTGCGTGGTGGCAAGGTGATGGTCTCATCCGTCTGGGGATTGCGCCCCTTGCGTGATGCCTTGTCATAGCACTCAAATTTGCCGAAACCACTGATGAGCAGGGAGCGGTCATTCTTGATGGCACGCTTCATGATATCCAGCAGCTTTTCAAGCGCAAGTCGTATCTCAACGCGGTTCCTGCCGGTTTCCTCGTAGATCGCCTCCACGATGTCTGCTTTGGTCAGCGTTTTTTTCATGGATATTCTCTCTATGGCAAAAGGCTGGTAACATGTACGTTTTTCGAAAAAATACACGCAGCCAGTAGGTAGAGCAAGAAATTTTTACATTTGCCGCTGGTGCATTTCCAAGATATCATTGCGGGGGTTTTTATGCGCGTGCAGTGAGTGACAATATGCCGTTGTGCAGTTTTTCTCCCCCCTCATCTTCCGTAAGAACGCGCTGTCGTGGCCGTCGTACGCCCCCTGTGGCAGATGTGCTGTCTGACTCAGGCGCAGAAGTCTTGCGCCTGCCATGGGCTTGGCCGACGGCTGCATCAAGACGCAGCGTGATTCCAGTATTTCTGCCATTTCAGGGGTGCCCGGTGCGCTGTGTTTTTTGCGCGCAGGATGTGCAGACGGGTCTCAATGAAAGCCTGCAGGACATGAAGGTGATGCTGCAGCGTGCAAGAGACGCCTTGCGCCGGCGTGCCGAACGCGGTTGCGCACCTGCGGAGCTGGCATTCTATGGGGGTACCTTTACGGCGTTACCAGAGACCATTTTGTGTGCCTGCCTGAGCCTGGTAGCCGAAGCCCGGGAGCGTGGCTGGGTGGCTTCGTTCCGCTGTTCCACCAGGCCGGACTGTGTCGCGCCTGCCGTGCTTGAACGCCTTGTGGCGGCAGGTTGCACAACGGTGGAGCTGGGTGTGCAGAGTTTTGCCGGGGAGTCGCTTGCTGCCGCACGCCGTGGCTATGATGCTGCCTGCGCCCGAAGGGCCTGCGCTTGCGTGCGTGCTGCCGGTCTGCAGCTCGGTGTGCAGTTGTTGCCCGGCATGCCAGGCAACACGCCGCAAATCTTTTTGGATGATGTGGCACAGGCTCTGCAGGCGGGAGCGCATATGCTGCGTTTTTACCCTTGCCTGGTGCTGGATGGAACAATGCTTGCCAACCTGTGGCGTGAGGGCCAGTATGAACCCTGGCCGCTTGAGTGTACGCTGGACACGCTGGCTGCCGGCTGGCTCATTTCGGCTCAGGCTGGTGTGCCCGTCATCCGTATGGGTTTGGCCCCGGAGGCGGCGCTGCAACGTGCATTGCTGGCTGGGCCTGCTGATCCTGCCTTGGGCAGCCGCGTTATGGGCCGTGCTCTTTTACTGGCCGTGCGGCAAGCCCTTCTGTGTCATGGTCGGCCGGAATCAAATGCTGCTTTTGAACTGTATTTGCCATGTGCCGTACAGGGCTGCCTGTGGGGGAACAGGGGAGAATTGCGCGCTGTCTGGGCCGAACTTGGATTGCGCGCAGTGTATTTTGGACAAGACAGCACTGTTGCCATACGCATGCTTGCATAAGCTGTGACAGGGCCAAGGTTGTAGCTGTTATGATGAGAGAGGATTCCATGCCTGATAAGAAAAAATGGCCTACGGTGGCAGAAGATGCTGCGGATCGGCTGGAGAGAATTGTAGATTTTTTTAACGAAGTCGGCATGCTGCGTCATACGCCGCGCAGCGGGTATGCCTTTCTTGGTTCAGGGCAGGAAAGCGTTGCCGAGCATGCGTACCGCGTCAGTGTCATGGGCTATGTCCTGGCGCGTCTCAGTGGCGCAGACCCGGCTCGGGTAACCTTTCTCTGCCTGTTTCACGATGTGCATGAGGCACGTACAAGCGACCTCAACTATATGAACCAGCGCTATGTCACCAGCAGGGCACGGGATGCACTGGAAGACTGTCTTGAGGGCACGGGACTGGAAGAAGACATCCTGCCCCTGTGGGACGAACTGGAAGAAGGTGCCAGCCGTGAGGCACTGCTGGCACACGATGCGGATCAGCTGGATCTTATTTGCAATCTCAAGGCTGAACAGGACAGGGGCAATGCCTTTGCCGCCCAGTGGCTGGACAGTGCAGTGCAAAGGCTGCGCAGCCCGGTAGCGCGGCAGCTTGCCGAGCTTGTGCTGGCTACAGACCACAACCGCTGGTGGTACGGGCACGTTGACCCGCAGTGGTGGGTAGACCGTGGCAAATGACTGTAAGCCTGGGGCTATACTTCCTTTTTTTCCAGTTTGGCCCATGTGTCGCGCAGTGTGACTGTGCGGTTGAACACGGGGTGCGTTTCTGTGCTGTCCCTGTCTTTGCAGAAGTAGCCCAGGCGTTCGAACTGCACTCGTTCGCCAGTCTTCAGGTTGCCGAGGGCTGGCTCCAGCATGCCGTGTACAACTGTAAGAGAGTGGGGATTGAGGTTGTCCAGAAAGGTTTTTCCCTCTGGGGCCTCGTTGGGGTTTTCTACGGCGAACAACTGGTCGTACAGGCGTACTTCGGCGGGTATGGCTTGGGCTGCTGACACCCAGTGGATGGTTCCCTTGACTTTGCGACCGTCAGGGCTCTGTCCGCCACGGCTTGCCGGGTCATAGGTGCAGCGCAGTTCGCATACCCTGCCTGCAGCATCCAGCACGGCTTCGCGGCAGGTGATGAAGTATGCGTAGCGCAGGCGTACTTCTGCGCCCGGAGAAAGGCGATGGTATTTTTTCGGTGGATCTAGTCTGAAATCGTCACGTTCGATGTACAGCTCGCGTGAGAAGGGTACCGTGCGGCTGCCGAAGGAGGAGTCCTCCGGATGGCAGGGCATGGTAAAGCTTTCCACATGGTCTTCGGGATAGTTTTCAATGACAACCTTGATGGGGTCCAGCACGGCCATGAGGCGCGGGGTGTGGTCATTGAGCCATTCGCGCACGCAGAATTCCAGCATGGCATATTCCACTGTGGAATCGGCCCGGGCCAGGCCGATGCGGTTGCAGAACTCGCGCAGGGCTTCTGGCGGTATGCCCCTGCGTCGCATGCCGCTCAGGGTTGGCATGCGGGGGTCATCCCAGCCGGAAACATGCCCCTCGCGCACGAGCTGGATGAGCTTGCGTTTGGAGAGCACCGTATAGGTGACGTTGAGCCGGGCGAACTCGATCTGCTGCGGGTGGTACACGCCAAGAGTGTTGAGCACCCAGTCATACAGCTCCCGGTTGTTTACGAATTCCAGGGTACAGAGGGAGTGAGTGATGCCTTCAATGGAATCCGAAAGGCAGTGTGTGTAGTCGTACATGGGGTAAATGCACCACGTTGCACCTGTCCGGTGGTGTTCTGCATGGCGTATGCGGTACAGAGTGGGGTCTCGCATGACCACGTTGGGTGAAGCCATGTCAATTTTGGCCCGCAGCACCTTTTCCCCGTCGGCAAATTCACCCGCGCGCATGCGCCGGAAAAGATCGAGATTTTCTTCCACGCTGCGGTTGCGCCAGGGGCTTTCACGACCGGCTTGTGTCAGTGTTCCCCGATATTCACGTATCTGGTCTGCCGAGAGGTCATCCACATAGGCTTTGCCCATCTGGATGAGCTGTTCCGCATAGGCATAGAGCTGTTCAAAATAGTTGGACGCGTAGCATTCCCGATCTTCCCAGTCTCCCCCCAGCCAGCGGACATCCTCGCGTATGGATTCCACATATTCTGTTTCTTCCTTGGTGGGGTTGGTATCATCAAAGCGCAGGTTGCACTGTCCGTTGAATTCACGCGCCACACCAAAATTGAGGCAGATGGATTTAGCGTGCCCCAGGTGCAGGTAGCCGTTAGGTTCCGGAGGAAAACGCGTGTGTACCCTGCCGCCAAAGCGGCCGGAGGCATTATCTTCCAAAATGTGGGCACGGATGAAGTCTTGTCCGCTTTTGGGCGTTGTGTCCCCAATGGCAGTAATTGTCTGTTCCGTCAGCGTATGCTCAGAGCTCATGCAGCGTTCCTTTTCGTTACAGCGCAAAAAAATCCAGCCTGGGCACGGTGGGTATCATGCCTGCGGCAGCCAGTTTTTCGTAAAAGAGAGAGAGACCTTGCAATTCCTGTGTTCCAAGGCGGTAGGTCAGTCCGTGTGTATAGTAGAAGGAAAGTTCCTCGCGTGAAAGAGGGCAGCCATAGGCCGTGAGATTGAGGATTATGTCCATGTGGGCAAGGCCCCAGTCTCTTCCGCGGCGCAACAGCGCACCGGGGTCATCGTGAAACAGACCCGCCTGTGCAGCCTCGCGACTGACCACCCAGAGACCGAAAATAAATGGCAACCCCGTCCAGTCCCGCCAGGTTGCAGCCATGTCCACACAGTAGGGATACTCCTGATGACGGCGCAGGCGCAGAGCCTCGTCGCCGATGGCCAGGAAGGCCACGGGTGGGTTCGGGCCGTGCAGGGCAGGGGTTACAGGCCCGGTAGCATAGCGTACGTTCACCTTGTAGCGCTGGTGCATGAGCAGGCGCAACAGAGCCACAGATGTGTGTGATTCACCGCTGATGAGGATTTCCTCTCCCTCCAGTGCCTCAATGGGCTTTTTGGACAGGAGCAGTACGCTCATTACGGGCCCGTGCGAGCCGATGGAGAGGTCTTCCACCAGCTGGTAGCGTTCCGGTCGGCAGGCATATTCAAAGCAGGAGCAGGAGGAAACATGCAATTCTCCCCGGGCCATCATGGTGTTGAGCAGGGCGGGCGGCCCGGAAACCAGCTCGTAATCATGTGGCAGAATGCCCGCTTCAAGCGGATGGTAGATGGGCAGCACATTGAGGTAGCTGATACGTCCCATGCGCAGCACTGTATGAGTGGATTCGGTCACAGTAACCCCTTGCTATACGCGCGGCTGCGGTTCAACAGGCCGGTAGTCCATGGTGCGCTGCACCGGTGTGAAACCTGCTGCCAGGATGACCTTGTGGATGTCTCGGCGGGACATGTGGAACGACACGCCTGCGGCGGCCACCACGTTTTCTTCAATCATCAGGGAACCAAAATCGTTGGCACCATAGAACAGGGCCAGTTGTGCCACCTGTGGTCCCATGGTCACCCAGGATGCCTGGATGTTAGGCACGTTGTCCAGCACCAGACGTGCCACGGCCAGAAGGCGCAGGTAGGCAGGGGCCGGCAGCGAGGCAACGTGGATGCGCGTGTGCGCTGGCTGGAAGGTCCAGGGGATGAAGGCCGTGAACCCTTGTGTGCGGTCCTGCAGGGCCCGTACGGCGAAGATGTGATCCAGCCTGTGGCGTGGTTCCTCCTCATGACCGAACATCATGGTTGCCGTAGTGTGCATGCCCAGTTTGTGTGCTTCTTCCATGACGTGCAGCCATTCCTCGGCGGTACACTTATGAGGAGAAACTCTGGCGCGCACGCTTGTTTCCAGAATTTCTGCACCACCGCCAGGTATGGAGGCCAATCCCGCCTGCTTGAGACGGGAGAGCACGGCGGGGATGCTCAAATGAAATTTGCGGGACCAGTAGAAGATTTCCGGTGGTGAAAAGGCGTGGATGTGCAGTGTGGGCCAGGTGGCGTGCATCCAGGAAAGCAGGTCTTCGTACCATTCCAGCGGCAGGTCGGGATGATGCCCGCCTTGCAAGAGAACCTGTGTGCCGCCGAGGGCCAGGGTCTCGTCAATTTTTTTTGCCATCTCCTCCCGCGTGATAACATAGCCCCCTTTTTCTCCCGGCGCACGAAAGAAGGCGCAGAAGCGGCAGCCGCATACGCAGATGTTGGAATAATTGATATTGCGATCCCCCACATAGGTGACAATGGGGTCTGGGTGCAGTCGCATACGCATGGCATGGGCCAGGCGCGCCAGGGTATGCAGGTCCGCCTTGTAGTACAGGGCTTCGGCGGCATTGCGGTCAAGCCGTTGCCCAGTCATGGCCAGGGCAGCGGCTGCGCGTACGTCCTCGTCGTGGAAGTCCAGGGGGCTGTGGGCCGGGGCAAAGGGGGTCACTGGCGCGCCTCCGCAAAGTTGAGCGTGTTGAAGGTGGCGTTGCGGCGCACCGGCGTGAAACCGGATTCACGGATGACGTGTTCCAGCTCCGTAATGGTCATGCCCTGGGCAGAGGCTGCACCCGCCATATGCCCGATGTGTTCTTCGATGATGGTGCCGTCGAGATCATCTGCTCCGTACCACAGGGCCGTGGGAGCCAGCTTCTGCCCCAGCATGATCCAGTAAGCCTTGATGTGCGGGATGTTGTCGAGCATGAGGCGGGCCACGGCGATGGTGCGCAGCTGATCCAGCCCGCGCTGTGGCCCGATGTTCTCCTCCGGAAGTTTGAGGCGGCTGTTCTCTGTCAGGAAAGGCAGGGGGATGAAACAGGTGAACCCGCCACTTTTGTCCTGCTGTTCGCGCAGGCGGCACAAGTGATCCACACGCTGTTCACAGGTTTCCAGATGACCGAAGAGCATGGTGCAGTTGGTCACTATGCCCAGGCTGTGGGCTTCGCCGGAAATGCGCAGCCATGCCGCGGCATCGGCCTTGTGCGGGCAGATTTTGCTGCGCAGGGTTTCGTCAAAAATTTCAGCACCGCCGCCGGGCATCATAACAAGCCCTGCCTTTTGCAGGCGTTTGAGCACATCCAGTGTGCTGATGCCCTCAAGATCCGCAAAATGGGCTATTTCTACAGGGGTGAAGGCCTTGATGGGCAAATCCGGCTTGCTGGTGTGCACGGCGGCAAGCATTTCTTCAAACCAGGAGAGCGGCCGGGAGGGATGGCAACCTCCCACAATGTGCAGCTCATCCAGATGCAGGGAAGCGCTGTCGGCTTCGCGCAGGCGGGCCAGCACATCCTCAATGTCAAGGGTAAAGGCCCCTGGCTCATCCTCTGTATTCCGGCGAAAGGCGCAGAAAATGCAGCCGTTGACACAAACATTGGTATAGTTGATCTGCCGGTTGACCACATAGAAAGCCTTGTTCCCATGTCGGCGGCAGCGGTCGTGCAGAGCCAGTGCGCCCACAGCCGTGATATCGGGGCAGCGGAAAAGCGCAAGACCCTCCTCGGGGGTCAGACGTTGGGCAGCGAGCACTTTTTCACAGATGGACGAAAGACCCAGCGCGGCGTAGTATGCAGTATCCAACATGGAGTTCCCCGTATGGTTGCGGGCGTACAGCCCATGCGCACAGTAAGCCCGCTGCCACATGCTGTCAATGTGAGGTACTTATGCTTGCAACGGATATGCAAACCATGTCACTGGGCCTTTCTCCCTGCCCCAACGACACATATATCTTTCATGCACTGCTGCACGGTATTGTACCCCCTCCCGTGCCACTCAAACCGCATATCGCCGATGTGGAGGAACTTAATGCCCTTGCCTGTCGGCGGCAGCTGGACGTGACCAAGATGTCCGTTGGCGCGACGGTTCGCATCATGCACGATTATGCCCTGCTGTCTTCAGGGGCCGCGCTAGGGTGGGGCTGCGGACCGCTTATTGTGGCACGGAAAAACATACCACCAGCAGACTGGCGCAGAGCCTCTGTGGCCGTGCCAGGCCTGATGACCACGGCAAACCAGCTTTTGTCCCTGCATGGCGGCTTTGCCGGCCCACGCACGGAAATGCTGTTTAGTGATGTCATGCCGGCAGTGGCGCGGGGTGAGGTCGATATGGGGCTCGTTATTCACGAAGGGCGTTTCACCTATGAGCGTCTGGGGCTGGTCAAGCTGCTGGATCTTGGCCAGTGGTGGGAGGCAACATACCATCTCCCCCTTCCGCTTGGGGCTATCGCCGTGAGGCGCGACATTCCCCTGGCGCTGGCAAGGCGCATGCAAGGGGCTATCACAGCCAGCCTCGCCCATGCCAATGCCCATCCTGAAGAATCGCGTGACTTCATCCGTGAACACGCGCAGGAAATGGATGAAACCGTTACCCGTGCGCACATCAGGACTTTTGTCACCGATTTCAGTCTTGATCTTGGTCAGGCGGGCAGGGCGGCCATTGAAATGCTTGTGGCCCGCACAGCCGAGCTGGTCGGAACAGCCATGCCCAAGGAAGGATTGTTCTTGCGCTGATCAGTGTTTTCGCGCCATGCGCCAGGTGTATTTCATGACCGAGAACAGGTCAGAGAGTCCGCCGGAAAACTGTTCCTCTTCTTCGGGGTCGACCTCGAAGTCGGTAATGGACAGGCGTCCGCTGTTGCTCCCTCTGGGGGGACGGGGGGGTACGTCCAGAGGGGCAATGGCGTGGCTGTCACTGTCAGCTGCCATGCCGCCCGCAGGGTCGCAGGCCGACCGATCGCCAGACGTGTTGTGGGCCGGGTCATGGCTGGTATCCTGCCGCTGACTCTGGCTCTGCCCCTGCAGGGCCATGCCCCCCTCATTTCTATGTGCATTTTGCCGCGCCAGGCGTTGACGTTCAGCCGCTTCTTCCTGCCGCCTCTGCTCCATCTGACGCGCAAGCTCGTCCAGCTTGATGCGTATTTCCGCGCCCAGCACTTCGCCTGCGTCCGCCCCAAGAGCAAGCTCCAGCATTTCTTCCATGGCGCGCAGCGCTTCCTGGGGTTTTGTAGATGCAAGGCAAACCAGGGCCAGCTTGTCACGTATCTGCTTCCTGGGCGTCACGCTGTAGCCCTGCGCCAGTATGTCTGCGGCCTCCTCATAGTTGCCTTGCCGCATGTGCTGTACGGCTTCAGCCAAAAAAGGGCTGCGGGCGTCGGGATCTTCCTGTAGCAGGCGCCCGTAGACGGCCCGGGCACGGCTCCACTGGCTAGCGCGTACAAAGGTGGCGGCCGCCTTGGCGAGATAGATGCGATATCGCTCCATGTCGCCCTTGCCCTTCCAGGCAACGGCCATGCCCAGTTCTGCCTTGCCACGGATAAGCACGCCCCGCAGGGCTTTTTGAAAGGCGTTGAGGGCATTGTTCCATTTGCCCTCTTGCAGACATTGCATGCCCACGCGAAAAAAATCCTCAGGGGCTCGGACGGGCTTGAGCAGAATACCGTAGGTGGCCAGGGCTTCGTCAAAGGCCTTGGTATCAGCTAGTCGGGCTGCCCGCTCCAGTTCGGCGAGGGAAGGACGGGCTGCTCCGAGAATATCCAGGTGCTGCTTGAGAACCACCACGGAATAGGGGCGGGCCAGAAGTGCACTGGCCCCGCAGCCGAGAGTCTTGAGCTGTTCCACCTCGTTGTCATGAGGCAGAATGAGCAGCACCGGCATGTCCAGCAGCAGAGGGTGCAGGCGTACAATGGCACAGAACTGCTCGCCGCTCATGTCAGCCAGTCGTTGCGTACAGACGACAAGATCCGGGTAGAAGCCGTGTGCGTCCCGTTTAAGCCCGGCAAGCAGACGGGCGGCAGCAACTCCGGAGGTCATGTTCTCCACATGGCCGGCTCCGGCTTCTCGCAGGGCACGTTTGTCCAAATTGCCCATGGCTTCACTTTCCGAAAGCAGGAGGATATCAGGAGCAGGGCTGGTCGTGGCGTTACAGGTCATGAATCTGTGCTTCCTTCAAGGCATGTGGGTTTTAGTATACCTGGAGGAAGAAGGCTGCGCAAGAAAGTCTCTCCTTGAGGGCATGGCCCGCGTGCTCTGGAGTGCTCTGTCATATAAAGGGCAGAATATGGGCGTGGTGTGCTCCAAGACCGCCTGCGGCGCGGGAAGCTCCGGTAAAAGATGCCTGACAATAGGGGCAGTGCAGGTTGTGGCTGTTGCGTTCAAGCCGTATGAGAGAGCCTTCGTCCTCATAGCAGCGGGGGCAGAAGGGGCCCTGTGTCACGTTGCCTGTCGTCAGCCAGTAAAATCCATCTTTGTTGAAGAGATTTTTAGCAAGCTCCAGAGCGTCTTCAAGGGTTTTCAGGCGAATGTTGAGCATGTTCATTTCGTCCCGCAAGGCAATACTGCGGGATTGCACCTCCATAAGCAGGCGGCGGGCTTTGTCGGTCTGCCCGGAGGCGAAACAGTCGTCAATCTGTTTGAAAAGGCGGTAGTCAAGCATGGCATTTCCCCATTGCCCAGCCTATCGGAACTCCATTGCAAAGCTTTAGGGAAACTTTGTGCCGTAATTTCAGAAAGTTGAAAGAAATAATAATAAATTTGCTAGGTTAGCATATCAAAAAAAGTCTTGAAATAGTATAGAAGAAAAGAACTACATTTTGTTGCGCGAGACCGGGTCCAGAGAGCGCAACAGTTCCTGGTAGCGGGCGTCGGCCTCCTGCGGTGTGGCGGGTGGCAGTGAGCCATAGCGCAGCAGCATACCGCTGATGAGGTCGGCTTCCTTGCGGGCACTGGCCCGGCGCACTAAGTCGGTGGCGGCGTCTGGCTGTGGCGGGATATTGTCCCGTTGCGGTAACGGTTCTCCCTGTTCCTGGGCCTGCTCGGCAAGCTGCAGCACATGTGCGGCAACCATGATGGGGGCGCCCATGCGCACGGCCAGGGCAATGGCGTCCGACGGGCGGCAGTCAACGCGGATGCGTCCCTCCTGTCCGTAGATAACAAGCGCGGCGTAGTACACGCCATCCTTGTAATCAATGATCTCCACCCGTCTGAGGTTGGCCTTGAGGCCTCTGAGCGTCAACAGAAAAAGGTCGTGGGTCAGGGGGCGGGGCAGGCGCTCCTTGTTGAGTACGAGCGAGATGGCCATGGCTTCCATGGGCCCCACCCAGATGGGCAGCATGACATCATTGTCCATATCTCGCAGAATCACCACGGGTGATTTGCTCTGTGCGTCCAGTGTCAGACCGTATATGCGCATTTCTATCATGGTTCCTCCAGCTGCCGGCCCACGAGACTGTGTTTTTTGGCCTGTGTAATGCAGACCCGTACGAGTTGGCCCGTATGGTCCGCACCTGCGCAAAGGGGTACATGCACAGGAGTGCCGTAGGGGTCACGTCCCTGCCAGCTCACTGCGTCCCCCTGCCGGTCTCTGGGGCTTGTGCCTTCCATGAGCAGTGTTGTGGTTGTACCCACGCGAGCATTGAGCCACTGGGCCGAAAGCGCATCCTGTAGTGCCTGGAGGCGCAGGAGCCTGTCCTGTGCCATCTGGGAGGGCACCTTGTCGGGGAAAAGTGCTGCCCGTGCTCCTGGTCTGTCAGAATAGCAGAAGGAAAAGCTCGACATGAAGCCGCAGGCCCTGACCATGCGCAGTGTCTCCTGAAAATCCTGTTCGCTCTCACCGGGGAAGCCTACAATAATATCTGTGGAAAGCGCCAGATCGGGCCGGGCCTTGCGCAGCTCTTCCACAAGGCGGAGAAATGCCGTGCTGTCGTAACGCCGGCGCATGCGGGCAAGCACTGCATCGGAGCCGGCCTGCATGGGCAGGTGTAGTCGTGGACACAACTGGGGCAGTTCGGCAAAGGCCGCAACGTCTTCAGGCCCCATATCCTTGGGATGGGCAGTGACATAGCGCAGGCGTGCAAGCCCTGGCAGGGCTGCCACCTGTCGCAGCAGTGAGGCAAAGCTCGTGCCGTCGCCGCTTTTGTCACGCCCGAAGGCATTGACATTTTGACCGAGCAGGGTGATCTCCCGGGCGCCTTCCTGCAGGGCTGTGCGGCATTCTTCCAGAATGGCGGCAGTGGCACGTGATTTTTGCCGGCCTCGGGTGAAGGGCACAATGCAGTAGGCACAAAAATTATCACAGCCCTGCATGATATTCACATAGGCAACAGGGCCTCCCCTGCCGTCGGGTGCGGGTGCAGCCTCGCGCTCAACATAGTGCGCAGTGAAATCGAGCAAGGAGATATGCAGGTCATGTTCTTCCAGCAAGCGCTCAATGGCCTGCGGCGCTGCAGCAATGCCGTCACTGCCGGCCACCAGACGTACTTGCCGCTCCTTTGTAAAAAGTGTCTCGCCCAGCTGCTGTGCCACACAGCCGGTCACGCAAACGAGCACACGGGGGTTACCCCCTGTGGCTTGGCGGATGCGGCCCAGAGTGCTCACGACCTTTTGTTCGGGCTTTTCGCGTACAGAGCAGGTGTTGATCACCACCACCTGGGCATCTTCCAGCGCAGCCTCGGAAAACCCGCGTGCCGTGAGCACGCGTTCCAGCCATTGGGAGTCGCGCACATTCATCTGGCAGCCAAAGGTGATGCTATGATATGTCTTTTCTCGCATATGCCGGATTACTGCTCAATGCCTACAGGTGCGTCATATATGTTGGGTGCCCCTTCCTCCTCCAGAATGGCCACCTGTTCTTCCAGCCAGTCCAACAGGGCCTTGGCCGTCTGATAATTGACAAGCACCCGGCTGTGTACAAGGCGTATGACCTGGCGCACGGCCTTTGCGTCGGGGAAAATTTCATGGCCAAGGGAGCCGTCGGGCGCGATCAGCTGCTCAGAGAAAGTGGGCAGGGCATCGCTTTCATGGTAGAAATTCATCTCTATTTCGCCATTGGGGTTGATGCCGCCCCATACACCGTGGGCTGTGTGCAGACGGGCGTTGGGGTCCTGCTGATACTGGAAGCGGATTTTTGTCGGGGTTTCAATAGGTTTTTTCATCAGGTATTCCTCTATGGTATACGACAGACATGGTGCGGTTTTAGTGCTTATGACAAATTTGGCTTTATGCCAAGTGCGGTGCCGTATGACAAGCCTGTCAGCACTTTTCTGGCCTGTCTTTTCCGGCTCTTGACGAAGGCCATATGGTGGATAGAATACAGACAGTTGCAATTCATTTCCAGGCAGACATGCAAGGAGTACATGTGAACGGGGCAAACACAACAACGTATACCCTGCGCGAGCATGAGATACGGCCGTATTTCAATATGGAAGGTTTCATGGAAATGAGCCATGAAACGCGCCTTGGCGGCGCAGTTCTGGAGCGCCTTGTCTCGCTGTGGGGGGAGTGGCTGCCCACATTGCGGGTATGTGAAATTGCCGCCGGCAAAATATCCTATTTGGCCGTGTGGCTACCGGAATCCGTGGAAAAGACCGTGGATGCCGCATGGGAAAAATCCGCTTCAGACGGCTTTATGGTCAATAGCCTCGCCCAGTACATGTGCATGGCTGCCGTGCAGGAAATGTTGCCGCAGGTGGAGGAGGGAGGGTGTGCTCCATCCCCGCGGCCTACGGAAGCGCTGCGCGCTGCTCTGGCTTCTCAGGGGCTGTTCTACAGGGAAGATACCCCCATACTGGAGGCTCGCTATGCCGTGGTCACACACTACCCCTTCCGGGGCGGGTGTGAAATTTGCCACATGCAGACGCAGTGCCCCAAGGGGCAGGGACAGGCCGAAAGTGCCAGCGTACTGCTGCCCGGCTATGAGCGGGAAGAGCAGCGCTGACAGATCATGCCGCAGGGAATGACCTAGCGTCCTTCCATGACGAGCGTATGCTGTGTGCCGGAGGCCGCACGCACCACCAGCTCTATGGTACGGCTGTTGCGGGTGACAGCTTCTACTAGGCAAGTTTCATTGGTGTCTTTGTCATAATTGTGCATGTCCACGGTTTCGCCTTTTACAGGCACGCGGTCAGGCGTTACAGAAACAAGGTCGGCAGAATCGGCATCAAAGCCGTCCCACGCGGCAGCAGGGCCAGAAACACACAGCCAGCCCGTAAGGGCAGCCAGACAGAATAGGTATCGCATCCGTCATGTGTAAATCCATTTGGACTTCTTGGCAACCGTGTAACAGGGGGTGTGCGGGCATGGCCTCACAGAGCGCAGCGCCGCAGTCTGGACGTATGGGGAGCCGCTTGTGATTGCCTATGTTGAAGGACGTCTGGCCGCAGTGTGGGGCAACAGTTGCCTTGTGGTGACGCAGGGCGGTGTGGGCTATGAAGTGGCGCTGCCGGGCCATACGGCTTCAAGTCTGCCCGGCAAGGGCGAGCAGGTGTCCCTGTATACCAGTCTTGCCGTGCGCGAGGATGCGCTGGAGCTTTATGGCTTTGCCACCTTTGAAGAGCGCCAGACCTTTGAAGTGCTGCTTTCCATCTCCAAGGTGGGTGCGCGTACGGCACTGGCCATCCTTGGCATTTACGGGCCAGACGATCTGCGCCGTATTGTACTGGAGGATGATGTACAGGCGCTGACGCGTGTTTCCGGCATCGGCAGGAAAACCGCAGAGCATGTGTTTCTGGAGCTCAAATACAAGCTCAAGGTGGATGATGGCCCTCAGGCTGCCGTGCTTGTCGCTTCGGGCAAGCCTGGTTCTGTATTCAGTGATGTGCTGGACGGCCTTGTCAACCTAGGCTATTCGCGCGATGCGTGCGCGCCCCTGGTGAAGAAGCTGCTGCTGGAAGAGCCTGACTTGGACGTGACGGGGGCCCTGCGCGCTGCACTTAAAAATCTGGCCAGAGGGAATGCCTGATGCCGGAACGCGAACAGACTATGCCGGAGGTTGCTGCCGCCATTGACGAGAGTGTGCGTCCGCACAGCCTGGAGGATTTCATCGGCCAGGACGAGTTGCGCGCCAACCTGCGCGTCTATCTGGATGCGGCCCGTGAACGCGGTAAGGCCCTGGACCATACCCTTTTTTACGGCAATCCGGGCCTTGGCAAGACCACGCTGGCACAGATCATGGCCTCTGAGCTGGGGGTCAACCTGGTCTGTACATCCGGCCCTGTGCTGGAGCGCAGCGGTGACCTGGCGGCCATTCTTACCAATCTAGGCCGTCACGATATCCTGTTTGTGGATGAAATCCACCGTATGCCCATTACTGTGGAAGAAGTTCTCTATCCCGCCATGGAGGATTTCAAGCTCGATCTGGTCATCGGCCAGGGGCCTGCAGCACGCACGGTGAAGATTGACCTTGAGCCCTTCACCCTGGTGGGAGCCACCACACGCATGGGCCTCATCTCTTCTCCGCTGCGCGACCGTTTTGGCATTGTGGCCCGTTTGGAATATTATACGCCTGAAGACTTGGCGCGTGTGGTACGCCGCACAGGGCGCATTCTGGGCGTGGATGTGAC
>CAJOMG010000028.1 GCA_905235595.1 uncultured Desulfovibrio sp. | reverse complement strand
AGAGACGCGCAGCGGTCTCATCGTATCATAACCGCCAATGGCTGGCAGGTCAGGCACCGGAAAGTTAACGCCCGGCCAAGGGTCCAGGCACGTCGCAGCCAGACCACCATGACCAATACGCGTTGGGCGACGGACATGACGCACACCCCCTGTGTTGTTGATGGATGTGGGCACTACAGGTTCAAGCTATCACACATGTCCGAATTTTGGAGAGCACCTCATAATTAAAAAACAAGAAGTTGGTGCAGTGTGAGAAGGCTAAATAAGTATCCGTAACTGGATAAGCAAATGACGTAATGTATCAATCTCTTCGAACATATTACCTGAAAAATGATTGCCATCAAGGATAGTGTAGGAAACTGTATAGGAATTATCTACGCCAAGGCCGGATTTTACATTGTAATGAGTTACAGACCGTTCGCTCAAAAGGCATATGGAAAAACCTTCCACGGAAGATAAATCTCCTTCTGCCCAAATATCACATAATTCTGTCTGGTGTGACTCGGCATCTTCAATCTTCACAGATCCCATGTACTTTGCAGATAAAGATTTCGGCCTGCCGCTATGAAAAGCATGGCCTGTGGCATCACTCATAGGAATAAAAATATTTTTCACTGTAACATCATTTGGTTAATGTTGTGGTAATGGTAATGCTCATGGGAAAATATAGGCAACACATGCGTATTTTTCAAGAAATCTACTACAGTTTTCAAAAGAACCTGTAATATAGCCACGGTCTACCCAGTTTTCTGACGGGAGAACGAAGGCGACACCGCTATTGCTGGCAGTGGTGTTTTCAGGTAGAATAAAAAAGTTGTAAACGTGTTTTGGGGAGGATACACCATGTCTGATTTTGACTTCAACAATGACAATCAAGTCAAAATTCTTGTTCCAGTGGATAGTGATATTGAATCTGGTCGCGCTGCACAAGCCTTTGCCGCAGCATTGAACCTAAAACCTGATATTTTGACATTACTTCATGTGTATGAGCCCGTGCCAATGACAGTTGGTGGTGATGAGCATCGTGCCTTGATTGATGAACGTAATAAACGTGCTTCTGATGTCCTTGAGAGGGCGCGCCAGATCGCAGGCTCAAGCATCAAAGTGGAAACAATGATCCTTGAAGGGCAGGTGGTTGAGTCTATCGTACGCGCCGCCCATGAATCTGCAGCTGACATTATTCTTATGGTCACTGATGGTCATGATGGGCTTGCAGACATGCTGCTTGGGTCAATAACAGAGCGTGTTTTGCGTTCCACAGATACGAACATTCTGGTTTTGCGTCACAAGAAAAAAACGAAACCAGAGTCTGCCTCTTAAGAATTTTATGGCACTAGAATATACAAAAACAGGAGAGGATATAGCTTATTGTCGTCTCCCGTTTTTGTATTTACGCTGAAAAAACTATTCCGGCAGATTTATAACCATGTAAACCACTGTCTCCATGAACCTTCGCGCTTTTCCCGTACTTCTCGAGATTGTTCCTCACGATATTTGTGATATGCAGAAAGACTTTTTTCTTTCGCGTGGTCAGCTACTTCCGGTACATCGTTGAAAGCTTCCGCAACGTATTCATACCTGTGCCAGGCTGGTCCATATTTTTTCATGTGCCAGAAGACATCCGCAATATACAACTCATGTTCAGCCATAAGCTTGCGGCATGTCAGCATATGTTCCCCTGCACTTTTGGAGTACGGAGAATCGGGAAATGTTTGCCTCAGTCGGTCAAAGCAATCATAGGCTTCCTGTAATTCAGTAGTTGCCCTGTCAATAGAACGGAATTGTTTCAGCAATGACATGCCAGTCTGGTAGAGTACATAGGGAATGGCGTCATGACGTGGATGGAGCGATTCGAAATCCTTGTATGTTTCAGCTGCAAGTATATATTCCTCATCAAGATAGTAGGCATCAGCAAGGGATAGTTCAGCATCTATGGTATACGGACTGAAAGGATACGTGTCACGAAGCTTATTGTACAGCTCAACAGCACGCACATAATTCTTTTCACTCATGGCATCATTGGCAGCTTCAAAAACCTCTTGGGCTGTATCTTCAGCTGGTGGCAGATAAATCATATCTATAATACCACAGCCGGAAAGAGCAAAGATGCAAGCAAAAAGTAGAATATGACGAAATAGATTTTTATGCATGGAGCTGTTCCAGAAAAACAAAGGCCGCCTGAGCGGCAGTAGCGCCGTCACCGGCTGCCGTTATGGCCTGACGGCATAGTTTGGAGCGAATATCGCCAGCAGCAAAGATGCCCGGAATGTTTGTGCGCATTTCTGTATCTGTTAAAAGAAAACCCTGTACATCCCGTTCAATTTCAGGTGGCAGAAAATCTGCCGATGCTGAAAAACCGACATAGATAAAAAGGCCATCAACAGGAAGTAGCTGTTCATTGCCAGTATTGATATTTTTGACGGTCAAACCCGTCAACGAGGTATCACCATGCAGTTTTGTCACAATGGAACTGCGAAGAATCTCAATATTCGTCGTGTGGTTTTCTAGCTTTTCCAAGTAGATCTTATTGCCCCGGAAGGCATCCCTGCGGTGGATGAGATAGAGTTTCTTTACAAGTTTGGACAGATAAAGTGATTCCTCCATGGCTGCATTGCCGCCGCCGACAACAGCAACATTCTGTCCGCGGAAAAAATTGCCATCGCATAGTGCGCAGTAGGAAACCCCATGCCCACGAAGGCGGTCCTCGCCGTCCAGACCCAGCTTGCGGTGCTGGGCGCCAGAGCAAACAAGAACTACCCGTGCTGATATATGTTCTCCGTTGAAGCAAACAATAAAATTGCCTGCACTGCCGGAAACAGATTCTACTCTTGCAGCCGGGCGTTCCACCTGAAGGTCATCAAGGTGGGCTGATAGCAGATCAGCCAACTCATAACCCTTAATGCCTTTAGGAAAGCCGGGATAGTTCTCCAGAGTTTCTGTTTGTAAAATCTGGCCTCCAGGCGTGAGCTCTTCAGGCATAAGCACGGAACAGCCAGAACGCGCAAGATACATGGCGGCCGTTATGCCGGCTGGTCCACCGCCGATAACAACGGCGTCATATGATTTCATGCCAGAGCCTTTGTATCCAGAAGGTCTTTAAGAGTAGTCTTGGTAACAGCACCTGTTATTTGTTCCACTGTCTGCCCGTTCTTGAAGAGAATCAGTGTAGGTATGGCACGAATGCCAAATTTTGTGGGTGTGGCAGGGTTTTCATCAACATTCATTTTAACGATGCGTACCTTGCTTTCATATTCTGTGGCGAGTTCATCAATGACAGGACCGACCGCACGGCAAGGCCCGCACCAGGGCGCCCAAAAATCAAGCAGAACGGGAATATCAGAGTGCATTACAACACTCTCAAAAGTGGAATCGCTAATCTGTTCAGCCATGAAAAACTCCTTATGTCGATGTCTCTTTGCAAGGTAATTACAGTATGCGTATTAAGTGACTGATAATGCGTAACAAGAGTAGATATCATAATGTCCGCTGTCAAGGGATGTTCCACAGTTTCAGTGGATATTGACTCGGGTGGTACAGCAGAATACGTCCTCAGGAATCGCTCGTCCACGGGGAATTGCTTCCATCTCAAGACCGTTGGCATATCCATTTTTCCCCAGCAACCATCCCAGATAGGCCACCATTGCCGCATTGTCCGTACAGAGTTGTGGACTAGGCAGCACTGCTGTCCCTCCGTACTGCTCCATGAGGCGGGTAATACGTTCACGTAACAGTGTATTGGAGGCTACACCACCTGCCAGAATCAACGTGTGGATATCAGGGTTGTACGTCAGTGCCCGCTGTACCTTGCAGCACAGTGTTTCTACAATGGCAAAATTAAAAGATGCACAGCAGTCACACAGCTGTTTTGGGGCATCCTGAACATTGCGCAGGGGGCGTGGCCATGTAAGTTTATTTAAATGTTCTGTGATATATGTTGCCGCTGCTGTTTTGAGACCGCTGAAACTGAAATCAAGATTATCATTATCCAAATAAGGGTGTGGAAGCGGAACAGTATCTGCACGGCCACAGCGTGCCAGAGCATCCATAATTTTCCCGCCAGGATATTCCAGTCCCAGGATTTTGCCTACTTTATCAAACGCTTCGCCAGCAGCATCGTCTAAAGTTCGGCCGAGCTGGAGGCACTGCCATGGTTTTTCCAGACGATAGATGTTGGTGTGACCCCCGGAAACAAGCAGCCCAATGGCTGGCAATCGTAGAGGTTGTTCCAGCCCAACGGCAAAGAGATGCGCATGCAGATGATTTATCCCGAGAAGCGGCTTGCCTAGCCCAAGGGCCAATCCTTTGGCAAAAGCGACACCAACAAGAAGGCTGCCAAGGAGTCCTGGCCCGCGGGTAACGGCAATATAATCGATTGCCTGTGTACGGGTACCACTACGGTGCATCAGTTCGTCAAAAAGTGCGCCCAGATAGCGATAGTGCTCCCGTGAGGCCAATTCAGGTACAACACCACCAAAGAGGGCATGTGTCTCTGCCTGACTGGATAATACAGCACCTATAAGCCTGCCATCTTGAACGAGGGCCAGTGCCGTCTCATCACAGGAGCTTTCTATCCCTAAGCAAAGCATATGAGTCCTACTTAGAAATAGACGGGGAGATGTATCTCCCCGTCTGAAAAAATGTCAGCTATACGCCGGGATGGGCATAGATATTCTCTACGGCTTCCACATCTTTGGTTGAGCCGATAAACAAAGGCGTGCGGGTATGCAGGGCATCCGGTACCCGCTCCAGTATTCTCCCGTGGCCGTCACTGGCTTTACCTCCGGCCTGTTCCGCCAGGAATGCAAGAGGATTGGCTTCACACATGAGGCGCAGTTTGCCGTGAGGTTTCACAGTGTCTGGCGGGTACATATAAATACCGCCATAGATAAGGGTGCGGTGAAAGTCTGCTACAAGTGCCCCTACATAGCGTGCGGAATACGCTTTACCATCGGGAGTTTCGCATGTGCGGAACCACGAAATCGCTTTGCGGGTTGTTTCATCCCAATTTTTCCAGTTGCCACCGTTGACGGAATAAATATGCCCTTGCTGTGGAATGCGCATGTTCGGATGGGAAAGCAAGAATTCACCTACGCCCGGGTCAAGCGTAAAACCGTGAACACCCTGACCGGTACTGAGGACAAGCATTGTGGCTGGACCGTATAGAATATAACCGGCTCCTACCTGTTTTACCCCTGGTTGAAGTACCTCGTTCAGGGACACTTCTCCGGTATTTCCTTCAGGTCGACGGAAAATGGAAAAAATGGTGCCCACATTGATGTTGACATCAATATTGGAAGAACCATCGAGCGGGTCAAAAATGAGAATATAGTCTCCACGGGGGAATTCCGGACGAACGCGGACAAGATCCGCCTCTTCTTCTGAACTCATGGCACAAAGGGCACCACAGCGCTCCATGCGATAGAGCATAATGCGATTGGCTATGGAGTCCAGCTTTTGGACATTTTCTCCTTGGACATTGACTTCGCCTGTCCCTCCAAGGATGTCAAGTAAGCCTGCCTGGTTAATGCGCCGTGCAATGCTTTTCCCGGAAAGGATAAGGTCATATAACAAACCGGTAAATTGTCCAGTCGCTTGAGGAGTGCGTTTTTGGTGCAACAACAAGTGTTCTGTAACTGTGATGTCAGCCATGTGAGCCTCCTTCTTTATTGTGCGCTTTCTTTAATAATACAATACACACAGTCAACGAAGATATCATTTGCGTTGCCCATCAGTTCCGTGGACCAAATGGGCTGGGTCTACCACCTGGAAGCGTTGGTCTGTCGGATTCTTCTGTAGAATTCTTCCTTTCTGTATCTGTAGGAGGAGTATCCTGCGGAGCAGGAGTTTCCTGAGGCGCTACTGTCGAAGACTGCGATGTTTCCTTCGCAGTCGGGTTGCTGTCATCATTGACTTGAGAGGACGGCGTTGCAACGTCCGAAGTATTTGTTTCTTTTGCGGGAGAGGGCGTTGCTATCCCTTCAGTATGTGCATCTGAAGAGGCAGATTCGTTGGTTGTCTGCGTCACAGACGTATCTTCCTGTGGACCAAATGGACTTGGCCGTCCGCCAGGTAATGTCGGTCTATCCAAATCTTTTGAGAGACCAAGGCCTTCGGCTGGCGGTAGAGGCTTTTCCGGTCGCGGCGTTTTTGTGCGAGGCTTGCGATCAACGACGATGTTTTCGCCTTCAAGCTGACGCTCTTGAACACGCGTACGTCGTTCGGGCTGCTTACGCCGTAATAACATGCTTTCACGGCTGCCTGGCTGGATGTCAGTCCCCCCCTTGCCAGCTGTATGTGCAGTTTGTGGCGTTGCGCCATCTACGGATTGTTCCGGACTTTTAATCTCGTTGCCAGGAGTAGGCATTTCTGGTGTCAAACCCTGAGCAAAATTAGGACGGGGTTTTCGTTCTTCATGAGCCGGTGGAGGTAGTTTGGGTCTGTCTTTTGGGAAAAAGGCCAGACCTTGTGCCACGTCGCCATTACCTGTAGGAAAGGTGCCGGATTCAGGAACGGCGAAGACCAGAGGCAGGTTGCCGAGAAAACGCACGTTATAATAAAATGTGCCGGTAGCATTGGTGCAAGTGCCTGCAGTACTTCTGGTAACAGCTTGTTCCCAATTTACTCCAGCTAAAGGTGTTGCTGCATATTCATATTTTCCAGGCCACAGCAGGCCCTGTGGCGCTAGAATAACAACATCCTGCGGGGTCTTTGAGTACTGCATGAGTGAACGCATATCAAAGTTTGCAACAACAATGCCCAAAAAATCTGTACCGTCGTAAAGGGGGGCCGCAATCAGGACTTCCGGGCCAAGGGGCGTGTTTTGCACATCAGCACGTAAGGCATGAGAATTTTGTTTTTTATCCTCGTAGAGCAGTGGAATATAATCCAGCTGCTTTATAGGTGTGGCAGGTTCCTGACCAAGAATAGTACCGTCGTATTTTACACCGGCAAAACCATTGACCCAGGGGAAGGAAGTTTGAAAAGAAGCCAACCATTCACGCGTGGGTGGCTTGTCTGCGTTAAGCATGGTGCGCTCAAGGCGTGTAAGCTCTACGTCAATTCCCATCATGCTGTGTGTCAATGCAAGAGCACGAGGAGAAAGGGTGCCCTTTTCTTCATAATCTATAGATGAAGGTGGACTCATATAGGTATACCACAAATCTTTAGTCGTCTTCCAGACATTCTTTGTTGGTTGATAGGCATTACAAGCAGGCAAAAGTAACGCGGTGAGCAGTATGAGAGTAATAAAACGCATATTGTGTTTTCCCACAACTATTTCCCTCACTAAGCATCTGTCATATCGTTGTGTAGCATTTACAGGCCACAGATATACAATCTGAAACTCAATATAAGAAGATGAATTAGCCTTGCTGAGCCCTGGCTTCAACACGTTCAGCAAGAGCTTCAAGCATACAGATCAGTTTATCTTTGCTATGGGTTGATTCAGTGGCAGTGACAATAACATTTTGCTGTATATTGTTTAATCTGGCTGTCAATGTCGCAATGCGCTGATGCAGATCGTTATTTTCTTCAGGATCTACCGCTGCAGCAGCTAGTTCGTGATAAATATCAAGAGCGCCTTTGATGTCCCCTTGTTCTGCCAACACTTCGGCCATAGAGCGGGTGCGTAGCGAAAAACTTTCTTCTTCACTGGTTTCATCCACTTCGTCCGCAAGAGGTATGGGCATCACAACCTGGTCTGCACTGCTGTCAGGAATAGGTGTTTCTTCTGCGGCGTTGGAAATAATACCATTTGCATCCATCTGCTGTTCTGGCAGCAGCATCGTTATTTCAGCATCTGCGGGAGGTTCGGGAGCATCAGATTCTGTAATTGGGGGGGATTCCGATAGGAGCGTATCGGGTGAATCACAAGAGATGGATGCTGAATCAGGGGGAGTATCTTCCTCGGTGACACATGCAGCATCTTCTGCAATATGTTCTGCTGGCATGGCAGAAGTGACAGACTGGGAGGCACCTTCTTTCTGTTGTGTTTTTTGTTGTGTGAACCTTTCTAAACCATTCGTATCTGTAGCATAGGTTGAAAGACCACGTGTGAAGACATCCAACAGCGAAACATTGTCATGGGAAAAAGCAAGAGCCAGAAAACGGAGAACTGCCACAATGTCACTGTCTGTGGCTGCATGTTCGAGGCTTGCGGCCCAAGCCTGCCAGAAACCCGCATAGGTGGAAAACAGTTTGCTTAATCTGCTGACCTGCAGGTGGCATGCCTCTGATCTGCCTGAGGTATGCAGCAGTTCAATAAGGTATAGTCGGGCTTCCAGAAATTCTTCATGGCGCTCTAGTCCGTGTTCTAAAACTTCGATGGCTTCTTCCATCCGGTGATCTTCCACAAGGAGGCGCGCTAGAGGGAAGAATAGCTTAGAACCAGGTTCAAGTTCCAGAACTTCTCTATACCATTCAATTTTTTCCGTCATGGTTGTGATCCTGTTTCGCTGCGTCTCCAAAAAGATAGAGCACCTCATTATCGTGTACAAAGTGGAGGCGCTGGCGAATGACCTTTTTTACATAGCGTTCGTCGCCTTGCAGTAGACGAATCTCGCGGCTTAAGGCGAGATTGTCAGCATCTAAGCTGGCAATCTGTTTTTCTAAGTTTTCATACTGTTGTTTGAGTTCGCGATATTCTATAAGCCCTGTGGGCCCCCACACCATGCGTGTGAACAGGACAATGTTGATGAGTGCAACTATCATGAGGATGAGAGAGCGCCAGAACATTACTGAAGTACCCGTTTGGGTTGTGAAATATCAATAAACTTGAGCTCAGCAAGAAATGTCGCTGTGACTGCTTCAAGATGCTGCACGTCTTCTTCCATAAGGGTCATACTGTCAATTTGTTCAAGATAGCCTTTCAACACATGTAACTCATTGGCAAAATGTGATCCCAATGTGCCCGTAGTACATATACTTGGTTCGAGCTCCAAGATGGTTTGAATGCAATTTTTTAGACGTAGCTGCAGTATGCTCATAACGCAGTTCCGTTGACCTTTCTGTCTCGAGTATAGCGGTAAAAATCATAGCAGTAGTTTGTACCAGAGATAACAGCCATTATGAGCGCAAGGTATAACAATACGGTACCTAAGGCAGGCCAATCAAAACCCCATAAGGGGTAGTGTAGTATAAGCGGTACAATAGCAAAAATCTGTAAGATTGTTTTTGCCTTGCCAAACTTATCAGCGGCAAGCACGATGCCTTCGTCAATGGCTATGGCACGCAAACCTGTGACCACAAGTTCACGACAGACGATAACAATGACTATCCATGCAGGAGCCCAGTTTAATTTAACAAACATGATCAACACAGAGCAAATCAAGACTTTGTCGGCCAAGGGATCTAAAAATTTGCCTATGCGTGTAACCATATTGGAACGACGGGCAATATAGCCATCTGCCCAGTCTGTTAAGGACGCAAAAATAAAGGCCAGTGCTGCCAGAATACAGGAGATTTGTCCTTCAAAATAGAGTAGCAGCACTACAAGTGGTGTCATTAAAATGCGCAACAATGTTATTTTATTTGCAAGATTAAGCATTTCTACTGACGCTCCAAAATTTTTTTATAGCTACCATAAACGACCTTGAGAGAAAAGAAGAAAAATCCCCCGGAATCACAGCTGGTTCCGGGGGATGTAGTTATTATTATAAGATAATGCATTGCCGGGGTACTATTTAGCAACGTGTTGCGGAAAGAGCCTCCAGGCTGTTTTTTGCAGCGCCAACAACAGCATCAGCCAGAACTAGAAAAGCTGTTTTTGCAGCACTGTTCTCTTCCAGAAAAACGACGGGGGTACCTCTGTCAGCAGCTACAACAGCCACAGGATCAAGAGGAACTGCACCCAAGAATTTCAAAGCATAGCGTTTTGCCAGTTCTTCACCACCGCCTTTCTTAAATAAGTTGATTTCCTTATGACAATAGGGGCATAAAAGACCACTCATGTTTTCGACGACTCCAAGCACGTTGGAATTTGTGTATTGCAGGAAATTTATGGTTTTGCGCACATCGGCAAGGGATATTTCTTGCGGTGTGGTGACAACTATACAGAGCGCATCGGGTATAGTTTGCATTACTGTCATATGCTCGTCACCAGTGCCTGGAGGGGAATCAATAAGAAGATAATCCAGATTGCCCCATTTTACGTCACCAATAAACTGACGGATTGCGGATGTTTTTTTGGGCCCGCGCCAGAGGATGGCCTGGTCCTTGTCTTGCAGCAGAGTATCCATGGATATGACAGAAAGATTGTCATTATAGACAGCCGGCAACATGAGTTTGGTTTCCTCATCAATCTCTATCCCACCATGCAGGGTGAGAAGGTGGGGCACGCTCGGACCGTGCATATCAACATCAAGAATACCCACCTTGAAACCTCGCTGTGCGAGAGCCGCGGCAATGTTGACCGTGATGGAGCTTTTGCCCACACCACCTTTGCCGCTCATAACAAATATTTTATGCTGAATGTGTGAAAGTCGCTCCGCGATAGCGCGGTCCTGTACTGCCATAAGATCACCACAGTTCCCGCTGCCACCTTTGCGCGTGGAACTGGAGCACGAGGCAGATGAGGAACAGGAAGAACAGGATGTCATGACATCTCCTTTAGATATGGAAGACCGCTTCTTACCAGCCGTGGTCTCCCACCAGATCAACGAAAATTACCGGTCCGAGGTCTTCGCTGTGAATGCCGTTTGTTTCTTTGCGAATGCGTATGAGGCGTTGCATGCGTGGCTTTTCACCTACGGGAATGAGCAGTATGCCACCGGTTTCCAGCTGTTGAACAGGGATTGGGTATCTCAGGACCGCCCGCCGTGACAATAATGCGATCGAAGGGAGCCGCCTCCGGCATGCCCAGCGTTCCATCCCGTCTCTGCATGTAAATACCGCGCAGGCCCAACTGCTGCAAGAGGACGGCAGTATTCTGATACAGTTCCCTCATACGTTCCACGGTAAAAACCGTGCATCCCATGGAGGCCAATACCGCAGCCTGATAGCCCGAGCCTGTGCCGATTTCGAGAACCCGCATGCCTTGCTCCACTTCAAGGAGTTGACTCATCAAGGCTACAATGTAGGGTTGCGATATGGTTTGTCCATAGCCAATGGGAAGGGGTGTATCCTCATATGCCTGTACACGCAGGGCTTCTTGCACAAAAAGATGGCGTGGCACTATCGACATGGCCTGCAAGACAGCAGGATCTGAAATGCCACGTGCCTGCAGCTGCTCTCGTACCATGCGCTGCCGTAGCCTTTTGGGGTCTATGCCTGAATAGAGTGTGCGGGGTAGCCCAGCATGTGAAGAAGAATTGTTCTGCATCTTGTTAATGCAAAAAACAAATTTTTCTGCTCAAGTCAACGCTGTGATAGGGAAATCAGTTGTAGCAGATGCTGAGATGTCCTTGAAATTTTACAAAATGTGTGCAAGCTTTTTATAATCATCTGGAGGAGCGAGCCGCGTATGCGAAAAAGAAGCCTGTTGTCGTTTATGCTGGGGATCATCACTGTGGCCGCATTATTGTTGGGAGGTTATACTTTTTTCAAGGATTTGGATGGACCAGCTGTTGAAATATCACCAAACACAGATCGACTATCTCCTGCCAGTATCCTAAAAATTCATATGAAGGATCCTTCCGGCATACGCGCTATTTCTGTAGGGGTACGCAAGAACAATAACCTCAATGTAATCTTTCGCAAACATTTTGATGCGTATCTTCCTGAACAAGATGTGACAGTTTCCATGAAAGAAGCCAATCTGCGGGAAGGTGCCTTTGAGTTGGAAATACGAGTCACAGATGCATCCTTAGCCGGTTTTGGACAAGGAAATACACGTACATTGCAGATGCCCATGCGGCTCGACACACAGCCACCGCGTATTTCTGTGAAAACGCTTCCCCCAAATGTACGCCGTGGTGGGACTGCTGTTATTCGCTATACCGTTGATGAAGATGTGAGTGATACGGGCGTGATTGTTGCCGGGTACAAAGTGCCCGCCTATCTGCAAAAAGATGGCAGCTATATTTGTTTTTTCCCTTTCCCTTATACACTTACAGCCAGGGATTATAAGAACAGTGTTGAAATTACTGCCACAGATGTAGCTGGTAATTCGGTAAGGAATCGCCTTACTGTCATGGCTTTGGAACGCAATTTCAAAAGTGATCGTATTCAGATCACAGATAATTTTTTACGTATGGTCTCAGACAAACTGCATAATCTTGCTCCGGAGACAGCCACGCCTTTAGACTGCTATCTATATATAAACAGCAATGTTCGGGCTTCCAGTGCACAGCGTTTGCGGGAAATCGGGCAGGATACGGTGTCAGGCATTTTGTGGGATGGTGTTTTTGTACGTCTGCCTCGTTCAGCACCGCGTGCAGGCTATGGTGATCACCGTTTTTTCAGCTATCAGGGCAAACAGGTGGGGGAATCATTTCACCTTGGCTTGGATCTTGCTTCTGTTATGAATGCCGAGGTGCCGGCAGCTAACAGTGGTCGTGTTATTTTCTGTGGAGAAGTTGGGATTTATGGAAATTTAGTTGTTGTTGACCATGGCTTAGGGCTTATGTCGCTCTATGCCCACCTCAGTGATATACTTGTAAAACAGGGGGATGTAGTACAAAAAGGCCAGCTTATAGCACATACGGGTAGCACGGGCCTTGCCTTTGGTGATCATCTCCATTTTGGTATTCTGGTGGGTGGTGTTGAAGTGACACCTATCGAATGGCTTGACCCCAAGTGGATACGCGATAATGTCACTGGCAGAATACAAGCCTCTATGACACAGTAGAGGGGTGCGCGAGCTTTGTACCACCATGGGTAGTTCTATTCCATTCAGTCTTGAAACGCCGTATACGCCTACCGGAGATCAGCCTGAGGCCATATCACAACTGACGGCTAATATTGATGCCGGCGTGCCTGCACAGGTGCTCTTGGGGGTTACCGGGTCTGGCAAGACGTTCACCATGGCTAATATTATTGCCCGTTGCAATCGTCCTACCTTGGTCTTGGCTCCTAATAAAACACTGGCAGCGCAGCTCTACGGTGAATTTCGAGCCCTATTTCCACACAATGCCGTCGAATATTTTGTTAGTTACTATGATTACTATCAGCCTGAAGCCTATGTGCCAGCGTCGGATACCTACATTGAGAAAGATTCGTCCATTAACGATAATATTGATAAGCTCCGTCACGCTGCCACGCATGCGTTGCTAACACGGCGGGATGTAGTCATTGTGGCCTCTGTGTCTTGTATTTATGGCTTAGGCTCGCCAGAATACTATGCGAAGATGGTTGTGCCTGTGGAAGTAGGGCAGAACTTCCCCATGGATGAACTCATTTCGCGATTGGTGGAAGTGCATTATGAGCGCAATGATTACGACTTTCATCGAGGTACTTTTCGTGTGCGCGGCGATGCACTGGAGATTATCCCCGCATATCACCACGAACGTGCATTGCGGTTAGAATATTTCGGTGACGAAATTGATAGCCTGCGCGAGATAGATCCCCTTTCTGGCGAAGTGTTGGCAGTGCTTTCCAAAACGGTATTGTATCCGGCAAGTCATTTCGTATCAGCCCAAGATAATCTGAAACGTGCTGCAGCGGACATCCGTGATGAGCTCGTCGAACGTTTAGCATGGTTTAGGGGACAGGGAAAACTTGTAGAGGCGCAAAGGCTGGAGCAGCGTACACAGCTTGATTTGGAAATGATTGAGGAATTGGGCTATTGCAATGGCATTGAGAATTATACACGCCATCTGGATGGCCGTAAGCCGGGTGAGCCTCCATCCTGCCTGTTCAATTATTTCCCTCGCGATTTTTTGCTTTTTATTGATGAATCTCACATCACCGTGCCGCAACTCCATGGCATGTTTAAGGGAGATCGTTCTCGCAAGCAAACTCTTGTAGATTATGGTTTCCGGCTTCCTTCAGCCTTGGATAACCGTCCTTTACGCTTCAGTGAAGTTACAGAACTGCTCAATCAAGTGGTATATGTATCGGCTACACCAGGCAAGTACGAGCTAGATCAGGCTCAAGGCATTATAGCTGAACAGATCATTCGCCCTACAGGGCTGGTAGACCCGTCTGTGGAAGTGCGCCCGACAAAGGGGCAGATGGAAGATTTGCTTTCAGCATGCCGGGGGTGTGTTACTAGGGGAGAACGTGTTCTTGTGACCACACTCACCAAAAGGATGGCCGAAGACCTTACAGAATACGCATGCAATATGGGGGTGCGCGCTCGCTATTTGCATTCGGATATTGACACTTTGGAACGTATGCAAATTATTCGCTCCTTGCGCTTGGGGGAATTTGATGTGCTTGTGGGTATCAACCTCCTGCGCGAGGGATTGGATATTCCTGAAGTGTCACTTGTTTGCATTCTTGATGCGGATAAGGAGGGGTTTCTGCGTTCTACGGGTTCGCTTATTCAGACATTTGGCCGTGCTGCCCGCAATGCCCAGGGCAAGGTTATTCTTTATGCCGATGTGGTAACCGATTCCATGAAGGCGGCTATGGATGAAACACAGCGTCGCCGCATAAAGCAGGCTGCATATAATACGGCGCATGGCATTACGCCGCACAGCACAACAAAGAATCTTGAATCCCCTCTGGATAGTCTGTACGAAGATGATAGTACTAGGCGTAGTCGCAGCAGAGAAAGGAGTAGCAAAACAGCTGAACAGGATTTGATGCCCCTTACAGCGGAAGATACCGCAATGCTGGTGGCAAAGCTTGAAAAAGAGATGCGTCAGGCAGCTCGGGATTTGGAGTTTGAGCAGGCCGCTGCATTGCGCGACCGCATCCGCGTATTGCGGACCAGGCTGCTTGCCATGCCAGACTAAGTTGTTTTTTACTGCCAGGATACTTCAAGAGTCACTATGTCCAGCATAACCAAAAAACAGCAGCCAAGCGGGCAACAGTCGTCTTTGCTTGATCTTGCGCAGGAAGATCCTGATCTTGTTCGCGCCAGAAAGCTCGCCGCGGAGCTGGAATACCACAATTATTTGTATCATACCCTGGATGCCCCCATCATCAGCGATGAAGCGTATGATGCTCTATATCGGGAACTGGTGGCACTTGAGGAACGTCGTCCAGACTTGCGCACGGCAGATTCTCCTACACTGCGTGTTGGTGGACGCTTGCTTGAGGGCTTGTCCAAGAAGGCGCACCGGCATCGCATGTATGGCTTGGATAATGTCTTTTCAGAGCAGGAATGGCGTGACTTCGTGGAACGCATGGAACGGGCCTGGGATGTTCAGGCCAACGGTGCGCTGCCTTTGACATTCTGGTGTGATCCCAAGTTAGACGGTTTGGCTCTGGAAATTATTTATGAAAACGGCGTGCTACAAGAAGCCCTGACACGTGGTGACGGCGAAATTGGCGAAGTGGTTACAGAGGCTGTGCGCACTATTCGCACTGTCCCCTTACGGCTTCATGGCGCTGATCCATTGCCTGTGCGGCTGGAAGTTCGTGGTGAGGTCGTCCTGTTCCGCAAGGATTTTGTTGCGCTCAATGCTCGTCAGAAGGCCCTTGGTCGCAAGACTTTTTCCAACGCGCGTAATGCCGCGGCGGGGACATTGCGTCAGCTGGATCTGTCAGAAACAGGATCACGGCCCCTGCGCTTTTTGGCCTATAGCCTTGGTGAAGTGGATTGGGGACATGCCGCTCCTTGTCTTTACCACTCAGCACTCATGGCGCGCTTGTCAGAGTATGGTTTTCTAACACCCCCCGAAGGTAAATTGTGCTTCGCGCCAGACGAGGTAGTGCGCTATGTGCAATGGGTTCATGATAACAGACAGAACTTCCCTGTAGATATTGATGGTGCAGTTGCCAAGCAGGATAATCTGGAAGTCCAGAAAGTGCTGGGCTTTACTGCACGAGCTCCCCGTTTTGCTGTGGCTTTCAAATTCCCGGCTATGCAGGCGCAGACTTTGTTGCAGGCCATAGAAGTACAGGTTGGACGAACTGGGGCGCTAACGCCTGTAGCTGTGTTAACGCCTGTAGCTGTGGGTGGCGTTATTGTATCCCGTGCAACTTTGCACAATGAGGCAGAAATTCGTAAACGTGATGTACGTGTTGGCGATACAGTTATTGTACAACGCGCAGGTGATGTTATTCCCGAAGTGGTAGGCCCTGTGCTTGCAATGCGGCCAAAAGATTCCCAGGAATTTGTTTTCCCTTCCACATGTCCGGCTTGCGGTCAGCCTGTGTACCGGGAGGCAGGCGAAGCCATTTTGAGGTGTGCAAATCTGTCTTGTCCGGCAGTGCGCTTGCGTTCCATTATCCATTTTGTATCTAAAACAGGACTGGATGTGCAGGGCGTCGGGCAGAAGTGGATCGCCCAACTTGTACAGTGTGAACGTATACAATCTCCAGCAGACCTTTTTACATTGACTGTGCAAGAATTACAGCAATTTGAGCGGATGGGTGAAAAGCTGGCACAAAATTTTGTGGACGCACTGGAAGCGGCCAGAACTACAGCCCCACTGCATCGACTCGTGAGCGCCCTTGGCATCAGGCATGTGGGTGAGCAGACGGCACGAGCCCTTGCTATACGTTTCCATGACTTGGATGCTCTGAAAAACGCCAGCATTGAAACACTACAGGCCATGCCAGACATAGGCCCTGAAGTCGCTGCTTCAATACATAATTTTTTTGCTTCTCCAGCAAATTGCGTCCTTATGGAACGTTTCAAAACGTTGGGTTTGTGGCCGACCCAGGGCTCCTGTGAAGCATCCGGTGACGACGAGCCGGAACGACAGCTTCCTGTCGGTCCATTGTCTGGCAAGACTATTTTATTTACTGGCACCCTAAGTGTACCTAGGGGCAAGGCGCAACAGTGGGCTGAGAGCGTCGGGGCAGTACATCTCTCCGGTGTAAGTAAAAAACTGGACTATCTCGTCGCAGGAGAAAAAGCCGGGAGTAAACTTGAAAAGGCGCGGTTACTGGGCGTAACCGTTCTGGATGAGGCGGCATTTAGAAAGCTGCTGGAAGAGTCTGGAGTGCTGTTTGCGTAATATGCATCTCAATGGGGAAAGGGATATGAACACAAAGATCATAATGGTTGGGGCAGCAGGCCGTATGGGCGGAACCATTTGCCATCTGGCTGCAGCGTCTGAAAACTTTGATCTGGTAGGCATGGTGGACAGCAAGGACCGTGTGCCTTCATTGGATCGGGGCATATGCCCCGTCGAGACAGATCTTGCTGCTTTGCTGCCCCAAAACCCTGAGGCTGTTGTCATTGATTTCACTGCTCCTGCTGTAAGTTTACATTCTGCCAGTGTGGCAGCACGCTATGGGAATGCACTTGTTATTGGCACTACAGGGTTGAGTGAGATGCAAAAAGAAGAATTGCAACAGTTGGCACTCACAACTCCTATTTTTTGGTCATCCAACATGAGTATCGGCATTAACGTATTGGTTAAGATTTTGCCTGTGTTAACGCAGGCACTTGGTGAAGAATATGATATCGAAATGATTGAATTGCACCACAACAGAAAAAAAGACAGCCCTAGTGGAACGGCCTTGACCATTGGTGAATGCCTTGCTGGCGCTCGAGGCGTTAAGCTGGAAGATGTGCGCTGTTCAGGCCGCAATGGAATTATTGGGGAACGTCCCAAGGGGCAAATCGGCATACAGGCTGTGCGCGGTGGAGATGTGGTGGGAGTGCATACCGTTTATTTTATGGGGCCTGGAGAACGTATAGAAGTGACACATCACGCGCATTCGCGAGAGAATTTCGCACGTGGCGCCTTACGTGCAGCAGCATGGATGCTCGGAAAAAAACCAGAGCGTCTGTATGGCATGGCAGATATGTTGTAGTAACAGTGTATGTGCTATGGGCAAGAGGTCAAAAGTAGCCGTCTTCGACCTTTTGCGTATGCATGGGAATGCTGACTTGGCGATGCTCTTTAATAGGAAAGCCTTAACGGTGCTTCAGCTATCGTTACAATAGGACTGCGCAGAACAGTACCTGCCAAGGGGACGATGCGCACGGCATTTCCTCCATCCGCGTAAACATTGAAGCCGAGCACATAGCTTGGTTCTGTGTTTGGGGAGGGAACACTGCGGCATAGAGATATGCCAAACAGCAGAGCACTGATGAGCAAGATGGTGCCTAGTGTCAGATAGGGAAGCAGAAATAGCTGTTGTCTGCTCATGACGACTCCTTCCGGCGAGAATTGCCGCTGTCGGGATTTCGCAATCTTAATGCAATATTTATTCCAAATAGTGATTTATTATATGACCTTCAAAAAAATGGCAGTGATACCTGCAAGAAACTGACAGGTTTTTTGCCAATATGCATGCCTGCTAGGTTGATGTGCGAACAGCGTTGGCATCATATAAAAAATGATGGAGAAAATTTTTACGATTATCTGTTGACAGGGAATCTCTATATATGGAATAGAAGACCAACGAGGAATTGTATGAATACGAACGTCTTCACAAACACCATTAGTGCTGGCTTTATGGGCTGGTGGTGGCGTAGTTTACTACGCAGGGGAGGCGTGCGGGTGTAAACCTGTCACAAGCGCTTGATGTAGTCTGTGCCGTCTCCCCAGTGGAGGCGGCTTTTTTTATGTCTATTGTAACACTCGAGGTAGGGGCATGAACGATCACGGAGAAGCACGGCTGACGCTGCGACAATGTGCCCGCTGGTTGCCAGCGGACATGGATACCCCCATCAGCCTGTTTTTGAGCATGGTAGGCTCGGGGAACGGTATATTGCTGGAAAGTGCTGAAGTCGATGGACGCTGGGGGCGCTATAGTATCTTGGCGTGCGACCCTGCCATGTATATTGCCTGCCAAGAGGGGAATTTGGCGCTCAATGTGCTGGATGAACGACTGGCGAGTATGCGTGTACATGAAGGGCGTCCCTTTGTTGAAGGTTTACGTGCCTTGATGCACGGCCTTGATATCATTGCACCGGAGGAAGTTACGGGATTACCACCCATCACGCGTGCTCTCTATGGGTATCTTGGGTTTGGAATGGCCGGTCTTTTCAATACCAAGCTGGCCAAGATCATGCCTCCTTATGAGGCGGATTGCCACCTGATGCTGCCTGGTACTGTTCTGGTATTTGATCATCTCTATAACCGTCTCTGCCAGGTGAGCCTGGGGGCACACAGCGACGTGGAAAAAAGAAGTACATATACCCAATCGTCATCAAGTGGGAATATTGTTGGTGATATTGTGGCAGAACCGGGAGAGCAGGGATACAAGGACTATGTGCGCCATATCAAAGAAATGCTGCGACAGGGTGAAGCGATACAGGTAGTACCTTCGGTACGTTTTTCAACGGAGTTTGATGGCAATCCTTTCGTACTGTATCGGCGTATGCGGCGTTTCAATGTTTCTCCTTATATGTTTTACATGTGTTTTCCTGACATAACGCTTTGGGGCTCGTCGCCGGAAGTCATGGTGCGCTGCACGGCCGGTCGTCTGCAGCTGTCACCCATCGCAGGTACCCGACGGCGCGGTATTGACGAGCTGGAGGACGCACGTCTCGCCACAGAATTGCGTGAAGATCCCAAAGAGCGTGCAGAGCACGTCATGCTGGTTGATCTTGGACGTAATGATCTTGGACGAGTTGCAACGCCAGGTACGGTAAGTCTGGAGAGATATATGGAAGTGGAGCGTTATTCCCATGTCATGCACCTCACAAGTCGGGTGGGGGCGCGGTTGGCAGAGGGATTAGATGCTCTGGATGTGCTGGCGGCAACATTCCCTGCAGGGACTGTTTCGGGGGCTCCAAAAACGCGGGCCATGGAGATTATTCGTACATTGGAAGGGCAGTCGCGTGGTCCTTACGCCGGCTGCATAGGCTGGCTTGGTCTCGATAAAAACAGTGTGAATTTGGACACAGGGATCACGATCCGCAGCATGTGGAAGCAAGAGGATAAAATCTTCTGGCAGGCTGGCGGAGGCATCGTGCATGACTCTGATCCTGATCTCGAATGGAAAGAAGTTTGCAACAAGTCGGCCATTATGCGTCTGGCCCTGCAGGCGGAGGATGAAGATCATGTTTTTGCTCATCGATAATTACGATTCCTTTACATATAATCTCGTTCAGGCCTTTTATGCCCTGGGGCACAAGCCTGTGGTGCTGCGCAACGACGATCCTTCTTTGCTAGATAGAGCAGTCGATCCGGAGCTGTCCATGGTTTGCATTTCCCCCGGTCCTGGTCGGCCGGAAAAGGCCGGGTTGTGTATCGACTTTCTCAAACGCTTGAATCCGCGCGTACCCGTACTGGGGGTATGTCTGGGCCATCAGATACTAGGTCTCTTTGCTGGTGCCAAGATTGAAGTGGGACCCCGCATTATGCATGGCAAACAGTCTGAGATCATACACGACGGTACGGGGCTTTTTGTAGGACTGCCCAATCCCTTGCTTGCGGGGCGGTACCATTCACTGGTTGTACACGCCGATGAGGATGCAGAAAATCCTCGGTTCACGGTGATGGCACGGGCTCCTGAAGGTGAAGTCATGGCCCTGCGCTATAATGATCGTCCATGGGTAGGTGTACAGTTTCATCCAGAGTCCGTGCTCACTCCAGAAGGGCTGCGCCTTTTAGGTAATTTCCCACAGGCAGTCTTGGGCACAGGTGCCGAAGAAACGGATTTCTCCGCCATCCTTGAGCGTCTTGGACGTAAGGAAGATCTAACGGCGGAAATGGCTTCTGCTGCGTTCAGCGCACTTATGGATGGCAAGATGACACCGGCGCAATCCGGTGCCTTTCTTATGGGCTTGCGAGCCAAGGGCGAGAGTGCTCTGGAACTGGCTCATGCCGTGCGTGCGGCTTTGGCGCGAGCCGTACGGGTGGACGGCATTACGGAAGCAACTATTGATGTCGTAGGCACAGGTGGTGACGGACGCAACTCTTTCAACTGCTCAACGGCTACGTGCCTGACGCTCGCGGGTATGGGCTACAAGGTGGCCAAGCATGGCAATCGTGCAGTTTCATCAAAATGTGGTGCAGCTGACGCCCTGGAAGGGCTTGGGATCGCGCTCGAAAAAGATCCGGCCTCAGTAGCTCGCATGGTTGAAACGCGTAATTTTGCCTTCATGTTTGCCCCATATTTCCATCCATCCTTTGCAAACGTGGGGCCCATTCGTAAACAAATGGGTATCCGTACTCTGTTTAACATTCTTGGCCCCATGATCAATCCTGCCCGTCCCAGCCATCTGCTTATGGGAGTTGCGCGGCCAGAGCTGGTGCAGCTTGTGGCCGACACCCTTGCACAGTCCGCACTGCAGCGTGCGGCTGTGGTCTGCGGCTCGGGCAATTACGATGAGGTAACTCCGATCGGTCCTGCCAAGATGGCATTGCTCATTGGTGGCAAGGTGTCGCAGATGGTACTTGATCCACAGGAATATGGCATACCATCCTGTACAGTGGAAGATCTCGCCGTGCGCGATAAGGACCATGCAGTGGCAGTGTTAAAGGAGATCATCAATGGGCATGGGCCAAAGCCCATGATGGATATGGTGATGCTCAATGTCGGCCTTGCCATCTATTTATTAGAAGAGGGTCTTGACATGTCCCTGTGCATGGCCCGTGCTCGAGAAGCCGTGTATGCAGGCCTTGGCAGGAAGGTGCTTGATGTTGCTTGAACGTTTTCGTGAAGCCAAGCGTAGTGAAATAGCCTCGTTGAGGCGTGCAGCAGAACATGGCGAGCTGCCTGCTGTTTATGCCGGCTCAAGACCGGATTTTATGGCAGCCCTCCAGACTGCGCGGCGGGAAACCATGCCGGCAGTTGTGGCTGAATATAAACGAGCTTCGCCTTCTCGCGGGGTCATTTGTGATGCCCTGGAAGTGGAAGATGTGGTACGTCAGTACGCATCGGTCGGTGCCGCCGCTGTTTCCATATTGACAGAGGAGACTTTTTTTCAGGGAAGGCTGGCGTATCTGGAACGGGCCGCCAAGAAGGAGCTTTATAAAGGGCCGAGGCTACCCTTGTTGCGCAAGGATTTTCTTTTTGATCCCTTGCAGGTGCGCTATACGGCAAGCACTCCTGCTTCGGCATTGCTGCTCATCGTGCGGCTTACGCCGAAGGTCGAGGTATTGCGTGCATTGAGAGAAAGCACCGAGGCACATGGCATGCAGGCGGTAGTTGAAGTGTTTGATGCAGATGATCTGCGTCTGGCTCGAGAGAGTGGCGCACGCATCATTCAGGTAAATGCTCGTGATTTGGAAAATCTGTCCGTGCATAGGGATGCCTGCCTTGTCCTTGCGCGGGATAATCCGCCGGAAAGGGGGGAAATCTGGATAGCCGCCAGCGGCATACGCAGCTCGGCACATATGCGGGAGGCTGCCGATGCGGGCTTTCATGCAGTGCTTGTGGGTAGCGCGCTCATGGAGGGAGGTCAACCCGCAGCAGCTCTTTCGGCGCTGCTAGCCTGATATGATGCCAGGCTGTGTATGAAGTTTTGATGGCGGCAGGAAGGCGATCATGATCATTAAATTTTGTGGTTTGACAAGGCAGGAAGACCTGGACGTGGCCGTCAGGTTGGGAGCACATATGTGCGGTTTTATCTTTCACGAGCAGAGCCCGAGATACATTCCACCAGAAAGGGCGGCCTTGCTGCAAAGCGGCAACATGAAACGTGTCGGGATTTTTGTGCAGCATGGCTTTGAAGAGATTAGGTACGCTATGGAAGCGGCCCGTCTGGACTATGTTCAGCTGCATGGACGGCAGAGTGTGGAGTGCGCGGATAAACTGGGAGCGGAACGAGTGATTCGTGTGCTCTGGCCATCCAGATATGCTCACCGTGCTCTCTTGCATACAGATATATTGCGCCATGCCAACTCCTGTGCCTATTATCTTTTTGATGCAGGCTTTCAGGGGGGGGGCAGTGGGCAGAGGCTTGATTGGGAAGATTTGGCAACGCTTCGTGTCCCGCATCCTTGGCTGTTGGCTGGGGGGCTCAATGCCGGCAACGTTGCACAGGCTTTGCGTTTGAGCAAGGCTGACGGTGTAGATTTCAATTCTGGCGTGGAAGATGCCCCAGGGCAAAAAAATGCTCAGGCCATGGAAGCCGCTTTTGCGGCCATTATGGCACATTGAAAAAAGGTAAGTAATCATGGAAAACAGCTATTTTGGAGAGTTCGGCGGCTGCTTTGTGCCTGAACTGCTCATGCCACCTTTGCTGGAGGTGGAAACGGCCATGCGTGACATCCTTCCTACCGAACGATTTCAGGATGAACTGCGGAATTTACTGCGCAATTACGCAGGTCGTGAAACGCCTCTGACGTATTGCCCAACCCTTTCTAAAGAATTGGGCTTTGATTTGTGGCTCAAGCGTGAGGATTTGCTGCATACGGGTGCGCATAAAATTAACAACACTCTGGGGCAGGCGCTGCTTGCCAAATATATGGGCAAGACATCACTTGTGGCCGAGACAGGTGCAGGACAGCATGGAGTGGCAACAGCCGCAGCTGCAGCGCGCCTTGGCATGACCTGCACCATATACATGGGCGCTGAGGATGTGGTGCGACAGGCATCCAACGTCAACCGTATGCAATTGTTGGGTGCTCGCGTGCATGCCGTGGAGAATGGTACTCGAACCCTCAAAGACGCCATCAATGAGGCTTTGCGTGCTTGGATCACCAGTCAGCAAAGTACGCACTACTGTTTTGGTACAGCAGCTGGGCCACATCCCTTCCCCACACTGGTACGTATTTTCCAGAGTGTTATTGGCCGGGAAACCAGGGCTCAGATGCTTGATAAAACAGGTCATCTACCCCAGGCCGTAGTGGCCTGTGTTGGGGGGGGGTCCAATGCCATAGGCATGTTTGACGCCTTTATTGAAGATAAAGAAGTACGCCTAATTGGCGTGGAGGCCGCGGGGACCGGGGAACCAGGTTGTTTCAATTCTGCACCATTGAACCTTGGGACGCCGGGCGTACTTCACGGTGCATACAGTATGCTTTTGCAGACAAATGACGGACAAGTGGAACCATCCCATTCCATTTCTGCCGGCTTGGACTATCCCGGTGTGGGCCCGCAGCACGCCTGGCTGCAAAAGACTGGGCGCGCCCGTTACGGGCTCGTAAAAGACGCCAACGCTCTTGCTGCGTTCCAGCGATTGTGTCGCGCTGAAGGGATTTTACCTGCATTGGAATCATCCCATGCTCTGGCCTGGGTATTGGATCATCCACAAGAATTTCGTGCGGGTGATCAGGTGGTGGTCAATCTCTCCGGAAGAGGAGATAAGGATATGGGTATTATTAACAAAGCGCTTGGGTTTACAGCGCAGGCTGGGGAGGCATAGTTATGCATGTGCTCGAAAAAAAAATACGGGAAGCCAACTCGGCAGGTCGCCCTGCGCTTATCCCATTTTTGACTGCAGGCTTTCCCGACCGCAGTACATTCTGGCCAACCCTTATGGAATTAGACGAGAATGGGGCAGATGTCATCGAAATCGGTGTGCCATTTTCCGATCCAGTGGCCGATGGTCCTGTTGTGGAAGAAGCCAGCCGCCGGGCCTTGATGGAAGGGGTGAACTTGCACGGTATCCTCAAGGAATTGCGTGAGCGCAAGGGCCTTATCAAGGCTGGTCTTGTGCTGATGGGATATCTGAATCCATTTCTGCAGTACGGCTTTGATAAGCTGACTCGCGATGCGGCTGCCGGCGGTGTGCATGGCTTCATTGTGCCGGATCTTCCATTTGAGGAATCGGAGGCGTTACGCACAGCATTGAAAAAGGAAGGGATAGCGCTCATTCCCCTGGTGGGGCCAAATACTGACTTGGATCGTATGCAATTATATACGACTGTGGGAGAAGGGTATGTATATGTGGTGTCCGTCATGGGCGTGACCGGTGTGCGTGAGACCCTGCCTCCTGAAGTGGTTTCTACCGTTACGCGAGCCCGCTCTGTGTTTCGCCTGCCCTTGGCTTTGGGGTTCGGATTGCGTGAGAAAAAGCAGCTTGATGCTTTTCCGACACCTGCAAGGCCTGATGCTGTAGTTTTTGGTAGTGCATTGCTCCGACATTTGGAAGAAGGTTTGCCAGCTGCGGAATTCATGGCCCGTTGGCATTAGCTGTCACCTGTCCTGTCTTTGCAAGGACAGGGCAGGTGAAGAGGAACATCAGAGTGTCGTGCAGCGCAACATTGTGAGAAAAAGCAAAGGAGGCATGATGCGGGCGCGTTTCAAAGGCGTGCATGCCTGAAAGAATGGCGCAGCTATGTGTTGGAGATAGTCAGATACAAATCGCCTTGCCATGGCCCTACACGCTTGCCCAAACCACGAAGCCGGATGGGTTTGCCGGGGGTAAAATCTGGTGGAAGAGTAATTTCTATGGTTTTCAACTCACCGGAAAGAGCTTGGCGTATTTGTAGGCGAATACGTCTGCCCGGTGCCAGATTGGCAGAGGGCAGTGTGAGATGCTGTTCTTCGTCAATTTGTTTACGCAGCCACCCCTTGACCATGCCAGTCATGCCACGGCTCATGTCTTTATTCCACTTGGCCGTGCCCCAAGCAATATTGTCTTTGTGCAGAGTGACGTTGCGTTTTTCAGCGACAGGCTTCTTCGGTTGCTCAGGCTTTGGAGATTCCTGGTGCGGCGGTTCTGGCTGCTTTTTGTTTTCTTCCTTTTGCTTGCGGTTCAGTTCGCTGTAGATATCTTCAAAAACCCTTCTGGCAAAGGGATCATTAAGCAGATCGCGCAATACATCATGTTCTGTATAGGCGTTCTGTGTGCGCTGTCTGTTTTCTGTCTGTTCGCTTGTTGCCTGCTGTTCACCCGCGCCTTCTGTCTTGGATTGGGAGTCTGTAGTATCTTTACCACTTGTCGTGGAGGATTGTTCTGCTGATGCTGTAGCGTCTTTTGCTTCTGCAGTCTTTTGGGCAGCCTGTTTTTTTGCTTCTCTGGTCGCACGACGGGCGTTGGCACTGGCACGAACCTGTTCTTCATGCTCCAGCATGGCGGAAAGAGCAACATAGGCCTCGTTCAGCAACTGGAAATCATGGCTGGCTTCTGGATTGTCCGGGTGCAAGTCTGGATGCAGCTCAAAAGCACGACGACGATAGGAGCGCTTAAGTGCAGCCATGTCTGCATCTTTTTCCAGCTTGAGAATGTCATAGCATTCCTGCAGCGATATTTGGCGGGTACGGCGTGCCATGTTGGTTTATTCAAGAATAAGTGCGTTAGCTTCCTGAGAAGCGTCAGAAGCTAAAAGTTCATGCTCGCGAAGGTAGTCATGCCCTGCACGGGCAAACTCCGCATGCGTTACCTTGGAATTGATGCCAGGACAGAATTTCTTTGCCATGGCCAGACTGGTTGGATCTTCAATATTACCACGGAAAAAGGGCCAGGCCTGACAGATTGCGGGCTTGCCTGCATGGACGCTGCATCCAGTCCCCTTGCTGAAAAAAATACAGTATCCATCGTCTCCGCACCGAATTTTCAGTTTGCCACCTGATGTTTCGCAATATTGATCGCGAACATGTTGTACAGGCATGGCGAGGTGGAGGGCCAGACGCAGCATATCTGCCGGGCTGACAACAATACCGCCTTTGCCTTCGCAACAGGAGCCGCACATGTGGCAGTGGAAAATGGCGTCAACTGGCATGGAGGTCTCACTTCTATGGACGCATATAGTATAACAAAGAGACGTTATGTGTATAGTCGTCAACAGTAAAAAGCGCAAGAAAATAGGCTGACTGGCGATTGAATTATTGTCAGGCAACAACTGGTGTTTTGCTGGGTGTACTCTCCTTGCTGTCTGTGCGTAACGGACCGGAAAAGAGTGGAGTAATGGCAATAAGACGGTCAGTGCTGCCAAAGAGGTAGGCTATGTCGCCATCAGCAAAAATATAGGAGGGTTCAGGAGAAGCCTGTGTGATACCGTTGCGCAGTATGGCAATGAGTGTGATGCCATATTTACGGCGAAGCTGGCTTTCGGCAAGGCTTATGCCACAGAGAGGGGAGCCGGCAGAAAGCCGTACAGCTTGTACCCCCATGTCAGGAAGGCGGCTCACCATGGCATCAAGCGAATCTACGGAAGTGCTCATGCGGCGTATCATGCGGTAGTTTTCCTGCCGGATGCGCGCTGCAAAGGCATCAATATCCTGCCTTGGTACCAGATAACGTGAAAGGACGCGTGTAAAAACTTCAATAGAGGTTTCAAATTCCTCGGCGATGACTTCGTCAGCTCCGAGGCGACGTAGGGTTGCTACCTCCGTTACAAATCGCGTACGGGCAATGATGTGCAGATTGGGGTTCATGCGGCGGGCTTCTATGACGATGGAACGCACTGCGGCTGGGTCAGAGATGATGATGGCAAGCACCCTTGCCCTATCTGCGCCCAGGTGTTCCAGTACCACTGGCTGTGAAGCATCACCGTGAGTGATGGGTTCCTTGTTGCGGTAGCGATTTACCGTTTCAGGGTTCATTTCAAGAATGGTATAGTTGATACCGGATTCCCGCGCCACCCGCGCCAGGTGCTTGCCACTGATGCCGAAGCCTACAATAATGAGATGATCACTGTATGTTGTGGCTTCGGTATCCGGAGTTGCATCACCTGCAGTGCCTTCATGGTTTGGACCGCGAAAACGCGCTGCAATGCGTGGTGCAATGGCAATCAGGCCGGGCGTGAGCATCATGGTAATTACGCTGACTGCCAGGAAGTTCTGATAGGAGTTCATGTCAAACAGACCTGCAGTAAGACCGGAAGCAGCCAATACAAAGGCGAATTCGCCAACCTGGGCCAGGGAAAGAGATGTCACGATGGCAGTGCGCAAGGGATAGCCCTGAACCAGAATGGCAGGAAGGGTTAATATGCTCTTGATGAGAATAAATCCTACCGTACCGGTAAGTATGATAGCAAAATTATGTAGCAGATGCTGCACATTGAGCAACATTCCCACTGAAATGAAGAAAATGCTCATAAATACGTCACGATAGGGCAAAATACCGGATATGACACTCATGCTGTATTGGGAGCGGGCAAGCATAAGCCCTGCGAGAAATGCGCCCAGAGAAAGAGAAAGCCCCAGCATCTTTGTCAGCAGGGCCATGCCCAGGCACATACCCAGGGTGGATAGCATGAGGATTTCCCTGGTGCGCGTACGCATGATGGCATTCATTAACCTGTCAAGGCCGAAACGTGCAAAGAGAAACACCCCACCGAGTACAAGCACATCCCGTACGATGGCAAAAATAATGTCATTGGGGGCGAGTTTGAGTGTGCCAGAAAGCATCGGGACAGCCAGCAGCATGGGGGCTACCATGATGTCCTGAAAAACAAGGATGGCCAGAGAAAGGCGCCCTGCGGGGGTGGAGGTGGTGCCGCGTTCCTGCATGATACGCAGGACGATGGCGGAGGAGGATAGTGCAGCAAGACAGCCCCATAAAACCCCCTGTCGCCATGAAAGATTGGCTAACAGAACTGTAATGCCCATTGTGACCAGAATGGTGAGGCCAATCTGCAGACTGCCGCCCAGAAAGACGGGCCGCTTGAGCCGATTGAGCGCATCACCAGAAAGTTCCATGCCGATGGTAAACAGCAGCATGGCTACGCCTATATCGGCGATCTGGTCAAGGGTCGCGTGGTCGCTGACGACGCCGAGCAGGGATGGACCGCAAAGTACACCTGTCAGCAGGAAGCCCACTGTGGCAGGCAGTTTCAGCTTGTTGCAGACAATAGTGACAAAAATGGAGAGGAGAAAAATGGTCACGATTTCGGTAAGCAGGGTTTCACCCATGTATTCTTTCCTCCAGTTCTAATGCAGCTCCTCGAGGTGCTGCCGCAAAATGCTTACCGGATGTACAGCAGGAAGACCGGAACCGTGTCTGATTTGAACCCTGCATGTGCCGCATTCAGAAACTGCCGTAGCTGCGCCACTCTCGCGTATGGTCGCAAAGAGGCGTGATCCGATAGTCTGAGCAATGTTGTATTTTTCTTTTTTGAAGCCATAACTGCCGGATATGCCACAGCATCCGGCATCAGCATTATCTACGTTCACGCCAGGAATACGACGTAACAGTGCTAGGCCTGGCAGACCGTTCCCCTGTGCACGCAGGTGGCATGGGGCGTGATATATGATGTGCTGTGAAGCGGGTAAAACAGACAATGCCGCGTCAAACATGGAAGCATCCATGTTTTCCAGAAGGAATTTGTGAGCGTCTTCCAGACGGCAGGGGCCGTATTTTTTGACAAGGTCTGGGAAATATTCGGACATATCTGTGCGGAACATGAGACCACAGCTGGGGCAGCCGGTGAGCATCGGCAGCCCCTTGTCCCTCCATTGTGCAAGCTCACGCAGATTCCGTTCTGCATTGGCGTGGGCATGCTGCCAGAACCCGTTGGATATCAGAGGCAGACCACAGCATACGAATTCATTGGGAACAATAACATCATACCCTGCACGGTTCAGAACCCAGACCATATCAAGGCCGGTAGCTGGATCATATACGTCGACGTAGCAGCCTGGGAAATAGATAACAGTGTTTTTGTGGCCAGGCTGGCGGACATGAGTCATCATCTGACGGAAAGTGCGTGGGGCAAAGGTTGGCAGGGAAGCGCGTTTGTCAATGCCTAATGCATCAAGCATGCCCCGTGTGAGGGGGTTGAGCATGCCAAAATTTTTGAGAGACGCCGGGACATATCGCAACCATTTTGCCATGAGCTCCCCATGCGCCAATATCCAGTCGCGCAGACTAGGGCTGTGATGTCGGCATTGCTCGGCACGGGCCAACATGTTCAGACTGGAAACAGGTACCCCTTGAGGGCAGGAAATATCACAGTTTTTGCAGTTGGCACAATAGTGTAGCGATGTATCTTCAGCAAGACCAAGCAGGCGAAAACGCTCGTACGCAGGCCCTATCATGCGCGGCCCTAAAAACTTGGTTGTGGCTTCTGCCACAGGGCATTGTACCACGCATGTGGTGCAGGCGATGCATTTGTCAGGGCTGATGTGCATGTTCATTGTTGTTTCCCGTTCATTTCCAAAGCCGCACGGGCAGCCATGCGCCCGGCTTGCCAGCCGGTGGCAATGGCCACGCCGAGGCCACTTTTCTCTGCAGCATAGTCATAACCGCCAATAGTGCGCCCGGCAAAAAATACATTTTGCCATAGTGGTGTTGCCTCGTGGCCTACTGGACGCATGGCGCTGTCTACACGAATGCCCATGTGTGAGAAGAGATGGTTGCCAAAGACCTCTTGTTCAGACCACTGACCCACATCCTGTGGTGCGGGGATGTCAATGCCAAACACGGTTTCCTGAACCATGCCCGGAGTCATGGTGATGCCACCACCCAGAATGCCTCCTGTAGCCATCACAAAGGCATTGGCAGTTTGCCGTTCGACCTCGCCCGAGGCATTGACCTGCAGCGCGGTACAACAACTGTCATGTACTTCAGCGTGCAGGGCAGTGGCGTTTTCAATGAAGGTGCAGCCACACTCTTTCATGGCGCGCAACAGAACATCCCGCAGTCGTAGCCCTCCTACTCCCGGTGGGATGGAAAGCATCTCTATCACAGGGCATTTTGCGATTGCGCTGAGTTGTTGCTGCAACGCGAGATCGGCCCGGCTGCCGCACAGCGGGGGGAGCAGGATCAGGTCATAGTTGCCTGCGAATTGTGCCAGATTGTCCAACAACCAGTTGCGTGTTTGTGGCCTGTCTGCCAGACGGGCTAGATCGAGAGCAGAAATGCTGCGGTGCGCTTCTCCAAAAGGGGAAGGGAGCAATGCTGGTGTGAATTGCCGGTCAGTCCATTCCGGGTAGCGCTTCAGTTGGCCAATAATGAGCCCGGGGCGGCAGTCACGCAGTGTTTCAACGCTTAACACCAGAATATTTTTAGCTGAAACAAGCGTCTGAGGCTCTATGCCCGGGGGCAGTAGCCAAGTGGGTTTAAGGGTACCCATAATGGTGGGCAGGCGCGTATTGCCATCGTGCCCGTCTATGATAGCCGGATGCATGGGCCAGCCGTGATCTTCCAGAGTTTTCCGCAGGCTGTCCATGGCCAGACGAACATTGTCCACACCCAGCAGACGGTAGGGATGCCCTTCGGGCAGAAGTGTCATGCCCTGCCATGGATCAGCTATGGCAGTTCCCTGCACATAACCAAGAAGATCAATGGTGCCACCGCAGATCGCCAAGGACCCCATTCCGGCAGAGAGCAGGCGTACACTGCAGCCCTGCTGCGCTGCGGAGAGTGCCGCAACAAGACCTGCCATGCCAGATCCGACCACAAGGACATCAGCAATTTTGTTCATGGGTGGCTCCGTCAAGGTTGAGAACTCCCGCGCACACGGCACGGCCCAGTTCCATTTCCCGTGCCTGAATGCCCCAGAGCGCGGGGCGAAGACCTTTCCAGCGTTCCTGCAAAAAACGTCGCATATTTTCGGTGGGAGGAATATCCAGGGGGATATTGTGCTCTGCGAGGGCTGCTATGGTGCGCAATGAACAGAATGTTCCCTGGCATGTACCCATGCCCAGGCGCGTACGCAGGCGTATGTCCGTCAGGGAATGGGTTGCAGGATCCCGGGCCACATGTTCGATTTCTGCCAGGCTAACCATCTCGCATTCACAGAGGAGGGGGTTTTCTTTTTTTGCTTTTGCTGCGTCAAGCACAGATGGCAGATCATCACCCAGACGGTCTGCCATGATTTTGAGACCGGCCATGGGAAAATGCCTGGAGGCAAGGGCAAGGGAGGCTTTGTCTGGATCTGGAATCAAGGGTTCTTCAGCCGTGCGGCATGGTGTTGTTATGCCCAGTTTATTGCATACGGTATCGGCCGCACGTTCTGCCATGAGCCGATAGGTGGTCAGCTTGCCGCCGAAAATAGAAACCATGCCCTCCAGTCCTTCACTGCCATGATCCACGACGTGGAAGCCTCGGCTTGCCTTGCGGCCCGACGCGTTGCCTGGTGTATACAGGGGACGGGTGCCGGCAAATGCCCGGAGGATTCGGTAGTTGCGTACATCAGGGAACAAGGGTTCGCCAATGGCGAGCAGGCGTTGTACTTCGGCAGTGGTGGGGATGGTATCATCCGGGCGGTCTGTGGTTGTGGAGGTGGTGCCCAGAATGGTAATGGAACCGTGTGGCACAAAAATATCACCGTCTGAACCCGGGTGCAGGCGGTTGACCACGCGTGAGGTAAAACGGTGATTAAAGACCACAAGGGTGCCCCTGTCGGGCGAAACTGCAACATCCAGGCCTGCTAGGGCAGCAATGCGACCAGACCATGAACCCGCAGCGTTGACTACACAGGAACAGGCAATCTCCACGTCTTCATTGGTGAGGGTGTTATGCGCTGTCACGCCACATACTTTGCCATTTTGTTGATGGATGGCGATGACGTTGTGGTATGTAAGCATACGTCCACCATATCGTTGCGCCGACATGGCATTATGCAGTACGAGGCGGAAGCCATCTACGCAGGCGTCAGGCACACGGAACACACGGCGGATAGCTGGGGAAAGGTTGGGTTCGAGGAGAAGTGCCTCATGCACATCCACTTCGGCAGCAGCAATGCCAGCTTTTCCACAGGCATCAACCCAGCCCTGTACATAAGCGGGATCATCTTCAGGTGTCAGTACGAAGAAACCTTCGGTTTCCTCAACGCATTGATGGCCAATGCGGCGTACAATCATGTTTTCTTCAATACACTCATGTGCGGCGTCATTGTCGCCCACGGCATAGCGGCCGCCGCTGTGCAGCAGTCCATGAAACCGCGAACTTGTGCCATGGGCAATTCCGCAGCATTGTCGGTATCCCGCGCATACATAGATCGCGGAAAGTGCCTGCGCCTGTCGCACCGCCGCCTATGACAACTACAGTTGTTTCCAGCATGGATTCTCCGTTCCGGTATGTTCGCTATGTAAGGGTAATCACAACGTCATCTGCCAGCCCAAGACATGCCGTGCAGTATAGGGTGCTCTATTTGCCAAACAGTATCTCCTGATAGGTGGGAAGGGACCACAGATCGTCAGCAACATGATTTTCCAACCGGTCAGCGTAACGTCTTACGTTAAGCATGCGGGGGAGCACCTTATTACAGTAATTTTCAGCAGCCTCAAAACCGTACCCCAAGGCGTCGGCTGCCCTCAACGATGCTTCCAGCTGTGTAACAGCGTCCTGCATATGCCGCAAATTATCTGTAATTTCATCGAGAGTGAGCGTTCGAAAATCCTTTCCAATGGAGCGAAGTCCGGCGGCAGTGGCAGCCAGTTCTCCCTGATAGCGCATGGCGGCGGGGAAAATAGAGGTATTCGCCATATGTATGACCAGGTTGGCTTCTGTGCGCACTGTTTTGCAGTACTGCTCCAGATAGATTTCCTGGCGGGCTTTGAGTTCCGCCCGGTTGAGCACCCCCGCTTTTTCATAGGCTGCAATGACTTCCGGTTTGGTAAGTTCGGCTAACGCCTCGGGGGTGGTACGCAAATCAGGCAGTCCACGTCGCCGCGCCTCTTTGTGCCAAACTTCGGAATACCCGTCGCCATTAAAAATAACCGCAGCGTGTTCGTCAATGACATGGGTGATAAACGATTCCAGCGCAGCGTTAAAGCTCTTTCCATCTGCCAGTTCTTTTTCCAGCCAGTCTGCCGCAAAGCCCAGAGAATCGGCCATCATGACATTCAGTGCCGTAATGGAACCCGCAGCGGACTGACTGGAACCAAGAGCACGAAATTCAAAACGATTGCCAGTAAAGGCCACAGGGCTCGTCCGGTTGCGGTCGCCAGGATCAGCGGGCAGGCTGGGCAAAGCATCTACGCCGAGGTTAAGTGCACGGCTTTTGCTCCCGCCGGTGGTGTCATTAACTCTGCCGGCACGGAAGGCCTCAAAAACTTCTGTGAGCTGATCTCCAAGGAAGATGGACATGATGGCCGGCGGCGCCTCATGGGCACCTAGACGATGGTCATTGCTGGCACTGGCTACAGTCGCACGCAACAAACCGCCAAATTTATGAACCGCCCGGATCATGGCAGCACAAAATACAAGAAACTTGGCGTTAGCGTGTGGTGTCTCACCAGGGTCGAACAGACTGCCCAGCTCGGCATTGCCAATGGAATAGTTGACATGCTTGCCTGATCCGTTGACACCGGCAAAGGGTTTTTCATGCAACAGGCACTTCAGCCCATAGCGTTTCGCCACATTGCGCAGCATGGACATGATGATGTGATTGTGATCCACAGCGAGATTGCTGACTTCATATAATGGGGCAATTTCGTACTGACTGGGAGCTGCTTCATTGTGGCGGGTGCGCACGGGCACTCCCAGCTTGTACAGCTCACGCTCAACCTCCATCATGTAGGAAAGCACACGCTGTGGAATAACGCCAAAATACTGGTCACTAAATTCCTGTCCTTTGGCCGGCCGCGCCCCAAATAGGGATCGACCGGCAATCTGAATGTCTGGGCGGGCAAAGTTGAAGTTGTGGTCAATACAGAAATATTCCTGCTCCAGTCCAGCATAGGAGAGAATGGGCAGTTTTGTATCTTCCCCGAAAAGGCGCAGGACGCGGTGCGCTTCCCGATTCATGGCCTGAGCGGAACGCAAAAGGGGCGTTTTTTTGTCCAGAGCTACACCCGTCCACGAGAGAAACATGGTGGGAATACACAAAAAGGTGCCGTTGGGATTCTCCATTATATAGGCTGGACTTGTAACATCCCACGCAGTATAGCCCCGCGCTTCAAAGGTGGAACGCAATCCCCCCGAGGGAAAGGATGAGGCATCCGGTTCACCCCGGATGAGCATGGAGCCGGAGAACTCAGCAATGACGCCGCCAGTGCCATCTGGCATAAGAAAACTGTCGTGTTTTTCAGCCGTCTGCCCAGTGAGAGGATAAAAAATATGTGTGAAGTGCGTGGCACCTTTTTCAATGGCCCAGTCTTTCATAACAGCGGCCACAGTGTCTGCAATGGCTGCATCCATGCGCTGACCAAATTCGATGGTTTTACGCAGAGCCTTGTAGACACTCTTGGGCAGGCGTTCTCGCATGACGCGGTCATTGAAAACATTGCAGGCAAAGATGTCTGTAGGTTTGGTATCAACAAAGTTGAGAGGGGCGGCTTCTGGTCTGTAGGAGGTAATGGCCTCGATGGCGCTTTGTCTGGCGGATCTGCTGCTCATGACACATCATAAGGGTTGGAGTGCATAACAATTACTTTACACTGACAATCTCAATTTCAAAGGTCAGTGTTTTGCCGGCAAGGGGATGGTTCGCGTCAAGAGTGATTTCATCGGCTCCAACTTCAGTGATAGTCACATCCATCTGGCCCTGTTCGTTGGAAAGCTGCAATGGCGTTCCCACTTCCAGGGGAATATGGTCCGGTACCTGCGCGCGCGGCACGGTAAACACAAGTTCGGGATCAATATCTCCATATGCTTCGGACGATGGAATGGTGACCGTGATTGTTTCGCCCGGTTCACGTCCTTCCACGGCTTGCTCGAAGCCGGGAATAAGCGTGCCTTTACCCATCACGAATTTCAGGGGTTCCCGTTCTCGTGAGGTGTCGAACACAGTGCCATCTTCAAGGGTGCCCGTATAATGTGCCTGAACCGTATCACCTTTTTTGATAGGCATATTTGCTCCTAAACAACTGTCGAGAGTAAAAATCTGCAACAGTACTGCTGTACCATAACGTAATGGATTTCATTATGGATGGGGTTGCCTGTTACTGCAATATTCCACGCCCAAGGGCATGTCAACTCACATGCTGTATTCCTTGGGGAATAGCGAAAAACAGAAAGTAACAGGGGCAGGCCAGCGTTATCTTTGGCCTGTCCCTGTGTTATGCTGCGGGTGCAGATAGGAGGGGAGAGTTATTTCCCCAATGTCAACGTACGGAAGTACGTCTCTCCATGCCGCGAAATCTGCAAGAGGATGGCTCCACGTTTGGACCCTTCTTCTTCCACAATCTTGCTGAGGGCGGCTGCACTGTTAACAGATTTCTGATTTGCCTTGAGAATGATGTCACCCGGGCGCAGATCAGCTTCAGCTGCCGGCTTGTCCGGGGTGACGCTGACGACATAGAGTCCTTCATTTTTTTCGATCTTGGCTGCCCGACGTTCCTCATCCTTAAGCGGACGCACGGAAATACCGAGCAGGCCATCATCTTTCTTGCCGTTCTTTTCGCCCCGATCCGCCGTTTGTGAAGATTTGCGTTCGCCCAGGGTGATAGTCACATCGTGCTTTTTGCCGTCGCGCCACACGGTAACAACGGTACGGCTGCCCGGGGTTTTGTCTGCAATAGCGCGCAGCAGCGCAGAGGAGTCTTCAATATCATTGCCGTCAACGGCAAGAATAATGTCGCCGTCCTTCATACCGGCCTGAGCAGCTGGTTCTCCGTCCATCACGTTGCCAACCAGGGCACCCTTGGCCTCCTTGAGGCCCAGTGCTTTGGCTGTGTTTTCATCCACATCCTGAATGGCCACGCCAATCCAGCCACGGGATATTTTTTTGCCTGACTTGATCTGTTCTATGATCTTGGCTGCCATGTTACTGGGAATGGCAAAACCAATGCCCTGGCCGCTGGCAATGATGGCCGTGTTGATGCCTATCACCTGTCCGGCCATGTTGAGCAGTGGGCCGCCACTGTTACCGGGATTGATGGAGGCATCTGTCTGCAGGAAATTGTCAAAGGGGCCGGCATGGATATTGCGGTTTTTAGCCGAAAGAATTCCCGCCGTGACCGTGTGGTCCAAGCCAAAAGGATTACCAATGGCCAGCAGCCATTCGCCTACCTTGAGAGCATCTGAATTGCCGAAGGCAAGAAAGGGAAGGGCTTTGGGTGTATCAATTTTTAGCAGGGCGAGGTCTGTTTCTGCATCTGCACCAATAAGCTTGGCAGAAAAGGTTTCACTTTTGCCGCTATTTTGATCAAGAGTGACGCGAATGACATCGGCATCGGCAACCACATGGTTATTTGTAACTATATATCCGTCAGACGAGATCAGAAAGCCGGAGCCAAGAGATTTCTGTTTGGAAGGTGGGCGCTTGCCTCCACGCATACCACCAAACTGGTCAAAGAATTTTTCCAAGCCGGGTGGCAGGTTGCGGAACATCTCGCCAAAGAATTCATCTGGGCCGGCAGTGGTGACCGTGCGTTCTGAACCGATATTGACCACAGCCGGACCGCTTTGGGAAGCCAATGAACTGAAATCAGGCAGATCTGCTGCAGAAGACAGTTGTGCTGCAATGAGCACCACAACAGCCGTGATAGCTACAAAAAAATGTTTAAGAACCATAGACAGCTCCTGATTATTTTTTTTTTAGTGCGTTTTGTAAGGCTTGCGCCATGAGGGTCATGCCTGAACCTCTGGCATCACCAACGCGCGCATGTTGTTTCCATGCCTTGTCATCATCTGTGGGCGTTGCCTCCACGCCTTCGGGGACGAGGCTGATGCGGTGGGCAGTACTGTCCAGATTTTGTACAACCAAGGTAACTGCGTCTCCCTTGTCCAAATCGGAATAGTGTGCCCCAGCCTTGGTTTTGATGACTCCTGCCGGCAGCAGCCCCGTTATGCCAGGGGCAAGAGTGACAAAAAGACCATACCGGCTTTTGCTCTCCACCGTGCCGGTGACGGAGGTGCCCACTGTAAAGCGTTGCGCTGCTTCTTGCCAGGGATCACCTTCGGCATCGCGTACACTAAGGGTGATGCGGCGTGACTCCAGATTAATGTCCTTGATTTTCACGGCAACGCTTTCACCGGCGGTAAGCACGTCTTCCGGCTTGGATACACGTTTTGCCCAGGAAAGTTCAGAAATATGTGCAAGGCCTTCTACTCCGGGCAGCAGTTCAATAAAGGCACCAAAGGGAGCGAGGCGTGTGACCTTGCCCTGTACAACGGCCCCTGTAGTGAGGCGTTCTTCCACATGCGCCCAGGGATCGCCCTCGACCTGCTTGCAGGAGAGGGAAATGCGTACGCGCCCCTTGTCGTCTTTGGCAATGGAGAGCACCTTGGCGCGCACCATGTCACCAGGGGTCACGGCTTCATCGGCAGCAGTAATGTGTGCCCAGGAAAGTTCTGAAAGGTGGATCATGCCTTCCACAGAAGGAGCCAATTCCATAAATGCGCCGAAAGGGGCGAGGCGGGTTATCTTGCCTTCAACGGTATCACCGATCTTCAATGTATCCAGAAGGGTCTCAAGATGTTCCGCACGTTCCCGGTCGACTAGGGCACGATGTGAAACAACAATATTGCGGCCATGGTTTTCCACGCGGGTGACCAGAAACTGCAAGCCGCGTCCCACAAGAGAAGCCGCATCTTCCACATCGGGCACACCAATCTGACTGCCAGGACAGAAGGCACTTTTTCCCAGCACTTCCACCGTGTAACCACCCTTGCACACGGCTGTGATGCGCCCGTCAACGGGCAGTGCGGCATCGCGGGCTTCTTCCAGTGCGGCAACACCGCTGCCACTCATGGAGCGCGAAAGGCGTATTTCATTCGAAGACACACCAATAACCCAGGCTTCGACACTGTCACCGGGGCCTACGCTTTGCTTGCCTTCGGCATCAAGAATGTCTTTGCGTTCCATAACGCCGTCAACCTTGATGCCCACATCAACAAAAACATTATCCCCAGAGATGGTAATAACCGTCCCTTTTACTTTCTGGCCTGGTTGCAGGCGAATGGCGGTTGCCTCATGTGCCGCCAGCATGGCAGCAAAATCTTCGGCATTTTCTTCCTGTGCTGAGGGCATAATGTCCCCGGTCATATGATATTCTCCTTATTTCTTTCGTTCCCGGTATAGACAGGAATGCGGCATAGACTTGCGTAAGGATGATATGGCAGACATTAACATCCCTCCCCAAAGAAATAGTATATGCCAGAAGTCAGAGGAAAACAATCTGCTTGGCTGCACATTTCTTTGGCATGGGCACCTTGCTATCATATGGTGTTTTGCTTACACCTGCGCCATGCATCACTGGAAATTTTTTTTTGTTACCTTTGGCTGCAAGGTCAATCAGTACGAAACGCAGGCTCTGCGCGAGGCATGGTCAGCTCTGGGGGGGGAGGAGTGTTCTGTTCCGGGCCTTGCAGATGTGCTTTGCATCAACAGCTGTGCCATTACAGCCAAGGGAGAGCGCGATGCACGTAATGCTGTGTATCGCTTGCGACGCGAAACCCCTGAAGGGCGTATCATCCTCACGGGGTGTTCGGCACGCCTTTTTGCGGAGTACACACCACGAGCCAACGCTATTTGGGCAAAACCAGATCTGATTGTGCCGCAGGAGGAAAAATATCGCCTGCTTGCCGGCCCCTGGGTGGATATGGAAGATGTACCTATGGAGGGAAATACGTCGGTGACGGCGTTCCCTCCCTTCCGTATCGCTGGCTTTACGCGGGCACGACCCGTGCTCAAGGTACAGGATGGCTGTGCCCACCGCTGTACCTACTGCATTGTGCCGCAAACACGTGGTAAACCATGCAGTCGCCCTGTGCGTGACATCATTGACGAAGCACGGCACTTGCTGGCGTCGGGCCATGCAGAACTCATGGTGTCGGGCATCAATCTGGCGCAGTACGGCCGCGATTCCGACACGGGGGATTTCTGGTCCTTGTTGCGCTCGCTGGACAAAGCCCTTGCTTCAGATTTTGCAGGCAAAGCCCGGTTGCGTATCAGTTCGCTGGAGCCGGGGCAACTGCACAGGCGCGGTCTGGATGCCTTGCTGTCCTGCAGCATGTTGTGCCCTCATCTGCATATTTCCCTGCAGCATGCCAGTCAGACCATACTCAAGCGCATGGGACGCGGCCACTATACCCCGATGCAGCTGGAGACGGCGCTCACAGAACTTGCCGATCATTGGCCTGTCATGGGGCTGGGGGTCGATATCATTGTCGGTTTTCCCGGCGAAACGGAAGATGATCTGCATATGCTGCTGGAACTTGTAGAACGTCTGCCCCTGAGTTATGCGCACGTATTTCCTTATTCGGCCCGTCCTGGAACGGCTGCCGCAACCTTTGGCGGTCAGATTCCTCATGCTGTCAAGCTGCAGCGGGCTGCGCGTGTGCGCAAGCTGGTGGAGGAAAAAAAACGGCATTTTCTGAAGGCCCAGTGCTCGCTGCCGCGCATGTTGATAGCATGTGAAACGTCGTCTCATATGGTGAAATCTACCGTAGAGGCACACGACCTGTCATCATCGGAAGATATCCGTGTGCTCAGGGGCGTCAATGAATACTATGCTCCTTGCAGCATGTATATTCCACAGGGAGCGGCAATGGGCACGCCGCTCCGCCAGGGCCTGATGGCAGTACGGCCGATGTCCTGGCATGCACAGGGGCTTACGGTGGAACCGTTAGGGGAACAGGAAGTCACGTGAAGCCCGTGAATTCTTGTTGCTTGCTGTCTTCTTGTTATGCTTGCAGTGCAGACATGAGGGGGCTCTGCGTAGGCAGAGGTCAATTTCGTAAGGTGCGCCCGGCAGGGCGTGTGAACGTAGATACGCAATGCACTCTCAGGCCGCTTGCACTGTCTCGCGCTTGCAGCTATCTCCCTTCCCTGGTTTTGCACTGCACAGCCGCAGTATGTGGATCTGGTGCAGCCCTGCAATACCTAGCTGCAGGATGCAATCATAACCGCGGCCCTGGCCGGGAGCAGCGGCCAGGAAACACAAAAACTAGTGCTCACAGTACCCACAAACAGCAGCACAGGCAGGCTCGAAGGCACAAACAACAAGATAAAAGTACTCAAGCGGATGGCATATGGCTACAGAGACCTTTCTCAAGTTACGAAGTCAAAGTAATCCATGAGATTATAATGAGCTTTTCGATAATGAGGGGAAATAATTCTTTGGTCAGTTTTTGTCCCTTGCTTTCTCTCATACGATGCAACAGATCATTCATAATGGCAGCGTATACCTTGTTCTGAAATTCCGGTATGTAGCGGTAAATGCCGACACCAACGCTGTTATCCTTCAGCAAACGCAAGCCCACAAGCTCGCCTTTCTTCAGCTTCGGCAGACCTTCCGGGTAATATACAGAAAGATTCTCGTCAAAATTTCCAAATTTATCAGTAACGACAATCTTTGATGTGGTGGCTTTGAGTACCTGGTACAGACTGAGGTGGGTATTTTCGAGGTAGTTCAGGTAGTTCTTTTGGCTATAGTCTGTAGTCGGATGGTTTTTAAGGAATAGCCTCGTTGGCATTTCATTCGCGCCATCGTACTCAAGCATGGTATTGCTGAGAAGCCACTCGCCGTAGTTCCTATCGAAGGCCAGTTCCGTCTCTGTGGTATAGGATGCTACGCCCACCGGGTCGGTATCCTTGATAAACTCGGTATACTTATTTTTGAGCTGTGACTGTAACTGTGGTTCCCCATGCAACCAGTGGATTACAGAGAGGAGAAAATCTGAATGGTTGGAATTGACCTTTTCCTCAATGCATGGGCTTTCTGATGGAGGGTATTTTTTCATGGACTATTGATGGGAAAAAGATTAATCAAATAAAATAGTTAAGACTAATTTTCGTCTTGACGGGGCATCAGTTTTCCTCTTCCTGGGCAAAACGCTGCATAATGGTTTCAGGCTGGATGGCAGAAAGAATGACGTGATTGGAATCTGTAACCAGGATGGAGCGTGTTTTGCGCCCCTGGGTCGCGTCGATGAGTCTTCCCTCGGCCCGGGCGTCCTCGCGCAGTCGTTTCATGGGTGAGGATGCGGGGTTGACTATACCAACTATCCGACAAGAATACACATAGTTGCCGAAACCAATATTGACTAGGCGATCACGGGGCATGGCTCATTCCAGATTCTGCACCTGTTCGCGGCATTTTTCCAGTTCGTTTTTGAAATCTACCACCATGCGTGAAAGCTGTACGTCGGGCAGCTTGTTGCCACAGGTGTTTATTTCACGAAAACACTCCTGCAACGTGAAGTCAAGACGGCGGCCTGCATCCTTGCCAGTCTGCAACAGATCGTGCAAATGTGTCAGATGTGTGCTAAGGCGGGTAAGTTCCTCAGTGACGTCCAACCGGTCAGCCAGAATGACCACTTCCTGCAGAAAACGGTTTTCGTCCAGATCCTGCCCTGACTGGGCAAGCATTTCGCCAAGGCGTGTGCGCAAGGTTTCCGCACGTTCTTCCTTGAGGGCGGGAGCGCGTTCGGCAATCAGCTCCGTCCATTCCTCCATGCGCAGGATACGGGAATACATATCCGTGGCCAGAGCGCGGCCTTCTGTGGCACGGGCTTCATTCCAGTCTTCCAGCGCCAGGGTTAATCCTTCTTCCAGCTCTCTGACCATATCTTCAGGCAACATATCATTGCTGTCGGTCCATAGCGAGGAAATGTGGAGCAAAGCTGAACAATCAGGCGTGAAAGGAATGTCGTGCTCATCAGCAAAGCGTTGCAAACTGTCCAGCATGGCAGCCGCCTGCGCATGGTCAAAATGCACATCGGGAGCTGATCCTGGGGCGAATTGCAGCGTCAGTGTGATATCTATCCGACCACGGGAGGCGTACCGGCGGACGACCTTTTCCAGGCGAGGTTCCAGACTGCGCACAAAGACGGGCAGGCGCCATTTGAGGTCAAGATGACGGCCGTTGACACTTTTTATTTCCCATTGCTGGGTGCTGTTGCTGTTATCAACCATACAGCGCCCAAAGCCTGTCATACTGCGGAGCATAGATTTCTTCCTGCTACAATAGTAGGCATAAGTGTAGTGCAAGGTTCCGGCGATTGCAAGATGGGCAGCATGCAGACGCGCAGCTGAAGCAGTATGCGTAGACAAGTATCAGTGTGAGCCGCCGCAGCTCGCGCAGCCACCGGAGGCGCAACTGGGCGGTATCCCGGAACCCATGGGACGCACAGGGCCGGGCTTGTAGGGGAAGGCCCCTTTTTTGAGAGGGCTTGGAGCGCTCATCTGGCGTTGCGCTGTTGCGCCACACTGCGGGCACGTCATGACGGCATCTTTGTTGACAAGCTCCTCAAATTTGTGGCCACAGGCCGTGCAGACAAAGTCAAACATGGGCATGATAGTTCACCTCCGTATGCAGTCATGGTGTTTGATACCGAAGAAAAGATAAGTCGGGATGTACACAAGGCAAGGCATCCTTTCTTCTCTGTTGTGGTAGGGCATCTTTTTACTTGATTTTTCTTGCGCACTGGCTTCTTATTATTGCTGTGCGGGTCGCGATCCCGCAGAAAGGAGGCGCCAACATGGACGACAATGCGTTTTTCAGGAGAACCGTGCTCATCGTCGATGACGAGCCCATCAATCGAGAAATTCTGGGCACTATGATCGGCGGAGATTACGAGATCCTCTATGCGGGAGACGGGGCCGAAGCCATGCGCATGATCGGTGATTACGGCATGACGCTTTCGCTCATTCTTCTGGACCTGCTTATGCCTGTTATGGACGGCTATCAGGTGTTGCAGAAGCTTGGTGAGGATGAAACCCTGAAGCACATTCCCGTCATTGTTTTGACATCAGAGAAATCTGCTGAAGTGAGAAGCCTTGCCATGGGTGCGGTGGATTTTATCCCCAAACCTTATGATATGCCCGAAATAATTATGGCGCGTGTGCGGCGCATCATCCAGCTGGCTGAAAATGCTGCCATCATCAAAAGCATGGAAAATGACGAACTGACCGGGCTGTATTCGGGCAAGTTCTTCTTTGAGTATGCCAACCGCATCGAACAGTATGATGCCGGCCGCGCTATGGACGCCATAGCCATCAATATCAGCAATTTCCATCTGATTAACGATCTTTACGGGCGCGCCACCGGCGATGAGGTGCTGCGCAGCCTTGCAGACAACCTGATGACCGAGTTTGGTTCCGGCATAGGGGTGGTCTGCCGTGAAACTGCGGATCATTTCTTTTTGTATGTTGGACATAGGGATGACCATGCGCAGGTGCTTGAGCGCATCATCACACGCATGCGGCGAACCGAGGGCATCAAGAATCTGCATATCCGCATGGGTGTCTATCCCAATGTAGATCATGACGTGCCCATGGAAGCACGATTTGTGCGTGCCCGCCATGCCTGCAATGCCATATGCGGCAATCTTGTTCAGAACATGGCCGTGTATGACGAAGAAATGCACCGTAAGGAGATTTTCTCACAGCGGCTTATAGAGGACTTTGAAGATGCATTGTCGCAGGGGCAGTTTGTCGTGCACTACCAACCCAAGTACAGCATTCTGGGCGAAAAGCCGGAACTGGTGGGGGCAGAGGCGCTGGTGCGTTGGCAGCATCCCGAATTTGGTTTGCTTGCCCCGGGGGCTTTTGTGCCTCTGCTTGAAACGTATAGCCTTATTTCCAAGCTGGATCGCTATGTATGGAACAAAGCCGCCGGGCATATGCGGGAATGGAAGGACCGTTGGGGGAGTTGCCTGCCCATTTCTGTAAACGTATCGCGTATTGATATGCATGATGCAGATTTCAAGGACAGTCTGCTGGCTATCGTGCGCGACAACGGCATTACCCCGCAGGATTGTGTTCTGGAAATCACGGAAAGTGCGTATGCCGGCTATGCCGCGCATCTTGTGGAGATCGTAACAGAGTTGCGGCAACAGGGTTTCAGGGTGGAGATGGATGATTTTGGCAGTGGATATTCCTCGCTGAACATGCTGGCCGAACTGCCCCTGGACGGCATCAAGATGGACATGCGGCTCATTAGCAGCATTACCACCAGTGACAAGGCTCGTCAGGTGGTGAAGCTGGTCATTGGTATGGCCAAGTTGCTTGAACTGCCGATTATTGCAGAGGGCGTGGAGGATAAGGCGCAGTATGATTTGCTGAAGCACCTCGACTGTGATGTCATACAGGGCTTTTATTTCGCGAAGCCCATGCCACCCGAAGAACTTGTCAAGCTGCTGCACAAGGGAGAATAGGATGCTTACCAAGGAAACGCTGGCCGCATTCGGTGCGAACTGTGATGAAGGACTTTCCCGCTGCATGAACAACGAGGCCCTGTACTTCAAGCTGGTGCAGATGGCCTTGGGCGATGGCAAGCTTGCAGCCCTGCGCACGGCCCTGGAATCCAACAACCTGGACGAGTCTTTTGAACTTGCCCATGCTCTCAAGGGAGTGCATGCCAATCTGGCGCTCACGCCCATACTCACCCCGCTTGCTACATTGACAGAAAAATTGCGTGCCAGAGATGGCTCGGACTGGGAGCCACTGCTTGCCGAAGCCGAAAAGCAGACGGAAGATCTGAAAGCTCTGGCTGCGGGGTAGAGAAGGACGTTTTTTTGAAGAAAGAAGGGCGGAACCTATGCATTCCGCCCTTTGCTGTCACTGGGTAAAACTAGCGTAATTATAATGACGCTAGCTGCCGTTTGGCCTCTTCGGCCTCCTGTTCCAGGGCGTTGCGGGTTGCGTCGTCCAGGCCGAGAGCCTGGGCAAGGCCATTCAGGTATGTGCGTTCCATATAATTATCCACATCCACAATAAGGCAGGAAAGGCGGTAGAGGTCTTCCCCCTGTTCACGAGTTTGCACTTCACGGGCCAGCACAGCCGGATCAACGGTTTCTCTGGTGAAGTGCGCAAGCAGCGCTGAAACATCCTGGCCGGGGTACATCTGCTGTAGCATCATTTCAATGCGGCCCTGTTCGATGTCGTCCAGGTGGCCGTCTGCCTTGGCGGCGAAGATCATGGCGCGCAGGAGCAGCATGCCCGTGGGGTCGGCTACGGTTTTGCTAGCCTGTCGAGTTTCGCCAAAGAGATCATCCCAGCCGCTGCCCTGAGAATTGGCTTGCTCTGTTTGCCCGGCAGTCTGCTGCTGGGCCCATTTTTTGTAAAAATTCCAAGCAATTGCCCCAATGCCCGCAAGACCGGCCGTATTTACGGCTCCCTTGGGCAAGATCTGGCCAAGTATGGCCCCGATGGCTCCGGCACCCAGCAGGCCACCCATGCCGCCGGGAGCGCGACCACCAAAGTCACGGGCCTGTCCGGCGAGATTGCCAAGAACATCGCCCAGCCCCCCGAGGCCACCGGAGGCACTGCCAAAGTTGCGGGAGGATGTCTGCGCCTGCCCCCCCAGTTGTCCCAAAACGTCACGCAGGGCGCTGTTGCCAAGAATGTCAAATAGAGATGCCATGAGTACCTCGCTTGGTTGTTGAAGAAGCTTTGAGATATGCAGCTTTCCCGCGGGTGCGCACTGCAAAGGGCATGCCTTGAGTGCGGTGGTATGGCACGAAATCCGCAAACAGAGATACGGTAGCATGGAGGAGAGTGTTTTGCCATAGAAGAATGCTAGGGTTGTGTTGGTCTAAATGTTGCATGTCTGACGACATCGGATAGTAAACCCATCCGGCAGAGAGTGCGGCAGCACAGAGTTATGCGGCCGCCAACAAAGGAGCATCTTATGCAACAGGGCATGTACAGCGGCCTTTTCGGTGCACTGACCACGGAACACCGCATGAATTTCATCGCCAATAATTTGGCGAACGTGAACACGCGCGGTTACAAGCGGGAAACATTGGCCTTCAAGGATACCTTTCCCATCTATGCGCATGACGAAATACGCGAACCCATTCTTAATCTGCGTTCCGAGCCTCTGTTCCCAGAACCCCGTAATGCCGCAAGGCACCGTATTGCCGTATCTAAGATAGATTTTTCCCAGGGAGCGATGCAGTATACCGGTAATAATCTTGATGTTGCCATTGCCGGAGAGAACGCATTTTTCAGGGTGAATACGCCCACGGGGCCGTATCTTACGCGTAATGGGGCATTTGTGCTTAACAGCGAAGGTACGCTCATGACCACCCAGGGGTATACTGTAATGGGGCAGGGCGGTGGCGATATTCGTATTCCGCCCGGCACGCGTTATATCCACATCAGCGGTGACGGTCAGGTGCAGGCCGACGATGCCGTGGTGGGGCAGCTGGAGCTGGTCAGCGTGGACAATCCACAAAATTTGGAAAAGTTGGGCGGCAACCTCTTTAAGCCAAGGGAAAATGTGACCATAGAAGAAGATAATGCCTATTTCAATGGTGCACGTGTTGAACAGGGATTTACCGAGGCGGCCAATGTTGAGGTTGTTTCCGAAATGGTCAATATGATTGAGGTGCAGCGTCAGTTTGAGGCGTACCAGAAAGTCATGCAGACCTCGGATTCTTTGGATCGCGAAGCCACAACCAAGGTAGGCCGCCGGGCTGGATAATGGGCCTGTGCATGAATAGCCTGCCGGTGTAAGGACCGGTACGGCAAGGAGGAAATACCACTATGATGCGTTCTCTGTATACGGGCGCTTCCGGCATGATAGCCCAGCAGCTTAATATTGATGTCATTTCCAATAACCTCGCCAACGTCAACACCACGGGGTTCAAAAAGAGTCGGGCAGAGTTTGAAGATCTCATGTACCAGACCATGCGCATGGCGGGAGCCATCACCGAAGGCGATAATCGCCTGCCAGTGGGTATTCAGGTAGGCTTGGGCACGCGGCCCGTAGCGGTGCATAAGTTCTACACCCAGGGTGATTTTCAAAACACGGGCAACTCGTTGGATGTGGCCATTGAAGGTGATGGTTTTTTTCAGGTGGATGTGAACGGCGAGCTGATGTACACTCGTGCGGGTACCTTCAAGCTGAATCAGGATGGTACTGTGGTCACGGCCAATGGTTACATTTTGCAGCCAGAGTTTGCCGTGCCGGCCGAAACCAAGACCATCTCCATTTCCTCATCCGGACATATCGCCGCCCTGGATTCTCAGGGACAGGAGCTGGCTGGTGCGGAAATACCCCTCTACACCTTTATCAATCCCGCAGGCCTTGATGCCCGCGGGCGCAATTTGTTTACGCCGACCATGGCCTCCGGTGACGCCACAGAAGGTGTGCCTGGTACGGACAATGTGGGCACCCTGGCTCAGGGATTTCTGGAAATGTCCAACGTGGAAGTGGTGGACGAAATGGTCAATATGATAGTTGGCCAGCGAGCCTATGAGGTGAACTCCAAATCCATCCAGACGTCAGATTCCATGCTGGGCATTGCTGTGCAGCTCAAGCGTAGTTAACGGGGCATGGCATGCTGTGGTTTGCAGCAATACTGGCACGATACGGTCTTCGGGCGCTGGCCATCTGTACAGTGCTGGCTTTGGCGCTGCCGGGCTTTGCTATGGCGGCTCCTGCCGGGGGAGTTTTTTCCGGTACAGTGTGGCAGGATACTGACCGCAACCATCGTCGTTCCCCTTCGCAGATACAGCATCAGCTCAGTACGCAGGGCAAGCGGGCGAAAACTGATTCCATGACCCTGCCCGAGAATGCTCAAGACCAGCGCGCCGCCAAAACACGTTCCATGCTCGCCCAGGGTACCGCCCCGATGGCAGAGGACGGACAAACACATATGCTGTCGGCAGGAGATTGGCGACTCAAGGTCAAGGTGGCTGCCGCCACCCGGGCTGATATGGTGCTGTTAGGCGATATCGCAGCCCCCTTGGGTGATATGGATCCTGATATCTGGAATCAGCTCAAGGGACAGCAGTTGTGGCCAGCTCCTTCCACAGAAGGGAAGCCTCTGCAGGTCAGTCGCTCACGTCTGGCGCAGGCACTGCAACAGGCTCTGGGCAAGGATGTGGCCAGCCGCTGCATTTTACCGCCATCGCTGGCCATCCAACGCGGGGGCATGGTTTTTTATCAGGATGATTTGCGTGCCTATGTTGTCAAAAGTCTGACACCACAGATTTCCGCTATGCCGGGAGAAGTGGAACTGGGTGACTTTCGTTTGCCGGAATATATTTTCCTCGCCCACGCGCAACAGCAGGTACAACTGGAGCCAGGTAAGCTTGCTCCGGGGCGTGTGCCGTTGCGATTTGCCGTGCAGGAAGCCGACGGGACCGTGCTGCGGCGCATTTCCGGCACTGTCAACCTGACCCTGTGGGTCACGGCACCCACGGCAGCCCAAGCCCTGAACAAGGGAGATGCCCTTACGGCACAGTCTGTGACCTTCATGAAGGTGAATGCCTCACAACTGCGTGAACTACCTTGGGACGGCAGGGGTGGGCCATGGCAGCTGACCCGTGCCATAAATGTCGGTGAGCCCATTTTACAAAGTGATTTGGTGAGTCAACGTACCGTTAAGCGTGGTGATATGGTCAATCTCATCTATTCTAGGGGTAATCTGCGCATAGCGGCGCAGGCCCAGGCACTTGCGGATGGCGAACCAGGGGCGACTATTCCGGTACGCAATTTGCAAACGAAAAAGCAGGTATTTGCCACTGTCAAGGATGGCAATACGGTGGAGATTCATTAACCCTGCTTTGGAATGCAATGAATGCATATGCTTGTGGGAGGAGAGAACACATGCAGGCACGCTATACTATTCCCCTATTGATGCTGCTCATTCTATGCTGCAGTGCGTGCGGCGGCACGCCACATCGACGCCCGGCCCTGCGTCAGCCGGTCACTCCGCCACAGGAATACCGCCAGGAGGCATATTCGGCGAACAATCCGGGTTCACTTTTTGCCGCTAGTGAAGGCGATACCCTTTTTGACGATGCCCGTGCCCGCCGTGTGGGTGATCTTGTGGTGGTCAAATTGGTGGAGAACACCAAGGCTCAGAACAAGGCCGAAACAACAGCCAACAAGAATGGTTCCAACAATTACGGGGTGAGCGCCCTGTTCGGCAAGTCAAAGACCGGTTTTCTTCCTTTTGTCAACATTGGCCCACAGGGTAGGGTAGAGGAAGACAACCCGCTCCTTGCCAGCAATTCCACCAGTGACCTGAGCGCCACAGGCAAGACAAAGCGTGAGAATTACGTCACAACTTCACTTGCCACACGCGTGCTGAGAGTGCTGCCGGGCGGCTTGCTGGAAATTGAGGGCGCACGCGAAATTCGCGTCAACGACGAAACAGAATATATGGTGGTACGCGGTATGATTCGCGCACGCGATGTCAGTGCTGACAATACCATCCTTTCCACTCAAATTGCGGATGCCACCATTGAATACTACGGCTCGGGCGTGCTGGCCGATAAGCAGAAGCCCGGCTGGTTCACCAGACTTATGGATAACATCTGGCCCTTCTAGCGCCACGAAACAACGCTACAGTTTTGACAGCCCGCCTGTTCTACTCAGGTGGGCTTTTTTCATGTAATCGCGTTTTCGCGCTTGAGTTTTTGACGATGAGGCGGCATGATACCATCATTGCTATAGTGGTTTGCACGTACGATAATTCAGATGACGTTTCTTGAGGAGCACTTATGTCAAAACATGCAATTGCGCTTGCGATTTCTCTCGCTGTGCTCTTTCTGCCTGGTACTGCGCTGGCCAGCGGCGGGCACGCGTCCATTCCCGGGGCGGAACTGTCAGTGGTGTGGGCCGTGCCCTTTGCCTGCATGCTACTGTCCATCGCCATCATGCCTCTGACCATTCCCCATTTTTGGGAGGCGCATTTCGGCAAGGTCGCGGTGTTTTGGGGATTGGCTTTTCTTGTTCCCTGTGCACTGGTCTATGGCTTTTCCACGGCACTGTATGAATTTCTGCACATCATTCTGACGGATTATGTGCCCTTCCTAGTGCTGTTGTTTGCGCTGTTCACCGTGGCAGGTGGCATACGCCTCAAAGGTACGCTGGTAGGCACACCTGTTATCAACACTGGCTTGCTCGCGGTAGGTACAGTACTGGCCAGCTGGATGGGTACCACCGGCGCTGCCATGCTGCTCATTCGTCCACTGTTACGCGCCAACGCTCACCGCAAGTACCGTGTGCATTCCGTAGTTTTCTTCATCTTTTTGGTTGCCAATATCGGCGGTTCCCTTACTCCGCTGGGTGACCCGCCCCTGTTTCTTGGTTTTTTGAGGGGTGTGGATTTTTTCTGGACGGCCTCCAACCTGCTGCTGAAGACGGCTCTGATGGCCGCTATACTGCTGCTCCTCTTCTTCTTCCTCGATACGGTGTTGTTCCGCAAAGAGGGCTGTCCACAACCTCCGGCGGCGTCATCGGATTCCAATGAAAAGCTGGGCATTGAGGGGAAGATCAATTTCCTCTTCTTGCTGGGTATTGTGGTTGCCGTGCTGCTTTCTGGCTTGTATCCGCTTGGCGAACTCATTTCAGTGTTTGGTGTATCCATTGAAGCGCAAAATCTGCTGCGTGATCTTGCTTTGCTGTGCATGGCAGGACTTTCCCTCAAGTTTACCGAACAGCGCAGCCGCGAACTGAACGGCTTTACATGGGGCCCCATTGAAGAAGTGGCCAAGCTCTTCTTTGGTATTTTCCTTAGCATGATTCCTGCCATTGCCATCCTGCGCGCGGGCACTGACGGGGCACTTGCTTCGCTCATCCGCATGGTCACACACGACGGTCAGCCGGTCAATGCCATGTATTTTTGGCTCACAGGTATGCTTTCCAGCTTTTTGGACAATGCTCCGACTTACCTCGTGTTCTTTAATACTGCCGGAGGTGATGCCCAACACCTCATGTACGATCTGCCCGCCACATTGGCGGCAATTTCAGCCGGTGCGGTGTTCATGGGTGCCAATACCTATATTGGCAATGCGCCAAACTTCATGGTGCGTTCCATTGCTGAAAGTCAGGGTGTGCGTATGCCAAGCTTCTTTGGCTATATGGCGTGGTCCGTGGGCATTCTGGTCCCCTTGTTTGGGCTGCTGACATTCCTGTTCTTTATGTGATTGGCACATGGCCTGTACGTGTCCCTTTGGGGCATACAGGCCATGGCGATATGGTCAGGATGTCTGTTTTGGTATGTGGGCGGTAACGCCCTTGACCAACGGCGCAATAGTAGCTATAGGAATGACCTTGGGCCTATAGCTCAGTTGGTAGAGCCTCCGGCTCATAACCGGCAGGTCCCAGGTTCGAGTCCTGGTGGGCCCACCAGATCATTATTTGAAGAAGTCCGTCAAGGTACAAAAACCTTGGCGGGCTTTGTTTTTTGGAGTTTTTTATTTCATTATTCTTCGTTTATGTACGTTGACAACCGAAAAAATTGGGGGCAAGTATGGGGGCAACTATACATATAAGCCGAGGTGTTGCCCCCATGTCACTCACAGATAGCGCTATTCGTGCTGCGAAGCCAGCTGATAAAACGATCAAACTCTTTGATGGGGGAGGTCTTTATCTTGAAGTTGCCCCCAGTGGGGGCAAGTGGTGGAGGCTAAAATATCGATTTCTGGGTAAAGAAAAAAGGATATCTCTTGGCATATACCCAACAGTTGGACTTAAGGATGCACGTGAAAAGAGAGAACAAGCAAAAAAACTTCTTTCTCAGGGCGTGGATCCTAGTGTTCAACGACAAGCTGTAAAGGCCAGTGCCGTCAGCATTTCAGATTCTTTTGAGTCGGTAACACGGGAATGGTTTGATAAACATCTTATAAACTTAGCCCCCACTTATAGCAAGAAAGTACGTGCATTGTTTGAACGTCAGATATTTCCAGTGTTTGGCGAAAAGCCTATTACATGTGTAGAGCCTACAGATATTTTGTCAGCTGCAAGGCATGTTGAACAGTCTGGTGCCATTGAAACATCACACAGGCTTATTCAGGTATGTGGACAAGTATTTCGATATGCAATAGCCACTGGTAGAGCAAAATATGATGTGTCACAAGGGTTACACCCAGCTTTAAGGAAGACAGTCGGAAAACATATGGCAGCCCTAACAGATAAGAGGCGTATAGGACAACTGCTCAGGGCAATTGACGCATATGGGGGATTTTATCCTACAGTTTGTGCTTTAAAGCTTGCGCCAATGGTATTCTTACGACCAAAGGAGTTAGTACAAGGAGAATGGTCTGAAATTGATCTGGATGCAGCAGAATGGCGAATACCTGCGCGACGGATGAAAATGCGCAATGAGCATATAGTCCCACTTTGTCGACAAGCAGTTGCAATTCTTCAAGGACTTTTCACATACACTGGGAAGGGGAAATATCTATTCCCATCGCCTAAAGTTGGGAGCACTAAACCTGTTTCCATAGATGGACTGCGTGTTGCTCTCAGAGCCATGGGGTTTACAGCTGATGAAATGACGACGCATGGATTTAGAGGGATGGCATCAACTCTTCTTAACGAACTTGGATATAACCGGGACTGGATTGAACGACAGCTTGCGCATTCAGAACGAGATCATGTTAGAGGAGCTTACAATCACGCAGATTTTATGCCAGAACGACGCCGTATGATGCAGGAATGGGCTGATTACCTTGAGAAATTACGAGATTCAACAAATAAGGAGAGTTAGATTATGGAAGAAATTATTAGATGCAGTAGATTTGCATGTATGTCACCATGGGAATTATTTGAAAGATGGGATGATATTACAGAAAAAGAATTTCTTGATCTTGTTAATTTCCCTGAGGTATATGGAAATATTTCTACAATTAAGCTTCAACCATATGAAAGGATTATTCCTTTATCAGGTAAGATTGATGAAGATATCTATATATTAAAACCTTTTGTAGGAAAAATTTTTTCATATAAAATGGCATCAGATAATAAAGGAAATGATGTACAAATTATATATTACAATACAGGCATAGAATATACAATTATTTCTAATAAGAATAATGATATAAATGTTTGTAATAATATTCTATTTTTTTTAAATAAGGATATAATAAATATAGAGAAGTGTAATGTAAAATTTTTAAATAAATATGAATTAACAATATCAGAACAGAGATTTAGAAATATAGAAATTGAAAATATAAAACTTAAAAATCAAATTGATTATATTTTACAAGAAAGACCATATACTTCAAAGGAATTAGATGAAATAACAAAAGATATATCTAAAATGAAAAGTAAAATAGATAAATTAGAAGAAGAAAATAAGATTCTTAAATATATTTATGGATTACCAAAGATTATAGCATCATTACTCATGAGTGGAAAAACTAAAGAGCAAATTGCGTATGAGTTGTCAGAAGGAGAAAAAATGAATAAAGAGACATTCATTGAAACTCGTGATGCAGGTGCTGAGAAGTTGCAGAGAGTAAATGGTGTTTCTAGAGCAATATTGGGAGCGATTTTTCACGAAACAGGTTTATCACGAGATGGGAAAATTATGGATAGTAAAGGATTTAAGCAGGTTGCAGATAATTATATCAAAAAATATGTCAGAGAAAACAACATTTCACTTAATGATTAATCTGAATATACCATCAATGTGTTGATTGATCTATCTGTTATGTCTTAAAACTGGAAACAATATCCTATAATATAACGTCATTGAGATAGCTTGCGCCCCAAATATGCAAGGTAAAAATTAAATAAATTTTTTAATACCCTTTTTACATCGCAAAGTAACACCCGTAGTATACTTTCATAATACTTTTTATGGAGTTTTTCTATGGGTAAAAATCATGTATGTGATTCTCAACTGCCAGAAATCGGATTTGTCCGACTGGATACGGTTCTAAAAATGATACCTGTAGGAACTACTGCGTGGTATCAAGGCGTCCGAGAGGGCAGATTCCCTCGTCCTATCTCGCTTGGACCACGAACTAGAGCCTATCGGGTTGAGGACATCAGGCTGTTGATTCAACAACTTGGTCAAAACGATAGCTGAGGTTTTACCATGCAGCCCATAAGATAAACTTTAGCTAGTGTCGCCTTCATGAAATAACACGAGTCCGCTGCATAATGACATTCATGCCCAGCTTATTGCGTGAGGCCGGTGAACATCGTCTTCCTCAGTGGACTATCCGTGGAGTTCTGGGATTGCTGCATTTCTCCGGGCAAGACTTTCAGGATGCTGCCTGCCGCATGTTGCTCGGGCGACAACCGGATGTGCTGGGTATACGTGGGTATCTGCCGAGAATAACAACCCTCATTGGTCGGATACGTATCCTTCTGACGTTGGCATGCAGCGCTGAGCAGACATGGGTTCCAGCTTGGCTCAGACGCTGTCTGGCATGCCTACATAGCAGGAAAAAGTGATGCGGCGCTTTTCTCAGAGCCATTCACCGAACATCTTTTTTCCCATGGCAGGCTGCCTGTTTTGCATGGGTTCTGGTGATGGTAAACGGCTACTGCCTGGAGGCTAATGGAATCCCTTTAAGACAAGGCCTTACTCCAGCACACAGCAGGGACATACGGCGTTGGCCTGTTGCCAATAGACAATTTTTCTTTACTATGGGTATGATTGCTGACTTAGTAACGGTTTTGCTAAGTTTGACCGATTTCCTGACAGGAAGATAGGGGATTCTCCAAGGCAGAATATTGTCAGCAGATGGGCATTGGCTAGGTATTCTTTCGGACACACTGATGAGCATTTTTCCCTTGCCATGCCACCTTCCCAAGGGATAGCATCTGTCTATGCCACAGAATCAGATGCCCCATGACGCTGCATACAAGTCCTTCTTTTCTGACAGGACG
>CAJOMG010000027.1 GCA_905235595.1 uncultured Desulfovibrio sp. | reverse complement strand
CTCTGCGGAAGACTACTACTACATACAGATCGGCACCAGTACAGCCTCGGCCCTGGGTGTGGGCAACCAGGCGGCCACTACGTCCCTGGCCTACACGGTCTCCACGCAGCAGGCCGCGCAGAGCGCCCTGGTGGGTCTGAACAATGCCATTGTCTCCAAGGATAGGATTCGTGCGTACCTGGGTGCGTTGCAGAACCGGCTGGAAAATACCATCTCCAACCTGACAATGCAGACTGAAAACCTGCAGACGGCAGAATCCCGCATTTCTGACGTGGATGTTGCTACGGAAATGACGCAGTTTGTGCGCAGCCAGATTCTTACCCAGTCTGCTGTAGCAATGCTTTCACAGGCCAACAGCATGCCGCAGCTGGCCATGCAGCTCATCGGCTAGGCAGAGATTGCCTGGCTGCTTCAGGTAATAGTATCTTTCATGACAGAAATATGGCACGAACCGGCTCCTTTTCTTGGCCGGGCTCGTGCCATATTGTTGTAGCAATATAGAATAGTTGCCGTATTTCTTTGCTGCACAATGGCTGCCAGAAAGATGACGTATTTTATTATTGCTTCTGGCACGATTCCTGCTTCTACTTGAGTGCAGGTTTTCAGGCAAAAAGTGCCTCTTGAACCCACGATGCAAAGAGGTAATTGCCAGAGGCTAAGGCTCCCCTCGTTATATAACATAGGGGCAGATTCGAAACACCACAGTCCCGCATTGCGGGGCAAACGGCGGAAGTTCGCAGGGAAGCGGACGCGCATCGTGCGCCGCCGGGCTGACAGAACATTCATGGAGGAATGTCATGTATATCAATCACAATTCAATGGCCACCAACGTTGCCAACACCCTGACCAACCACTACGGCAATCTGCAAACATCAACCCAGCGCCTGTCTACAGGTTTGCGCGTTAACAGTGCCGCTGACGACGCGGCCGGCTTGGCCATCCGCGAATTGATGCGTACAGATATTGCTGCACTGCAACAGGGCGTGCGTAATGCCAACGACGCCATTTCCCTCATCCAGACTGCCGATGGTGCCTTGGGCATCATTGATGAAAAGCTGATCCGCATGAAGGAACTGGCCGAACAGGCGGCCACAGGTACCTATGATTCCACCCAGCGTCTGATGATCGAGTCCGAATACCAGGCCATGGCTTCGGAAATCACCCGAATCGCCAACTCCACGGACTTCAACGGCATTCACCTGCTCAACGGCAATCTTTCCAGTGACACGCATGATGGTAGCGGCACAGGGGCTGATTCAGGCCTCGACTCTACCGGCAAGCTGAAGGTTCACTTCGGCAACATGAACGACTCTGCGGAAGACTACTACTACATCCAGATCGGTACCAGTACTGCATCCGCCTTGGGTGTGGGCAACCAGGCAGCCACTACGTCCCTGGCCTACACGGTCTCCACGCAGCAGGCCGCACAGAGCGCCTTGGTGGGTCTGAACAATGCCGTCGTCTCCAAGGATAAGATTCGTGCACATCTGGGTGCGTTGCAGAACCGGCTGGAGAACACCATCTCCAACCTGACAACGCAGACTGAAAACCTGCAGGCTGCGGAATCCCGCATTTCTGACGTGGACGTGGCCACGGAAATGACACAGTTTGTCCGCAACCAGATTCTCACCCAGTCCGCTGTGGCCATGCTGTCGCAGGCCAACAGCATGCCGCAAATGGCCATGCAGCTCATTGGCTAGCACTGGTTGAGGATAGTGCTTCTGCACGTTTCCCCAAATATCCCTGGAGGGTTTCCCCTCCGGGGATATTTGCCGTGCTGTGGCTAGCCTGACCTAGGCAAGGGCCGTCAGATCGTAGGCGGTATTTTCCACGATGTCGCAGGTAACGAGAGCTCCGGGCGTGACACCGGGGCCGCTCACATAGGTGATGCCGTCCACCTCCGGCGCCTGCAGCCATACGCGACCACTGTGCAGCCCCGGCCAGTCAGGGTGCGGTGCATCTACCAGCACCTCCATGTGGCTGCCAACATGCTTCGCCAGTAGCTGTTCGCTGATATCGGCCTGTATTTCCATCAAGGTATTGCGCCGTTCATTTTTGACGTTCTCTGGCACCTGGTCGGGCAACGTGGCTGCCACAGTGCCATCCTCCGCCTGATAGGCAAAGACGCCCACATGCTGGAAGCGGGTTTCTTCCACAAACCGGCACAAATGTTCGAAGTGCTCCTGAGTTTCGCCGGGATAGCCTACAATGAAGGTTGTACGTAGTACAGCTTGGGGCAGTGCAGTGCGAACTCGGTCCAGCACACGTCTGGGGTCGCCTAAAAAAGGACGGCCCATGCGTTTGAGCATTTCCGGGTGGGCGTGTTGCAGAGGGATGTCCAGATAGGGAAGGATCGGTGGTCCAAGTGATGCCATACAATGCAAAAGCTCTGCCGTGACACCTGTGGGGTAGAGGTAGAGCAGGCGTAACCAGATTAGACCGTCAAGACTGGCCAGACGATCGAGCAGTTTAGGCAGAGCGTGCTTCTGGTCCAGATCTGAACCCCAGGAGGTCAGATCCTGCGCTATAAGGATGAGTTCCCGTACGTTCTGGCGTAGCAGACAGTTGGCTTCGGCCACAATGGCGTCTGCCGGGAGGGACCTGAGTCTGCCCCTGATGGAAGGGATGGTGCAGAAGGCACAGTGATGCTCACATCCCTCCCCAATCTTGAGCCAGGCATAGGATGGGCCGGTGGAGAGCAGCCGTCCTTTGCCTGGCGGGCAGGAGGGAGGTTCAGGCAGGCCCAATGCACTGGCCAGCATGGCGGGCCAGTGCGGCAGGGCAGCGGTTGGCAGCCAGAGATCCACTTCTGGCAGTTCACGTGCCAGTTCTTCCTGACCATAGCGGCCTACCATGCATCCGCCTACAGCCAGAAAGGGTTTGCGTTTGCAACGGCCAAGGCGGTGCACGGCGTCTACAACGGCATGCACTGACTCTTGTACGGCTGGAGCAATAAATCCGCAGGTATTGATGAATACCATCTGGGCGCGGCCCATGTGCTGCACATGTTGTACAGGAACGCCCAGTGAGCCAAGCAGACGTTCCGTATCTACCCGGTTTTTGGGACAGCCAAGACTGAGGGACCAGATTTTCAAAATGTATCCTTGTATCTTCCACCGGTTGCTGCAGAACTGACCATGTGGGCATAGCGTCGCAACACAGCATAGGGGCACTCTGTTGTGGGCGGAACAAACGCTGCCCGACGAGCCTCAAGTTCCTTGGCATCCACCATGAGGTTCAGCGTGCGCCCCGGTATGTCTATGTGGATTATATCCCCTTCATGTACAAGGGCTATAACTCCACCATCCGCAGCTTCAGGTGAAATATGTCCGATAGCTGCACCATTGGTGCCACCAGAGAAGCGGCCGTCGGTAAGAAGGGCCACATCCTTGCCTAGTCCCATGCCCGTGATAGCAGCAGTGGGGGAGAGCATCTCGCGCATGCCCGGCCCTCCCCGTGGCCCCTCATAGCGTATGACCACGCCATCACCGGGTTTGATTTTGCCGTCAAGGATAGCGTGCATCGCATCCTCTTCACAGTCAAAAACTCGAGCTCGCACATCACGGCACATCATTTCCGGCGCTACGGCCGATTGCTTTACCACCGCACCTTCAGGGGCCAGGCTGCCACGAAGAATGGCAATACCGCCCTGTGAAGAATACGGGTTGTCCACACTGTGGATAACTTCCGGGTCGAGGATGCGGGCTTTAAGATCCGTAAGGTTTTCCCCTACAGTTTTGCTCGTGGCCGTAACACAGTCTTTATGGATAAGGCCAAGTTTGTCGAGCTCGCTCATGACAGCTGGAATGCCTCCGGCATTGTCAAGATCAACCATGAAATGGGAGCCTGCAGGTGAGAGCTTGCAAAGATTGGGGCTCTTGCGGCTGACTTCGTCAAAAATCTCCAACCCGAGTTTGAGGCCAGCCTCACCTGAAACGGCGGGCAAGTGCAGTACTGTATTTGTGGAACAGCCCAGAGCCATATCAACGGCCACGGCATTGGCCACGCTATCGGCTGTTACGATGTCAAGCGGACGGATATTTTTGCGCAACAGATCCATGACCTGCATACCCGCTTTTTTGGCCAGGCGTATGCGTGCGCTAGATGCTGCGGGGATAGTGCCGTTTCCCGGCAGGGCCACACCAATGGTTTCTGCCAGGCAGTTCATGGAATTGGCTGTGAACATGCCAGCACAGGCCCCGCAACCGGGACAAGCGCGTTCGGTCAGGTGTTCCAGTTCCTCCTCGGTCATGGCACCACTACGTACCTTGCCCACTGCCTCAAACACCGTGATGAGGTCACCACGCTGGTGCGGGCCAATATCGCCGGGAAGCATAGGGCCGCCGGAAACCAGCACGGAGGGGATGTTCAGGCGCATCATTGCCATGAGCATGCCCGGTACGCATTTGTCGCAATTGGGAATAAATACCAGTGCGTCAAAAGCATGGGCACGAGCCATGATCTCGATGGAGTCGGCGATAAATTCACGTGAGGGCAGGGAAAATCGCATTCCCTCGTGGTTCATGGCGATGCCGTCACACACAGCGATGGCCGGAAATTGCAAGGGAGTACCGCCGGCCATGCGGACACCTGCTTTGACTGCCTCCGCTAAACTGTTCAGGTGCATGTGACCAGGCACAACCTCGCTTGCAGCATTGACCACGCCCACCAGGGGCCGCTCCATTTCTTCTCTGGTGAGGCCCAAGGCATAAAGCAGGGAACGGTGAGGGGCTTTCTCCAGCCCGCATTTCATTTTTTTGCTGCGTTCTTCGGCATCCATGGAAGTATCCTCGTGCTAAAAACAATTATTATGAATGGGCAAAGTATGCAGTAAATCCCTGCATCCAGTTAATGGCGAACAGTAATACGTGCATACGCCTCCCCTTGCCGAGCATTTTTATCGCTATCTTTCACAAAAAAAGGGCAGGCCAGTTTTTTAATACTGACTTGCCCCTAATATGATCAACCTACGGCTTTTTCAATAAGACGCAGTTGTTAGGCTTGATACGCATACATACCACTTCACGCCAGTTTATGGCGTTCAGAGTGTGTTTACTTCATGCATAATTACCTGCAGGTATATATCCGAACACTATTCTGCAGTGCTCTCGTCTGGTTTTGTAGCAGCTTCTGATGAAGAGTTCGAGTATGTTTCTGTTGTATCAGCACGTTGTTGCTCTTTAGAAGCACTTTTCTCCGTAACATCTTTTGTCAACTCGATAATGGCCATAGGGGCATTATCACCCTTACGGGGGACAGCCAGTTTGAGTATGCGCGTATACCCACCGGGTACGCCGGCATACTCAGGACCGATCGTATCAAAAAGATGTTTTACAAGAGCATGATCATTAAGCACACGATATGCTTGCCGACGTGCATGAAGATCGTTACGCTTGGCAAGGGTAACGAGAGGTTCCACTACACGACGCAGCTCTTTAGCCTTGATTTCTGTAGTACGGATCTTTCCATGTATAAGCAAAGCCTTTGCAAGATTTTGCAACAGAGCTTTACGATGCGCAGGCGTACGCGATAGTTTCCTGCCGGAATTGTTATGCCTCATTTTGACGCTTCCTCTTCCATTCCTGATATTTCTTATCGAAGGAGTCAACCTTCATGCCAAAATCTAGCCCCATATCCAGAAGGACTCCCTTGATCTCGTCCAGCGATTTCCGGCCGAAATTTTTCGTTTTAAGCATATCAGATTCGCTGCGCTGCACAAGTTCGCCTACTAGAGATATATTGGCACTGCGAAGACAGTTGGTAGCACGTACAGAAAGTTCAAGATCATCTATACTCTTGAACAAATGTTCGTTAAATTCTCCGCTGTCTCCGCTCCCAAGTTGAGCATCACCTGAAACTCGCTCATCGAAATTGATAAAGACAGTGATTTGATCCTTGATGATTTTTGCACTATAGGCAATAGCATCCTCTGGGGTCAGAGAACCATCTGTCCAAACTTCAAGAATCAGCCGATCATAATTTGTCATTTGGCCTACACGTGCTTGTTCAACAGAATAGGCTACCTTACGGACAGGAGAAAAACTTGAATCAAGTTTTATGAGACCGATTTCATCACTCAACCCATCATGCATATCAGCCGGCACATAGCCTTTGCCCATGCGGACCTCGAACTCCATTTCCAGCTCAACATCTTCGGTAAGCGTTGCTATATGCTGTTCTGGATTCAAGACTTCGACATGCTGATTGGTAACTATCTGTGCTGCACTCACTTGTCCTTTACGATCCACATGCAGGGTAAGACGCTGCGGCTCGTCTGTGTCCATGCGCAATCGTACCTGCTTGATGTTCAAAATTACATCAGTAATATCTTCAAGAACACCGTGGATTGTAGTGAACTCATGCTGTACGCCTGTAATTTTTACAGACACAAAGGCTGCACCTTGAAGAGAAGACAAAAGCACACGGCGCATGGCGTTTCCAATGGTCGTTCCATAGCCCCGCTCCAATGGTTCACATACAAACTTACCGTGAGTCGCACTCGCTGTCTCTTCATCACGAAGTATTTGATCTGGTTTTACCAGCTCAGACCAGTTGCGTGCATTTATTAGCCGTTCACCCTGTTTGATAAGCATGCGTATCCCCGGTTATTTCGAGTATAGTTCGACAATCAGTTGCTCATTGACGGGGAACTGGATGTCATCTCGCTGCGGCAGAGCTTTCACAGTACCTTTGAAGGCAGCACCATTTGCCTCAAGCCATGCTGGACATCCACGACGGGCAATTACTTCCTGAGCACCCGCAAGCACAGGGATCTTACGGTTCTTTTCAGGAACTTCTATGCTGTCACCAACTTTAACCTGAAGAGAAGGAATATTTACTTTGCGGCCATTAAGGGTAAAAACCCCATGACGGACGAGTTGACGTGCTTGATTGCGCGAATTGGCGAATCCGAGGCGATAGACAACATTGTCAAGCCGTCTTTCAAGAATAACAAGGAGATTTGTGCCTGTAACGCCTTTCTGCATTTCAGCTTTTTCAAAATAGCCATGGAACTGGCGTTCCAAGATGCCATAAGCACGACGGGCTTTTTGTTTCTCACGCAGCTGAACCGCGTATTCACTAACTTTTTTACGTGTTCTGCCGTGTTGTCCGGGCGCGTAAGGCCGACGATCATAAGCACATTTTTCGCTGAAGCAGCGGTCACCCTTCAAAAAAAGTTTACACCCTTCACGACGGCACATGCGGCATTTGGCTTCTGTATATTTGGCCATTGCTTGTTCCTTTTACGTTATGCACACGGCGCGCAGACTAGACACGACGCCGTTTTGGAGGCCGGCAGCCGTTGTGCGGAATGGGAGTAATATCGCGTAGGAAAGCCACCTTGAACCCTATAGCCGAAATGGCACGCATGGCGGCCTCGCGTCCAGAACCAGGGCCCTTCACATAAATACCCACCGTGCGCATACCATTGTCTTGCGCTTTTCTGGCTGCCGTTTCAGCAGCAACTTGGGCAGCAAATGGGGTAGACTTGCGTGACCCTTTGAAACCGCTCTGTCCCGAGGATGCCCATGAGACAGTATTTCCGCGCGTATCCGTAAAAGTTACAATAGTGTTATTGAATGTGGCCAAGATATGGGCAATACCCACGGGCACATTTTTCCTTTCCTTTTTCTTGACCACTTTTTTGGGTCTGGCCATACATAAACCTCTGGTTGATGCTTGTCAGATGTATTTTCCGCCTTGGGGCGGAACATCCGTTCGTCCTCACGGCAGCATTATTATATATGCTGCTTACGCTTTACAAACTGCGACAAGCGCAGCCCTGCCTATTTTTTCTTACCCACAGCACCGCGACGAGGCCCTTTACGGGTACGTGCGTTTGTATGAGTACGTTGTCCACGTACTGGCAGACCACGACGATGCCGTAATCCTCTGTAGCATCCAATGTCCATAAGACGTTTGATACTACCAGAAACTTCACGTCGAAGATCGCCTTCAACCTTGTAATTCTGTTCAAGTTCCTTGCGGATTTCGTTCACTTCGTCAGCTGAGAGATCGTCAATATTTCGTTCCCAATTAACGCCGGTCGTGTCTAGAATTTTCAAGGCCGTGGAACGTCCAATGCCATAGATATAGGTGAGCGCTATGTCCACCCTTTTGCCACGGGGCAAATCAACACCTGCTATTCTCGCCACAGTCAGTCTCCTGAGCTAGCCCTGGCGTTGTTTATGCCGGGGGTTTTCGCAGATAACTCGAAGCACTCCCTTGCGCCGAATAACCTTGCATTTCGGGCAAATTTTTTTAACGGAAGGCCGTACTTTCATAATTATTCTCCACTAATGAAACTTGTAACTGCCAGTTTGATGTCTCCGGAATGCGGCTATGCACAGTATATCCGCTGTTGCCCCCCAGCGGGGAATGAGAACGAATTATTTAGCCGCGTTCTAGCTATCTGTCAACTGTCAATTGTATGCCTATTTAATCCTCTATCCGATACACTTAGAATTCGTGGCCCCTGAGGGGTGATGGCTATGCTGTGCTCAAAATGGGCAGCCCATTTTCCATCTCGTGTTACGGCTGTCCATTTGTCGTCGAGGATATCTACTTCATATGTTCCAAGAGTTACCATAGGTTCGATAGCTATGACCATGCCATTTTGAAGAGTTAAACCACGCATACCGGGTTTGAAGTTTGGAACTTCTGGTTTTTCGTGCATTTGGGCACCCACGCCGTGTCCTACAAAACGACGAACAACATTAAATCCAGCAGATTCCACATACTCCTGCACTGCTGCGCCGATTGCATATACGTCATTTCCGCTCATTGCCTGGTTTATGCCGACATACAGACTTTCTTCAGTCACACGAAGCAATTTTTGAACATCATCTGTCACTTTTCCAACAGGGTAGGTACGTGCTGCATCGCCTACAAAACCATCGAACTCAACACCCATGTCAACGCTCACGATATCACCCTCTTCGAGAGAACGCTCAGAGGGGAATCCATGCACCACTTGTTCATTTACCGAGCAACATGAAGCATAGGGATATCCATAATACCCCAGAAAAGCAGGTTTTACCTTATATGTGGAACACATATCACGAGCCAATTCTTCAATACGCATTGTTGAAATACCAGGGGCAACAATGTCTCCAACAGCATCAAGAATGTTGGCCACCATACGGTTTGCTTCGCGCAAACGCGCTACCTCTCTTTCATTCTTTATGTATGCGCCGTGATATTTTTTCATGTTTCCGTTACTCCACAACCTATAACACACTGCTAATCAATAAAACTGTGGAAAACAGAGGGGAAATTAGTCATTTTTCGAGGCAGCGTAGTTTAGCATTATCATATATACTAGGTGGTTACATCCTTCCAGTTTTACGCGCCTTGGCCATCAGACCTTGGTACTGGCTTGAAATCAAATGGGATTCAACTTGGTTCATAAAATCCATAGCTACTCCGACCAGGATCAACAGGCTGGTTCCACCAAAATAAAAGGGCACATTAAAATTACTGATAAGCAGCATGGGCAGCAAGCAGACTATAGAGATATAAGTGGCTCCTGACAGGGTCAATCGTGAAAGCACAGAATCAATATATTCCTGTGTTTTTTCTCCAGGGCGGATCCCCGGTATAAATCCACCATTTTTTTTCAGATTTTCAGCCATATCTTTGGGATCAAAAATTATGGCAGTATAAAAATAACAGAAGAAAAACATTAAGGCCACGTAAAGAATATTGTAGGCAACCCCGTGTGGGGAAAAGAAATCAGCAGCCTGCTTTAAATAAATATTTGTTGAGAATTGCCCGATTGTAGCCGGAAATAACAACAACGAAGAAGCAAAAATAGGTGGAATCACACCAGCTGTGTTCAAACGCAATGGTAGGTGCGAATTCTGTCCGCCATACATTTTGCGTCCAATTTGCCGTTTTGCGTAACTTATGGGTATGCGGCGTTGCGCTCGTTCCACAAATACAATAGCAACAAGCACAGCTGCCATGAAGACAACAATGACCACTGCCATAAAAATGCTCATATCGCCGGCTTGAATGAGTGCAAGCGATTGAATAATCCCTCGTGGGATTCCTACAACAATACCACAGAAAATGATTAACGAGATACCATTCCCAATACCGCGTTCTGTGATCTGCTCACCAAGCCACATTACAAGAACTGAGCCGGTGGTAAATGTCACCATGGTAACAAGACGAAACTGCCAACCGGGAGCAAGCACTATTGGCGAACCACCTGGGCTTGTCATGTTTTCAAGACCTATTGCAATACCAAGCCCCTGCACCAAAGTGATACCCACGGTAAGATATCGGGTATACTGTGTGATTTTTCTACGACCTGCCTGGCCTTCTTCTCTTGCCATACGCTTGATATCAGGGCTTACTACCTGCAACAGCTGCATAATAATGCTGGCAGATATATATGGCATTACGCCAAGCGCAAAGACTGACACATTGGACAGACCGCCACCTGAAAACATATCAAAAAGGTTAAAAAGCGTGCCTGCCATACTTTCAAAAAAGGAAGCTAGTGCAGATGCATCCACGCCCGGAATTGGTACATGCACACCAATGCGGTAGCAGCATAAAATCAGGAAGGTCCAAGCAAGCCTTTTACCAAGAGCCGTTTGTCCTGACATGGTGTTTGCCGATCTTACTGCCATGAGACACTCACTACGTTTACGCTTTGGGGCAGTTCCTATGGTACATTGTTTTGCACTACGAGAATCCCCTCGCGAATATACACAACGCCATTGCCCGTCGCAAAAACGTGGCAATGACGTCGATGAAAAGGTGAGACCGCAGTTGTGCGGTCTCACCTACTACTCAGTCGTTGAGGCGGCTTCCAGCTCATTGACAGAACCGCCAGCCTGACGGATCTTATCTGCTGCAGCCTGACTGAACTTATGCGCTTCAACTTTTATTGCTGTTTTCACTTCACCGCGTGAAAGCACTTTGACCGCTGCTCCCATACGAGCCAGGCCTCGTGCATAGATATCTTCCAGCGTAATATCTGATTTCCCTTCAAATGCAGCCTGCAATGCATCCAGATTAATGACATCATAGGTAACTTTGAACGGATAGTTTTTGAAACCATGTTTAGGAAGTCGGCGTTGAAGGGGCATCTGACCACCTTCAAAACCTGGGCGTACGCCCCCACCAGCTCGGGCGTTTTGTCCTTTATGTCCTTTGCCAGCCGTGCAGCCCAAACCTGAACCTGCTCCACGCCCAACACGACGACGGGTTTTACGCTCTTCTGGAAAAGGAAATAAATTATGCAATTGCATAGTATACAATCCCTCTGTCACTATTCAACAATAGTGACCATATGCGGAACTTTGGCAATTATGCCCCGAATTGACGGGGTATCCTTGAACACTTTGACAGTCTCACGACGTTTGAGGCCAAGAGAATCCAGTAACTTGCGTTGTGCCGGCGTAGTGCCGATTCGCGAACGCACGAGTTTCACCTTGATTTCAGCCATAATTATTTCCTCGGAGCTTCCAGCTTCTTGCCTCGCAAGCTCGACACATCATCGGCACTTCGCAGGGAAACAAGGCCCTGCATGGTGGCACGAAGCACATTATGCGGATTATTGGTTCCTATGGCCTTAGCCAATACATCACGAACGCCTACAGCTTCCATTACGGCACGAACTGCTCCACCGGCAATAATACCTGTTCCTTCGGAGGCGGGTTTAAGCATAACCCGGCCAGCACCAAAACGGCCAAGCACTTCATAGGGGAGCGTACCTTCTACCAAGGGTATGCGAACCCTGTTTTTGCGTGCACGTTCGGTAGCCTTACGCAGGGCTTCGGGAACTTCCTGGGCCTTGCCTAAACCGAAGCCAACGCCACCCTTGCCATCCCCAACAACAACAAGAGCACTAAAGCTGAAACGACGTCCACCTTTAACAACTTTCGCTACACGATTGAGAGAAACAATCTTTTCGATTTCACCCAGCTCGTTTTGTGGCGTTTCCGTATTTTCCTGACGCATATTAGAACTCCAGGCCGCCTTCGCGGGCGCCATCAGCTACGGCCTTGACACGACCGTGATAAAGATACCCGTTACGATCAAACACCACTCTTGTGATGTTCTTATCCTTGGCCATACGGGCAATTTCTTTGCCCACGAGTTCGGCGCCGCTCTTATTGCAATGCAGGCCGGGTTGTGTTTTAGCGAGGGAGAGGGTCGATGTCGCCGCTATGGTGATACCGTCCATGTCATCGATAACCTGCGCATAAATGTGCATATTTGAGCGATACACCACAAGACGCGGACGTTCTGACGAACCATTGACCTTTTTACGAATGCGAACTTTGCGGCGTTGCCGGGATTCATTCTTGCTAAATTTCATAACATTTTCCCCTACTTCTTGCCGCCAGACTTACCAACCTTGCGGCGGATCGTCTCGTTCACATATTTAATACCTTTACCCTTGTAAGGTTCGGGCATGCGGATACGACGTATCCTGGCCGCCATTTCACCCACAAGCTCCTTATCAATCCCTGAAAGGGTAAGTACCTGACCATCAACTGCTGCTTTGATGCCATCGGGCAACTCAACAAGCACGGGATGTGAAAAACCAACATTTAGCTCAATCATATTGCCTTTCACGGCTACACGATAACCGACACCAATGACTTCCAATCCCTTGGAAAACCCCTTGGTAACGCCTTCTATACAGTTAGCGAGTAACGTACGCCGCAAGCCATGCTGTGAACGGCTTTGACGGGTATCTTCAAGTCGGGTCAACGTCACATGCCCATCAGTCATTTCATATTTTAGTAATGAACAAACAGGGGTGCTCAGCGAGCCCTTGGGACCTTTTACTTCCACAACATCCGTTCCAATCTTTATTTCTACACCTTTAGGAACCGGAATGGGCAGTTTACCTATTCTCGACATGATGCACCGCCTACCAAATTTCACACAAGAGTTCACCGCCCACCTTTTTTTCCTGGGCAGTCATACCGTCCAGTATGCCACTGGACGTAGACAATATACATATTCCAAGACCATTCTGTACACGTGGGATACTGTGTGCTCCTACATACACACGACGTCCAGGTGTACTTACACGCTTCAAGCCGGTGATAACGGGCTTTCCATCCTGATACTTGAGGGTTATGGTAATATGCCCGTTAGCTACGGCAACATCTTCGACGTAACCTTCCTGCTTGAGGATGGCTGCTAAAGATTCTTTCATCTTCGAGCGCGGCACATTCACTTCCTTATGCAGGGCCAAATGTGCGTTGCGGATGCGTGTAAGCATATCCGCAATGGGATCTGTTATCATCGAATTCTCCTAAAAGTTATTTGCGGTTGGCACGGTCCAATACCGTCATTTACCGCAGACGTGCATTGCACGGCAACAGAACCTTTTGTTTTGATTGTTACCAGCTTGATTTACGAACGCCAGGTAGTTCTCCTCGCAGTGCCATATTACGGAAACATATACGGCATATACCAAACTGGCGAAGAAATGCTCTTGGCCGACCGCAGAGTGGACAACGGTTATAAGCCCTTGAACTGAATTTGGGCTTACGCTTGGCTTTGACTTCCAGCGAAGTACGGGACATGGCAATACTCCTACTTACGGAATGGCATACCAAGCCGGTCAAGAAGGAATTTACCTTCTTTGTCAGTGGTCGCCGAAGTAACTATGGTGATATTCATTCCCTTAGGATTCTCTACACGATCAATTTCCAATTCTGGAAAAATTGTATGTTCTTTAATTCCGAGGGTGAAATTTCCACGTCCATCAAAACCACGATCAGGAATACCGCGGAAGTCACGAACGCGTGGTAAGGCAAAATTCATCAGTTTATCCAAAAAGTCCCACATACGGTCCTTGCGCAGGGTGACACGGACACCTATGGGCATGCCTTCACGTACTTTGAATGCGGCAATGGATTTTTTGGCGCGTGTTACTACAGCCTTTTGACCAGCAATAGCTGTAAGTTCAGCTACAGCTTCTTCCATCAGTTTATTATTTTGGCTGGCGGCGCCAAGGCCGATGTTCAGAGAGATTTTTTCGATTCCGGGCAGTTGCATGGCTGAGGAGTAATTAAACTCCTTTTGCAGTACCGGAACCACCTTCTCTCTATATATCTTTTCAAGGCGTGTCATTGTTTCACCTTATTCCATGACTTCATTGCACTTTTTGCAAAAGCGCACTTTCTTTTCCTTGCCTTCAGACTCGATAGTCTTATACCCAACACGCGTCGCTTTGCCACAGGCTGAGCAGACAATCATAACATTGGATATATGGATAGGCATTTCCTTATCAACAATGCCACCTGGCTGCTGTGCATAGGGATTTGGCCGTATGTGACGCTTTACCATATTAGCTTTTTCGACAAGGATTCGATCTTTCTTGCGAAGTATCTTTAGTACCTTGCCTATTTTGCCTGCGTCTTTTCCGGTGATCACCATTACCTTATCGTCCTTACGGATGCGAGTGCTTTTCATGACGATCTCCTACAGCACTTCAGGAGCCAGTGAAATGATTTTCATAAAATTCTGAGCCCGCAGTTCACGAGCAACAGGTCCGAAAATACGTGTGCCCACTGGCTCACCCTGATTTGAAAGCAGCACTGCGGCGTTGCCATCAAATTTTATATAGCTGCCGTCTAAACGGCGAACTTCCTTGGCCGTACGCACAATTACGGCCTTCATTACATCGCCTTTTTTAACCTTGCTGTGTGGTATGGCTTCCTTCACAGAAACCATTATGATGTCGCCCACAGAAGCATAGCGGCGATGTGAGCCGCCAAGCACCTTGATGCAGGCAACTTTTTTGGCGCCGGAATTGTCGGCTACCTGCAATGTGGATTCAACCTGTATCATGGCACTACCCTATACGGCTTTTTCAATGATCGAGACCAAATGCCAACGCTTGTTACGCGACAATGGCCGGAATTCAACAATTTTAACTTTGTCACCCTTGCCACACTCGTTCATGGGGTCATGGGCCGTGAACTTCTTGCGGCGCCTTATGTACTTTTTAAGCAATGGATGTTTGACCAGTGTCTCGACGCGGACAACAATTGTTTTGTCATTCTTGTCGCTTACCACGATGCCAGTCAACATTCTGCCCTTGCGATTATCCAGAGCTTGCATGTTCAGGCCCTCTGTTCCTTTTCATTCAGTATGGTCGAAATACGTGCAATCTGCTTGCGCATTGCTTTCAATTCAGCAGTGTTTTCGAGCTTCGCAGTAGCGTGATTAAAGCGCATCTGCATCATTTGCTCGCGATGTTCAGTGAGTGTCCTCTGCAAATCGTCCACACCCATAGTGCGCAGTTCTTTGGCGTTGGGCCGGGCATTGGTGTCTGACTTTTTTTTGGCGGCCATCTAATAGCCCTCCCTCACGACAATAATGGTCTTCACAGGCAGCTTGTGCGCGGCACGCGTAAGAGCCTCACGGGCAAGCTCCAAGCTTACACCCTTAATTTCATACAAAACGCGACCAGGCTTCACAGGAGCGCACCATCCTACTGGTGCACCCTTACCTGAACCTTGTCTTGTTTCAAGGGGTTTTGCAGTGACTGGTCTGTCAGGAAAAACACGAATCCAGACCTTACCCCCTCTTTTGATATGGCGCATCATGGCAATACGAGCAGCTTCAATCTGTTGACTCGACAGCTGTCCGTGTTGCACTGCCTTTAACCCTATATCACCGAACGCTATAGTAGAACCGCGGGTTGCCATGCCGCGTAAACGACCCTTCTGCCATTTGCGGAATTTAACTTTTTTGGGCGCGAGCATTATTGTTCAACCTCTTTATCAAGGATTTCACCCTTGTATATCCACACTTTAACGCCAATGATACCATAGGTAGTGCGGGCTTCGGCGAAACCGTAGTCAATGTCAGCGCGAAGAGTCTGTAAAGGCACGCGACCATCACGATACCATTCTGTACGTGCTATTTCTGCGCCTGCCAAACGACCAGCACATGTTACCTTAATGCCTTCGCCTCCGAATTTACGGGCCATGGAAACTGTACGTTTCATGGCACGCCTAAAGGCAACTCGACGTTCCAGCTGTTGTGCGATATTTTCCGCAACAAGCTGTGCATCGACTTCTGGACGTCGAATTTCATTCACTTCGAGTGAGAATTCTCTTCCAAACTTCTTGCGCAGATCATTGCGTAACTTTTCAATTTCCACCCCCTTACGACCAATGACAATACCGGGTCGAGCTGTGGAAATGATAAGACGTACTTTACCGCCGGCACGTTCTATCTCAAGCCTTGAAACACCGGCCTGATATAATAGTTTTTTTACGAACGTGCGAATGTTGCTGTCTTCGTAGACAAAGGCAGGATATTCCTTCTTACTGAACCAGCGGGACTGCCAGTTTTTGTTGTACCCAAGCCGGAGCCCGAACGGATGTACTTTTTGACCCATAGTCTATTCCTGCCCTTCTGCGAGTATGACGGTAATGTGGCTCGTGCGTTTGTGAATTTTTGTTGCCCGCCCCTGAGCACGTGGCATAAAACGCTTCCACATGGGTCCTTCATTGACAACTATTTCCTTTACCACCATGGCATCCACGTTAACGCCTCCCAGCTGTGAGGCGTTTGCCAACGCACTTTTTACTGTACTAAGCAGCACACCGGCGGGTTTGTTAGGAGTGAAGCGGAGGATGTTTATGGCTGCCTCCACTTCCAGCCCCACTACGTTCCTAGCCACAAGACGCGTCTTGCGGGGAGAAACACGCTGGAATTTCGCAATAGCTTTTGATTCCATAGTCCTACCCTACTTCTTGGCGGTGGCTTTTGCTTTCTTGTCGGCAGCATGCCCATGGAAGGTACGGGTGGGGGAAAATTCGCCCAGTTTGTGACCCACCATATTTTCGGTGACAAACACCGGAACAAATTTCTTGCCATTATGCACCGCGAAGGTCAGTCCCACCATTTCAGGCAGGATGGTCGAGCGGCGCGACCAGGTCTTGAGCACGCGGCGATCATTACTGGCCACAGCTGCATCGACCTTCTTCATTAAGTGACCGTCAACAAACGGCCCTTTTTTCAGCGATCTTGGCATGAGCTACTCCTACTTCTGGCCGCGGCGTTTAATAATGAGACGGGAAGATGGTTTCTTCCCATCACGAGTCTTATATCCCTTGGCAGGCATACCCCAGGGTGAAACAGGGTGACGGCCACCCGAACTTCTGCCTTCACCGCCACCAAGCGGGTGGTCAATGGGATTCATGGCCACGCCTCGTACCTGTGGACGACGACCGAGCCAGCGATTACGCCCGGCTTTTCCCAATGAAATTGTTTCATGCTGCACATTGCCAACCTGACCAACTGTAGCCATGCATGAGGCCAGAACCTTGCGAACTTCACCCGAGGGCAGCCGCAACAGTGCATATTTGCCCTCCTTAGCTACCAGCTGAGCATAGGCACCTGCGGCACGGCACATTTGTCCCCCCTTGCCGGGATATATTTCCACGTTATGTATATTGGTCCCTACGGGGATACGTGCCATATTGAGCGCGTTACCAGGTTTAATATCTGCAACTATGCCGTTTCGTGTATTGACACCCGCCATAACCTTGTCGCCCTGCTTCAGTCCGACAGGTGCAAGTATATATCTCTTATCGCCATCGGCATAATGCAGAAGAGCTATACGCGCTGTACGGTTGGGGTCATATTCAATTTGTGCAACCGTTGCTTCAACTCCTGTCTTATCGCGTTTGAAATCAATAAGACGATAAAGACGTTTTACGCCACCACCACGACGACGGCTCGTAACACGACCAAGATTATTGCGACCGGCCTTTTTGGTAAGGCCTTCTGTGAGCGACTTCTCAGGACGCGTCCGAGTGATTTCCTCAAAGTCGGAAACCGTCTGGAAACGACGTCCTGCGGAGGTCGGTTTCAGCTTACGGACAGCCATGATTACACTCCCTCGAAGAACTCTATAGTATCACCCTGGCTCAGCGTAATATACGCTTTTTTCCAACCAGGTTTGCGACCAACTACACGCCCCTGACGTTTCCTGTTGCGTGGCGAACGCCGTACAATATTTACTGCTGTAACAGTAACATCAAAAGTTGCTTCCACAGCTTGTTTAACTTCCATCTTGTTAGCCATGGGATGAACCTTAAAGGCCACCTGTTCGTGATTATCTTTAATATATGTCACCTTTTCGGTCATCAGGGGCTTAATCAGCACAGAAGTGATTTCCATCTTACGCCCCCTTCTTTGCAAAACGTGCCTGTACTGGAGCAAGAGCATCTTCCAGTATGACAAGTTGCTTATGTTTGAGAATTTCCAGAACACTTAATCGCTCTGGCGTTATTACTGTAAGGCCAGGGATATTGCGTGACGAACGCATAAGTGTAACATCTTCAGCAGATATGATTACAAGCGCCTTAGAAAGGCCCAGTGCATTCGCAACATTAGCAAAATACTTTGTCTTTGCTTCTGGCAGTGTGATGCTTTTGACTACTAATAACGTCTCATTTGCAAGATGGCTTGAAAGGGCCATTTTCATGGCCAAGACACGCACCTTACTATTTACCTTGAAGGAATAATCACGAGGACTTGGACCAAAAAGTATTGCGCCACCGCGCCACACTGGTGAACGGTTGGAGCCAGCACGGGCACGCCCTGTGCCTTTTTGTTTCCAAGGTTTGACACCACCCCCCGAAACAAGGCCACGAGTCTTGGTCATATGCGTTCCGGCGCGCTTGGCAGCCATCTGTGAACGCACCACAAGGTTGAGGATTTCAGGCCTCACCTCTACTTCGAACACGTCGGAAGCCAGCGCAATTTCACCGCATTCCTGCTTGTTCTGGTCGTATACTTTCACGGTAGCCATTGCTGCTTCCCCTACTGCTTGCGTATCAACACGAGACCATTTTTGGGGCCGGGTACGGAACCCCTGATCAAAATGACATTGTCTTCCAGGCGCACATCGATGACGGTCAAGCCCAGCTCCGTGACGGTTTCGTTGCCCCAGTGACCAGCCATTTTACGACCTTTGAAAACATGTCCCGGGAAGGTGTTGTTGCCTACAGAGCCGTTGTTTCTATGCACCTTTTCGCAGCCGTGTGAATCTTTAGAACCTGCAAAATTCCAACGGCGCATCCTTCCTTGATAGCCTTTACCGACACTCGTGCCGGTTACTTTTACTACGTCACCGGCACTAAACATTTCTACCGTCAGCTCTTGGCCTAACTGTTGTTCGGGCACACCCGCAAGGCGAATTTCACGTACATGTCGATAGAGACCGGTGCCAGCCTTGGCAAAATGACCGCGCATCGCTTTAGGAGTATGCTTTTCCTTGGCAGGAGTTATTGCGATCTGTATGGCGTTGTAGCCATCCTTCTCCACGGTTTTCACTTGAGTGACGGGGCAGGGCCCGGCTTCGATCACCGTGACAGGCACTGCGGCACCAGTGCCGTCAAATATGCGGGTCATACCGAGTTTGCGACCCAAAATTCCCATTTTCTCAGCCATGACTGCCTCTCGCTAGAGCTTAATTTCCACGTCCACACCGGCGGGCAAGGAAAGCTTGCCCAGCGCATCGACGGTCTGCTGCGTGGGTTCGAGAATATCCATAAGACGTTTGTGGATACGCATTTCGAACTGCTCACGTGACTTTTTGTCCACATGTACGGAACGCTGAATAGTATACTTATGGATACTCGTGGGCAGGGGAATGGGCCCGGCCACTCCAGCACCTGTGTTGCGCGCCGTATCCACGATTTCCGCAACAGCTTTATCCAGTATGCGGTAATCATAGGCTTTAAGCTTGATTCGAATGCGATCGCTGCTAACTGTCGTCATTGTGCCTACTCCGTTTAAAAACATCCCGCTCGTCTGGAGCCATCGAAGACTCCTCCGCAGCGTACATGAGCCATAAATCAACCCTATGGCTGGCCCCCTATCCCTAGGGAAATACGGAGCAACATTTGGGGCTGCGCTAATGCGCGCATCATGCCTGTTATCAGGAAATTCGGAAGATTTGGACGCCCGAACGCGCCATTGCATCCGCATGATGCTCCCCGGCGTCGCCCAGGCCTAGCCACTAAGATAAGGTGGCAAGGTGGTCCCGCAGGGTCACCAAATGGGGAATATTTCCCCAACCTTACAGCCCCGGTTCACACGCCGCCTCCGGGGCTGCGGTGGGTTCCGTTGGTGGGCTGGAACGGCTCGACATTGTTCGGCATTCGGTAACGCCTGCACATGTCAACTCCCTCGGCAGATGTATCATTCCTCTGCCTCGGACACATCAGGACAGGCTCAACCTGTCCTTCCCTGCCGTCCAGGGAATATGCAAGGGCTCAATGTTCCCTTAGCGACAAATTCCTTACACGTAATGCATAAACTCGTCAAGATATTTTATACATGTTTTCCTTCATCCTTTATGCGTTTCTTCATCACAGAATTATTTTGAAATCTTCTGTTTTTACAGCACTTCTCAAACACCACATTGCCAATTATATGAAATAGGCGTATTATATGAGGCTACAGTTCAGTATCTTTATTATATACAGTTTCTATAATGCCCTTTATGGAAGGGCTTCCATGTCGGTTTTGCGGAATATGAATACCGCAGGGAGTATATATGTTTAGCTTTCTTTTCAAGAAAATATTTGGCAGCAAGAACGAGCGTTATCTGCGTCGTCTACGCTCGCAGATAGATTCTATCAATGCACTTGAAGCGGATTTGCGAGAACTAGAGGACGCAGCATTTCCTTCACGTATTGCACAGTATAAGCAAGAAATCCAAGAGGGCGGTCGTGTCCTTGATGATATCTTGCCAGAGATTTTTGCACTGGTACGGGAAGGAGCTCGTCGTGTGCTGGGTATGCGTCACTATGATGTGCAGCTTATCGGTGGCATCGTCCTGCACAAAGGACGTATAGCTGAGATGAAAACGGGTGAAGGCAAGACTCTTGTTGCCACTTTGCCTGTGGTTCTCAATGCGCTCTCGGGCAAAGGAGTGCATGTTGTGACCGTCAACGATTATTTGGCCAAACGCGATGCTGCCTGGATGGGTAAACTCTATGCTTTTCTTGGTTTGTCTACGGGTGTCATTGTTCACGGTCTGGACGATACAGAAAGACAGAGCGCCTACAACTCGGACATCACGTATGGCACCAATAATGAGTTTGGTTTTGACTACTTGCGTGACAATATGAAGTTTTATGCGCAACAGCTTGTGCAGCGTGGCCATAATTATGCCATTGTGGACGAGGTGGATTCAATATTGATTGATGAGGCCCGCACGCCTTTGATTATTTCTGGAGCGTCAGACGAATCCGTAGGCTTGTACCGGGCAGTGGATGATATTGTTCGTAAGCTCACCCCTGAGCACTACACTATTGACGAAAAAGCGCGTACTGCCATGCTTACCGATGAGGGGGTGGCCCGGTGTGAAGAACTCCTTCATCTGGACAATCTTTTTGACCCGGCTAACATCACAGCCCAACACCATGTGATGCAGTCGCTCAAGGCCCATCTGGTGTTCAAACGCGATGTGGACTATATCGTGCAGAATGATCAGGTAGTCATTGTAGATGAGTTCACAGGTCGCATTATGGAAGGGCGACGTTATTCTGACGGCCTGCATCAGGCGCTGGAAGCCAAGGAGCATGTTACCATTGCAGCCGAGAACCAAACCCTCGCCGCCATCACCTTCCAAAACTATTTTCGGCTTTATGACAAGCTGGCAGGCATGACTGGCACCGCTGACACAGAAGCCGTTGAATTTCATCAAATTTATGATCTGGATGTAATTACTATTCCACCAAATAAGCCTATGATCCGCAAGGATTACCCGGATCTCATCTACCGCAGTAAGCAGGAAAAATTTGATGCCATTGTTGCCGCAATCGCCGAACTGTACAAGAAACAACAGCCCGTTCTTGTGGGAACCATTGCCATTGAAACATCTGAAATGCTTTCTCACCGTTTGACAAAACTTGGCATTCCGCACAGCGTGCTTAATGCCAAGCAACATGAAAAAGAGGCTGAAATAGTGGCCCAGGCAGGTCAGAAAGGCCATGTAACCATTGCCACCAATATGGCCGGTCGTGGCACGGACATCGTCTTGGGCGAAGGTGTTGTTGATTTGGGCGGCTTACACATCCTGGGCACTGAGCGTCACGAGAGTCGCCGCATTGACAATCAGTTGCGAGGCCGTTCTGGTCGTCAGGGGGATCCGGGGTCTTCCCGTTTTTACCTTTCGCTTGAGGATGACCTCATGCGACTTTTTGGCTCCGACCGTATTAAGGGGCTTATGGAAAAGCTTGGCTTGCGAGATGGCGAAGCTATTGAAAACGCCATGGTAACCCGTGCGGTGGAAGGGGCACAAAAGCGTGTGGAGGCCCACCACTTTGAAATACGCAAAACTCTGCTGGATTACGATAATGTCATGAACCAGCAACGCGAGGTCATTTATACCTTGCGTCGCGAGCTTATGATTGAAGAGGATGTAACGCCTGTAATTGAGGAATTTGAAAGCGATGTGCTTGATGATGTCTATGGCCCATTGGACATCGCACGACCCGAAGATATTGACGAGGCCCAAGCCACAGCCTTGGCACGTCTGCGCGACGTGTTCAATATAGATCGTGCCCTACCGGAAAAGGCCCCTTTCCCCTCGCGTGAAGAAACTGAACACCTAGTGCAAGGGATATTGGATGAGCTCAAGGTTCAGGCCGGACCTTCTTACCGTGATATTGTGCGCTATTTCTTACTGGAGGAGCTGGATCGCTGTTGGAAGGAACATTTGCGCAATATGGATGCCCTGCGTGATGGCATTGGCCTGCGTGGCTATGGTCAGCGAGATCCAAAGCTGGAATACAAGCGTGAAGGTTTTGAAATGTTTCAGGCCTTGCTGTTTCAAATTCGTGAAAGCGCCTTTCGCGTATTGACCCGTGTGCGTGTGCAGTTAGAGGATCTGCAGGATACACAGCAGCTTGCCAATGAAAATGATACTGCCACGCCCGTAGCAGCACAAGCGCAGCCTTTGTCACGGGAATACCGCCATAAGGAGCAGGGTGGCCAACTTTCCTATTCTGGCGGTGGCAATACTGTGGATGCAACTCCTAAGCCTGCAAAGGCTGCTCCCCGTGTAGGACGTAATGACCCCTGCCCCTGTGGTAGCGGCAAGAAATACAAAAAATGCTGTGGCCGTGATGCATAGCTGTGTTGGCCGCTTCACCTCTTAATTTTGTCTGGCGCTGCTTACCTGCTAATCTTTTGGTCCAGAAATCGCAGTCCACTACAGCTGGTTACTTTAATGAGTGTGGGGCCAGGTGGGGTCAAACAAAAAGGGCTTACAGTGTTTTTACTGTAAACCCTTCATTTTCTTGGTCGGAGCGACTGGATTTGAACCAGCGACCCTTTGCTCCCAAAGCA
>CAJOMG010000026.1 GCA_905235595.1 uncultured Desulfovibrio sp. | reverse complement strand
TTGTCAACTATTTTTTTGCTCCTCTTTTCCCTGCAAAAAAACGTTCACAAGACGCGAACCGCCCTTATGCATCACTTCCCCTCCTCTGTCAAGAACTTTCTCCCTCTAAGATAAAAAAACAACTGATATCATCGCACAGATCTTTCTACCTGACGCATGAGCGCCTCAATATATCTGAATGCTATCGAGACGCTTTGCCCCATATACCGCGCAATGCCAATGAGAGTAGCGCTCCGCAAAGCGCAGATTGCCATGCGGGCAAATGAAGGATTATCAATACCGCAAGGGCAAGCATTGCCCCAAATGCAGCAGCAGTTGCATACATGTTCTCTTCCACAAAACGGGCCATATCACCAAGAGCGATATCGCGTGCACTGCCACCTGTGAGCGCTGCTAGCACGCCCAAAAGCAAGCTGCCCGTCAAGCCAATACCCCATATAGCGGCCTTCACAGCGCTTACGCCGGCAGAAAAAGCCAGACCAGCAGTATCAAACCAGAAAAATGCTTTCCAGCTGTTACGATTGTGTGCCGCAACCTCTCCCAGTAGAGCACCCGCAACTGCCGCCGCAAGATATTCTCCCCTGTTGAGGGTCATAACCGCACTGCCCAAAAGCGCATCCCGCATGATGGGAGCTGAAAGGCCAGACAGACAGGCAAGCACTGCAGCCCCTGTAAAATGAGCCCCATCCACGCGTGCCCTACACGATGCTGCAGTTGCCAAAGCGAAGCTGGCCACAATATCCAGTATAAAGAAATACTGGTCAGCAGACATCTTTTAATCCGTTAATGGCACTGTTCATTGTGCGAAACTCGAGATTTACTGCCGTCGCAAAAAAAATCTTATTTAGCAAGCCCAACTGCCCGTCGTTCACGTATTACAGTCACACGTATCTGACCTGGGTAGGTAAGATTTTTTTCAATCTTTTCAGCAATTTCCTTACAAAGCATATAGGTTGCATCGTCGTCCACTATGTCTGAATTGACCATGACACGTATTTCACGCCCAGCCTGTATTGCATAAGCCTTGCTAACACCTTCAAAGCTGGTGGCAATGCCCTCCAGATCCTCAAGGCGTTTGACGTAATTTTCCAACAATTCCTTGCGTGCGCCAGGTCGGGCACCAGAAATGGAGTCTGCAGCCTGCACGAGTACAGCCAGAGCAGTGGATGGCCGCTGGTCTTCGTGGTGTGCGGCAATGGCGTGGATGATTTCCTGGGTTTCGTTGTATTTTTTTGCCAAATCAGCGCCTATGAGAGCATGCGGGCCTTCCACTTCATGATCCACAGCCTTACCAATATCGTGCAACAGGCCAGCTCGCTTGGCTTTTTTTACGTCCATACCCAATTCTGCAGCCATCATGCCGCACAGGGCAGAAACTTCAAGCGAATGCTGCAAGACATTCTGCGTGAACGAGGTGCGGTAGCGCAACTGTCCCAGCAGACGAATTATTTCGGGATGAATGCCGTGCACGCCAGCATCAAACGTGGCCTGCTCACCAATCTCCCGCACATGAACATCCAACTCCTGCTCGCACTTCTGCACAATATCCTCAATGCGGGCAGGATGGATACGACCATCCTGAATAAGACGTTCAAGAGCCATCTTTGCCACCTGGCGACGCAAGGGGCTGTAGGCTGAAAGCACAACGGTTTCTGGCGTATCGTCAATAATGAGGTCAACGCCGGTTGCAGCCTCAAGAGCACGAATATTACGACCTTCGCGACCTATAATGCGCCCCTTCATATCTTCGCTAGGCAGTGTCACAGCCGTTACCGTCTGCTCGTTCACATAATCGCCCGCATACCGTTGGATGACACTACAGAGAATTTCCTTAGCCTTGCGATCACCAGTCTCATGCGCCTCCATTTCAATCTGACGGATCATGCGTGCGGCCTCATGTCGAGTTTTTGCCTCAATCTCAGCAAAAAGCTGTTCCTTGGCTTCATCGGCTGTTAGACCAGCTATATGAGCAAGGCGTTGCTCTTCCTCTTCAATGCGTGTCTGCAAAAATGTTTCCATTTCTGAGAGCTGCCGCTCCTTACGGGCCAAATCCTTCTCGGCGGTCAGTAATTCGTGTTCTCTCGCAGTGGCCTTTTCCATCTTTTCCTCAAAACGGCTGCCCAATTCCTCCAGCTTGCGTTCACGCATCTTGACTTCACGCTCACGCTCTTTGAATTCGCTTTCCAGCTCTCTTTTTTGATTATAAAGATCATCCTGCCCCTGAAGCAAGATTTCCTTCTTCTGCGCCCGAGCCTCTTTACGGGCTTCATCCACGATACGTGAAGCCAAGGCTTCAGCATCTCCCACACGCTTTGCGGCAACCTTTTTGTACACAACGGCACCCAGCACCATACCTATCAGCGCCACCACCGCCAGCACGACAATGAACAAAGGCTCCATCAATTCAGCCTCACTCGTTTATCAATACGGGCTACGCGCCCAAGGGACGCGTCCCGTGAAACCGGCTCTAGGCAAACATGCCTATGCCGTAGCAAAAGAAGCCCAAAGGGATACTGGCCTGGTTGTACGCAGAGATTGCAGAAAAGATTGCTGCGTCGAAAAGGCAGCCACCCACAGGCGACCGCCCCTTCTCAACAATGACGCCTTCCCCGAAGCGCCGTGTCATGCATGCGGTACAGAACCTGGATACCCAGGTCGGGTTGCGTATGCCCTTTTCAGGCTTCCCGGTCTCACCGGGCATGCGCACATAAGGGCAGTGACGCCTCCCTTTTAATATACGTTGTCAGGTTAGCACCGAGGCATAAATCACGAACGCCCCAGGGAAATATTTGTAAAGGCCGGCTAGCCAGCCTCCTCTATCTTCGAAAGCATGGCTGCAATATGCTGTTGCATATCCGCCTGCGATTTCTGCAATTGTAATAAATCATCCGCAAGTCCAAGTGCCAGGAATGTCAGCAGTATATCCTTGGTCTGTCCAGCATTGAACCGCAGTTTCTGTTCTGCAAAACGCTCCTCAACCAGGCGCACAGCTCCCTGCACACGTTCCATATCGGCACTCGATTTGAAGGCGATGCTCAACCCAAGAACAGTAATGTCGATGGTATCCTGCACTATGACCTACTCGACGTTATCGTGTTCCTCAATTCTGCGCAGCAGAGCATCAATGCGCTTTCGCGCCTCGATCCGCAGTGCCTCCCCGTTTTCAAGTGCTTCACGCAATCTACGGTTTTCTTCTTCAAGCGAAGCTCGTTCCGCTACCATGGCAGCTGATTCTGCCTTAATGCTGGCGTTTTCAATCCGCAAAAGGCGTAAGCCCTCCAACAGCCCATCTATACGTGACTCAAGCTGTTCCAGAAGTTCCATGGCATTTTTTATCACTGCGCTCAGGCCTTGGCAAGAATGGAAAAGCTACACTTTTTTTTGCGGCAGATTTTTTTGCCGACTGCGGGCTATGCCCAACGTCCCCTCAGGGACATCTTTGGTTATTACGGAACCAGCGCCCACCAGAGCGCTGTCGCCAACGCACACCGGAGCCACCAGGGCTGTATTGCTGCCGATGAAAGCATGGTTGCCAATCGCAGTTTTATACTTGTGTACACCATCATAGTTGCATGTAATGGTGCCTGCACCGATATTCGTGCCTTCCCCGATATCCGCATCACCAAGATAGGTAAGATGGTTGGCCTTAGATCCCTTGCCCAAACGAGCTTTTTTCATTTCAACAAAATTGCCAACATGAGCATTGTCTTCAAGAATGGCTCCAGGACGCAACCGTGCAAAGGGCCCAACCAATGCACCAACACCCACCTGGGCTCCTTCCAGATGTGAAAAAGAACGAACCTCCGCTCCTGTCTCAATGTGGCAGTCACGCACAACGCAATGGGAGGCGATGCTGGCTCCATGTGCTATGCATGTATGCCCATAGAGCTCACACGGGCCGGTAAGTTCCGCACCAGGTTCCACCTGTACCATTGGTCCCACTCGCACCAGTTCTGGAGCATGCACAATCACCCCCGCAGCAAGAAGATCGTTCACAATACGCGCACGCAACTGCTCTTCCATATGCGCAAGCTCTAGGGGAGAGTTAACTCCCATAAGGGCTACATCATGCCCACAACGAACACCCGCGACCTTGTACCCATCTGCCACAGCGAGGGCCACAATATCGGTAATATAATACTCACCACTCTTATTATCGTTGCAAAGCCGTGGCAGCAAATGCTCCAACACAGCCAGACGACAATAATATATGCCAGCATTCACCTCACCGCTTGCCGGACCGTGTAATGCGGGGTCAAAGTCTTTTGCTTCCACAATGGAAAGGCCCTGAGTTGCATCGCGCACCACCCTGCCATAAGCGCCAGGATCTTCCAATTCTATAGTGGCAAAGGTTACATCAGCGTCTGAGGATTCCGCCACGAATCGGCTGACCACCTGTGCAGAAAGAAGAGGCGTATCACCATTGACGACAAGCAGATGCGTATATCCAGCCGCAGATAGCCCCGGCAAAGCACATTGCAGGGCATGCCCCGTGCCCAGTTGCTGCTCCTGCACGATAAAACGTGCCTCGGGAAATGCTGCCCTGACCAGCTCCGCCCTATGCCCCGCCACAACCCAGATATCATCAGCAAAAATCGGCCGCAGAGCTTGCAGCACACATGCGAGCATAGGGGTGCCCAGCAAGGTCTGTAGAACCTTGGGCCTGTCAGAATGCATGCGGGTGCCCTTGCCCGCAGCCAATACCAAAGCAGCATTTTTCGGCATGAATATACCTCCCATTCACCAGATTATGTTATTGTCTACATCAAAAAAAAGAGCAAACACAAGCCCACCCTTTCCCACATGAAAGGGTGGGCTTGAAAAAGTAGGTAACAATATAATCTACTTTAGCTTGTCAGAATTCTGCTCTTTCTTGCCACGACGCGGTGATGGACGTTTCCCCAAAGGCATGTCCGCCGGAAGGCCTGCAGCCTTAAGCTCTTGCCGCACACTGGCTTCAGCATCTAGCAAAGCACCGTAGGCGTGTACTGCCTGAGTTTTTGCAGCCTGACTGTCCCTTCCTTCAGCCACAGCTTTTGCATATTCCCTTTCGGCAACACGCAAATCATGACGTTTTTCTTTAAGGGCAGGGGCTGCATCCTGCATAATTTTACCAAACTGCGCACGTTGTTTCTGTGTTAGCTTAACCTTTTCGTGATGTGTGCGCACATGCTGTTGCCCGGAGTTCATCTCAATATCTGCTGCTTCGGTCTGCATCGGCACAATGGCACAACACATGGAAAAAACAAGCATTGAATAAAGAACATGTTTTATCATGACGCGTACTCCTTTTTTCCTCGCTCTACCAAAAGCTGCACCGTTGTCAAGACTGCCTATGCATATACTATTCGTACCCAGCCTGCATCAGGGCAAAGCGAGCCATAACGTACTTGGAAAGCGCCAGTTGCGTATGCAATGCTCCGCAAAGCAAGTCAGCCACTACCGTTGGCAACAGATTATCATACTTCAGTTCCAGAATGGTCAACCCATCCATGGCAACAGGCAGAGACACCAATGCCCCTGGCCTGGCAGCACGTACATCGACATCAAAGGTTATTCTCACATTGCCGGAGTCATAGCCATAGGCTTCGCGCAGATATGATACAACCACGACAGGTCGCATCCTGCGTGTACGATGTACAGCGCAAAATGCACGTCCAACCTCTCCTGGCAATTCTTCTGCAGCAGTCATATCGCCATGCAGGAAACGAAGATACTGGGTCTCTGTAACGAACTCGTGGCTCTTGCAGCCCAGATCTTGCTCCTTATGCTTGCGTTCAAGATGGATATAATCCAAACAATCATTATACCAACGTAGCCGCCACTTATCGCGCACGGCAACGCCGCTCAGTTTTTCACACAGGGCCGTATCGTATACATCGTCAAAATATAGACTGGAAATCATGTACGGACCACTAGCATGCGCATCAGCCCGCATGAGACTGGCCACGCGCCTGCGCAAGGCGGCAGCCATACATGGCGTAAGATAGTACTTGCGCTCATTACGAAATTGTACATTCTGCATGATGGCATTTTTTCTCAATGGCTTCCCCAAATGATTATCATAAGAATCGTCAGCCCCCCTACGAGAACACAATACGCCTGGTGCGTCCTCAAAGATAACAGGGCCCCAAGCAAAGCCACGCCGTACAGCTCATGCCAAGAAATTCCTGCCAAAGAAGGCATGTTGCCGTTTTTCTGAAACAAAAAAAGCACAATGGAAATAACGCCAAAACTTACTGTATAGAGTAAGAACTGTACCAGGGCTCGACGTAATCCGGCCGACAGCACAGCGCGCTCGGGTGACAATCCTCCGAGCTGACTGGTAGGGGATACAGCCGCTATCATGGGATTGAGCGCAAGCCGCTGCTGGCGTTCACACCAAGCAGCCGCACAGGCTGCCAGCAAAGAAAGCAGGAGAGGCAATATGGCCTGACCGGGACTCATCATACCAAAATGACGGCAGAGGGGGAAAGCAAGCAAAAAGGTCAGCCCGGCATACGGAGGTATTACGCTGCCCAGCTCTATCACATCAAGCCAGCACAACTCAATGATGATGCCCAACGGGAGTGCCAGCTGCCAGTCACCCGTAAACGCACCAAGGACAAAGGCGATACAAAGCGGCCTGTCTACAAGCCCCAAGATGCAGGTTGACCGCACCGCACCGGCCAGCACAAAAAAAAAGCGTAGGGCACCCCCACCGCTGCCAATTCAAAAAAACAATTCATGAGGACCTCGCAGGGGTTCGCTGGGCACACTGCGAAAATCAAACTGCACCAAATGCTGCTGCAATATCTGCAGGTCTGCCCTATCTTCAGCAGAGAGCGCCACATGGGGGAGAATCTGCAATTTGTCTGGCGCATAATGCAAATTGCACATATTGAGCACATTCATTGTGACGCCGGCATCGTAAGCCCGCCGAGCATCTCTGCAAGTGGCGAAAAGCACAAAACAGTCATCGCCACAGGCCGTCAGGGTCGAAACAAGTTCATTCACCGGTATAAAATATATTGTCACCATCTGTGGTACGGCCAGGCTGATGATTTGCTGCCGCATTATATCTCCAGCCAAGGCGTCATTGGCCACCACAAGGTACTTTGCCCCTGTATAGGGAAGCCATGCCTCAATGACCTGTCCATGCACCAGCCTATTATCCACACGGAACCACATATTCAACTTCCAGCCTTATCGCTGTGACCTTCAGACTTACTGCGGGCCTTATTGCGCAACATACTGCCCGCGACCACTATCCCCTTTGCCCCGGCTTCCCCTGCAATACGAGCCAGTTCCTCAAGCGAATTTGAACGCGAGGTGAATACCTTGAGCAGCATGGGCAAGTTGACTCCTGTCACCACTTCCACCTTGTGCGTACCCAGCAGAGAGAGCGCTAGATTCGTTGGCGTACCGCCGAACATATCGGTAAGAATAATCACTCCAGCGCCCTTATCCAGCCGTTGGGCGGCATCAGTAAGTCGAGCCACAGTAGCCGAAACCTCATGGGCAACGTCCACACTGATGGAACAACAGTCACTCTGTTGCCCTAGTATGAATTCGGCGGTACGCAGCATGGCCGAAGCGCAGTCGGCATGCGAAGCCACAATGATTCCAACCTGAACCTGCCCTTTATCCGTCATATCATTCCCCCACGAACTGAACGTGCCAGCTTTTTCATCCGAGTTCAAGATGTCGATGCTCTAGAAAAACCGGGTAACCAGCCTGTCGCAGGGCTTGACAAAGTTCTTCGGCCATTGCCACAGATCGGTGACGTCCACCGGTGCAACCTACGGCAATAGCAACGCGATAACGCCCTTCTGCCTCCATCAAAGGCAGCATAAAAAGCAACAGATTCGTCAATTTCTGCCGATATTCCCTGCTCTGCGGCGTATAAAAAACATAGTCGGCCACGGGCTTATCTCTGCCACTGAGGGCCCTGAGATTCTCATCAAAATATGGATTGGGCAGAAAACGCAAATCAAAAACAAAATCCGCCTCTCGAGGCACACCATACTTGAAACCAAAAGAAATAACATTAACTCTGATAGCTCGCAACTGCCCCTTGCTGCGGCCCCAACGTTTCTGTATAGCACGCCGAAGGTCATGAATGGAGAAGCGCGTCGTATCTATGACAAGATCAGCCATTTCCCGCAGGGAGAAAAGGCTTGCCCGCTCCTCCTGCAGCGCAGCCTCAAGCCCTAAGCCTTTCCGTTCCAAGGGATGAGGGCGGCGCGTAGTGGCATACCGCCGCACAAGTTCCTGATCATCCGCCTCCAAAAAAAGAAGCAGGGGCTGAATGTCTTTGCCTGCCAGCGCACTGAGGCATTCGCTTATCCCGTCGACAAAATTGCTCTGCCGAAGGTCCATGCCCAGAGCAATTCCCTTGAAATGTGCCATGTACGGGCGTGACATCATGGCAACCATTTCAAAGGCCATTTCAGCGGGCAGGCCATCCACTACAAAGTGCCCCATATCCTCAAAAACCTTAAGAGCAGTGCTTTTGCCTGCGCCGGAAAGGCCGGTGACAATGCATACCTGCCCACCAGTTGGCTGGGGAACATCACGGATAGACTTGGACGCGACATGTGCCATGGCTATTCTCGTGTGTATGGTTAGGGACAATGCGAAATGATGCCACATCCATCGCAGATGGAGAAGACCTAATAAACGAAAGCCAGGCCATTTGCACCTGGCTGCCGCACTAGAGGTTATAGGACAGGATCAATGAGAGCGTAGCCACCAACCTTGGTATGGTAGACAACATTGATACGATTGTTCTCTGCATTGAAAAAGACAAGAAATTCGCTGCCTATTGAATCCAGCTGCATTAGTGCCTCATCCAGATGCAGGGGCTTACCGGCAAGACGGTCAGAACCTTCTGCCAACTCTGGGGACGATGCCTCCCCTGTGTCGAGGTTGTAGGAGAAAATATCCACCTCGGTATTGCGGGCACGACGACGCTGTGACTTCACTCTGGAGACCTGTCGCTTAATTTGGGCTTCGACCTTGTCTGTCACAAGATCAATGGCAGCATACATGTCTGACGTTTGTTCTGTAGCATTGATATGCAGCCCCTCACCAGTCACTGTCACTTCACAACGGTGACGGAACTTGTCTACAGTAAGTACAACGGCAACCTCCAACCCGGAAGACTTGCCAAAAAAACGGCCCAGCTTTTCCATGCGGCGACGGGCATACTTCTTCAAGTGATCGGAGGCTTCAAAATTCTTGAATGCAAAGGAGATATTCATACTTCCTCCAGGGTAAGCATGTATCAAAAATGCTCTCTGCGCTTGGAAGACGATTCGATGCCGAGCGCAGTGCGATACTTGGCAACAGTGCGGCGTGCGATATTTACCTTAAGACACTCTTTAAGCATTTCTCCAATACGCTCATCACTTAAGGGAGCCTTGGCATCCTCTTCATCGATAAATTTTTTAATAAGTGCCTTGACGCTTTCTGACCCCACCTGACTGCCGTCATCCAATGCCAGGGCACTGTTGAAGAAAAATTTCAATTCAAAGATACCGTGGGGCGTCGCTACATATTTGTTGGTAGTAATACGACTTACCGTTGATTCGTGCATGTTGATGTCATCAGCAATATCCTTGAGAATAAGTGGCGCAAGCTTTGTCACCCCTTCTTCAAAAAAAGGACGCTGATGCCGCACAATGCTTTCCATAACCTTATATAAGGTACGTTGTCGCTGGTATAGACTTTTTATTAACCAAGATGCTGAACGGATTTTTTCGGCGCAGTATTCCTTTTCTTTTTCAGAACCACCCAAATTCTCCTGGCACAGAGAGGAAAGCTGCAGTTGTGGCAACCCATCATCATTAAGAAGAATAACGAACTCATCACCCATTCTATATACAAAAACATCCGGACTTACATACGTCGGTTCGCCACCGCCGAAACTTGCCCCAGGCAAAGGGTCCAAACTCTGGATGATATCAAGATATTCCCTCAGTTCTTCCATATCTATCTTGAATTTACGCAGCAAAGGCTTGTAACGTTTAGCCTCAAGGTCTTCCAGATGTGATTGCACAAGCTCCAGTAATATGGAATCCCTGTCATAATGCAAATTTTTGATCTGAATAAGCAGACATTCTCGTGCGTCGCGTGCGGCTACTCCCACCGGGTCAAACAGCTGAACACGCTCCAGCACCGGTTTTACGACGTCGGGAGACACATGCGCCATCTCGGCCAGCTCTTCGATACTGGCTTGTAAATATCCACCGGAAGACAGGTTGCCAATAATGATTTCGCCAATCTCTTTTTGGGCATCCGTAAGCTGTGATAAACGCAGCTGCCACATGAGGTGCGCCTCAAGAGTGGGTTTAGCAGCATAGCGGGCCTCCAAGGGCGAAATATCCTCTGAGACCTCGTACTCACGTGGCTGTACCAAGCGCGGCGTACTGGCAAACTCACCGAGATAGTCTTCCCAGTCTGCATCTTTGGCCACTTCCCTGTCATAGACATCCTCAGCGATGGGTTCGCGCACTTCGTCAGACGCAGGGGTGTCTTCAGCTGCCGAAGAAGATTCTTCAAGAAAAGGATTTTCCAGTAATTCCTGCTGCACTGTTTCCAAAAGCTCCACGCGAGAAAGCTGCAAAAGCTTGATAGCCTGCTGCAATTGCGGGGTCATCACCAGCTGCTGCGTTAGCTTAAGCTGCTGTCTCAGTTCCAGTGCCATGTGTCGCTACCATCCTCTAGTAGCCAGCGTTTCCATACAATTCCATCCTTGCACAACGCTGCGTATTTTGCACTCTGTGAAGCCTATGGCATACCTAATATGGACATATACATACCGCATATACTAAAGTGTGCCACTGATGCAAATATTATGCAATAGTTAGGAGTTCTTTGTCGTATTTCTTCACACAAAAAGACAGAAACCCTCCAGTCCATAGTTTATGCCATGGCCTGTTTTTTGGCTGCCGCAATAAATTCACGGAACAATGGATGCGGCGCCATTGGCCGCGATTTGAACTCGGGATGGAACTGACATCCCAAAAACCAGGGATGATCCTTGAGTTCAATGATTTCCACCAGAGAATCATCCGGAGCTGTGCCACTGAATATCATACCTTTTTCTGCCAGAAGCGGCCTGAAGGCATTGTTAAATTCATAGCGATGGCGATGTCGTTCCTCCGCCATATTTTTTTTATAAGCTTCAAAAGCTCTGGTTCCCGAGGCCACCTTACAGGGATAGGCTCCAAGCCGCATGGTACCACCCTTGTCGCTACCCGCGTCTCGCCGTTCCACATTCTTGGTACGGAAGTCAAACCATTCAGTCATAAGATAGATGACCTTGTGCTCAGAGAGGGGGCTAAACTCTTCGGAATTGGCATCTTCCAGTCCTGCCACATGCCGTGCAAATTCAATAACGGCGCACTGCATACCAAGGCAGATGCCAAAGAAGGGGATACGCTGTTCTCGTGCGTAGCGTATGGCAGCTATCTTGCCTTCAACCCCTCGGTACCCAAAACCGCCGGGCACCAAAATGCCGTGACACCCCTTAAAGCATTCAGCAGCGTTGTCATCCGTCACGTTCTCAGAATTGACATACCGCAGCTCTACCTCCACGCGATTAGCCACACCGCCATGGTTTAGTGCTTCGTGCAGGCTCTTGTAAGCCTCTCTCAAATCCACATATTTACCCACAATGGCGATAGTCAGCTTGCCGCACGGGTTGGCGCAGTCGCTGATAAGTTTCTCCCAGGCTTCCAGATGAGCATTGCGGGCGGGCAGACGCAGCATGATGGCAACCTTCTGGTCGAAGCCTTCCTCATAAAACTTAAGTGGCAGCTCATAGATATTGCCTACATCCACTGACGTGAACACAGCATCATGATCCACATTGCAGAACAGAGCTATCTTGCGGCGCAAATCTTCCGGGATACTCTGTTCACAACGACAAAGGATGATGTCCGGCTGAATTCCTATGGAAAGCAGCTGCTTGACACTGTGTTGTGTGGGCTTGGTCTTGTGCTCGCCCGCGCTACGCAGATAGGGTACCAGTGTCAAGTGTATGTTCAGGCAATTGTCACGCCCAAGATCGGAACGTAGCTGACGAATAGCCTCAAGAAAGGGCAGACCTTCGATATCACCTACCGTGCCACCGATTTCAATAATAGCCACATCGGGAGCGTTCTCGCCTTCGGCCAGAGAAAGCACCATATTCTTGATTTCATCTGTGATATGCGGAATAACCTGCACCGTGCCACCTAGATAGTCACCGTGTCTTTCCTTGGCAATAACGTGATTGTAAATGGCACCGGAAGTTGTGTTGTTCTTGTGTGACATGGGCACGTTGAGAAAGCGCTCATAATGCCCCAGATCAAGATCCGTCTCAGCCCCATCATCAGTAACAAAGACCTCACCATGCTGAAAAGGATTCATGGTACCAGGATCCACATTGATATAGGGGTCCAGCTTCTGGATGGTCACAGAAAGACCGCGCGTCTGCAAGAGAGCCCCCAATGAAGCCGCTGCCAGTCCCTTGCCCAATGAAGACAGAACGCCACCTGTCACAAAGATATATTTTGTTTTCATGATCTTACCTTACGCAACTATGCAAAAAAATTGGATAAAAGCAAAAGGCATCACAACCGTCAGCAATACACAACATGGCGCATGCTCTGGGGAACTTTATTGATGCACTTCGATTCCAACAGATATATATAGTTCAAGTTACATTCCTTGGCTAGCATTGACTAAGTAAATCATGCCACGTACAATAAAAATTCGCGTTTTGTCTGGGGTGGTTAGCTGCACAGCATAAGGCGTCACTTTGTCCACCCCGCGCAAGACAGAGCCGCAAGGCAAGGAGGCTTTTCCCGCATGGGCACGGTAAATGCATTGGTTATTACCGGTTACGGTACAAATTCGCATATGGAAACAGCCCACACAGCGCGGCTGGCCGGAGCCGACAGGGCCGATGTTGTCCATTTTTCCGACATCGTGGCGGCCAAAGTACATCTTGCTGACTATCATTTTCTTATCTTCCCCGGCGGTTTTCTGGATGGGGACGACTTGGGTGCAGCTCAGGCTGGAGCCATGCGCTGGCGTTATCTCAAGGATGCCACAGGCAAACCGCTACTGCACAGCCTGCGGGAATTTCTTCAGGCAGGCAAGTTGATTCTCGGCATCTGCAACGGTTTTCAGCTTCTGGTCAAACTGGGTGTACTTCCCGCGCTTGGGGGCAGGTACTTTGAGCGCCAGGTTTCACTGGGACATAATGATTCAGCCCGTTTTGAAGACCGCTGGGTACACCTCTTGCCCAATCCCACAAGCCCCTGTGTTTTCACCAAAAACATGCCTCTACTGACTATGCCGGTACGTCACGGTGAAGGCAAGCTCATCGCTCGCGATGCCGCATGTCTGCAGCTTCTTGAAGAACAGAACCTTATTGCCCTGCAATACGCCGACCCTGCCACTGGGCAGCCTACACAGGAATACCCGCTCAACCCCAACGGTTCCAACCTCGCCATTGCCGGGCTTACAGACCCCACAGGCCATGTGTTCGGCCTCATGCCCCACCCCGAAGCCTTTCATCACGTCACCAACCATCCGGGCTGGACCCGTGGTGAGCTTGACCCTCCGGGCACTCTGCTTTTCGTCAATGCAGTGCGTTATTTGCGTGATGCATTAAGGTGAAATACATATGCAGCTCACTGATCTTTTTGCAGCAATAGATACTATCGCACCCCTGGCTGCCGCCGCATCCTGGGATGCTTCCGGCCTTCAGGTTGCCGCGCAGAGGCGTAGTGCCTCCAAACTTGCCGTTTGCCTTGATCCGACGCCGACATCCATCGGTAAGGCGCTGGAAGCGGGAGCCCAGTGTATATTAAGCCATCATCCCTTGACGCTTAAACCCGAACTTCCCAAGCGCCTTGATGCATATCACGAATGTTTACGCCTCTTGTTTCGTGCTGACGTTCCTCTGTATGCAGCGCATACATCGCTGGATGCCAACCCATACGGCCCTGCAGGCTGGTTGGCTGACGAACTGGATCTAGCCAATCGCTGTGTTTTGGAGCCTTCAGGAACGACACCTGAAGGCACTCTACCCTTGGGGTTTGGCATTGCGGGTGATCTCCCTGACCCTATGACCATTGATACCATTATGGCTATGATAGCGCGGCATGCCCCACTTACCAACGCCACCCTTTGCGGCCCGGAAACACAGAGCGTACACCGTGTAGCCTACTGCACTGGTTCCGGCTCCTCCCTTCTGCAGGAAGCCTACGCAAGCGGAGCAGATCTTTTTATCACAGGGGATGTCAAATACCATACAGCCCTAGACACATGCCTATGTATTCTTGACGTAGGTCACCACAGTCTTGAAGAAGAAATGATGCGTCGCATGAGTTTATTGTTGCAACAACGGCTAGAAGGGGTGAATGTCTTCTTTGTTTCTTCTGTTTCCCCCTTTCGTTACATGGCGCTATAACACGTCTTTGAGCACTTGATATCGTGTTCAGGAGGATCTCAGCATGAGTGATGCCGTATATTTTGAACAAATCAGACAGCTTGTGGAGTTGCAAAAAGTCGATGATGCCATCCACGCTGTCAAACAAAAATTAGATCGTATGCCAAACGAACTGAGCGATCTTGAACAACGCTTTGCCACTACAGAAACGCAGCGCAACTATATTCTTGAAAAGCTCTCTCATTTGCAGGAACAGCAGAAACGCCTTGCTCATGAAATAGATGATGACTCGGCACGTATCAAAAAAAGCAAAAACAAGCTCATGCAGGTGGGCAATCAGCGGGAATACCATGCCATGATGCGCGAAATGGACAGCATGGAACGGGTTAATCATTCCCGCGAAGAAGAAAAGGCAACCCTGATTGAGGAATTGCAGTATCAAAATGATGCACTTGAGAACATCAATGTCACCTATAATGCTCTCAAGGCTGAAGTTGAAGAAAAGCGCAATAGCCTTGAAGCAAAAATGCAAAAAGGCAATGCCGCCCTTGACGAGTTGAATAGCAAGCGAGCTATGGTCAGCAAAACCATTCCGCAGCCGGTCTTCATGCGCTATGAGTTCATCCGCAAACGACTGGAGCATCCCGTCATTGTAGCAGTTAAGGATGGCATCTGTTCCGGCTGCCATATTGCCGTGCCGCCGCAGTCCTTTATCGAATTGCAGCGCGGCCAGCAGATTTTAAGCTGCCCCAACTGCCAACGCCTGATTTTCTGGTGCGAACATTTTGCCACAGAGGAAGATACCGAAATACCTGCCGCAAAGCAGGACATGTCGAACGCGGCAGAAAAACAAGAGAACAGTGACTAAAACTGCAGAGGATGGCCGCGCTCCAGCGCGGAAATACAGGTGGGAGCTGGACAGGCCGTCGCCGCGAACCTTTGGTTCGGGGAGGAAAGTCCGGGCTCCACAGGGCACAACGCTGGGTAACACCCAGGAGGGGCGACCCTCGGAAAGCGCCACAGAAAGCAAACCGCCACGCCTCCGGGGCGTGGTAAGGGTGAAACGGTGGGGTAAGAGCCCACCAGATGCCGTGGCAACGCGGCATGCTCGGCATACCCCGTTGGGAGCAAGACCAAATAGGGAAGGTGGCCTGCCCGGTCAGTGCCTTCCGGGTAGGTTGCTTGAGGGTGCGGGCAACCGCACCCCTAGAGGAATGACGGCTACGTGCGGGCAACCGTGCGACAGAACCCGGCTTATCGTCCGACTCCCACCTGCATCAGGACATTTTTGTTTTTCTGTGATTGATGCATCGACTCTATGTAGATACAGATGATTGATAATTTCGGCACGGTTGCGCAACCCAGCACATACCCAATCACGCACAGGCCATGGGCTCTTCTTCTTGCCGCTGGACTGGGCAGTCGGCTTACCTCCGCACTGAAAGGCACGGCAAAACAATTTCTGCTCTGGCGGGGGCTGCCACTTTTCTGGCATTCAGCCCGTGCCATAAGCCAAAGTACCTCTGTTGCCGGCATAGTTTTTGTTTTCCCCCCAAAAGAGTTACAAAAAGCCCGAGACATTCTGGCCGATACGCAGCGACGCGACGATTTGGGGCTGCCGTGGCTGGTCACTGCTGGGGGCAACCTCAGGCAAGATTCTGTACGAATGGGTTTGGCAGCCCTGCCAGCCAATGTCACGCATGTGCTTGTGCATGATGCAGCGCGCCCCTTTGTAACCCCTGGTCTTATACGCAAGGTCTGTGGCTGTCTGGCAGACGGTGCAACGGCCGTCATCCCAGCCATTCCAGTGACAGACACCATCAAGACTGTCGCTAACGGTCGTGTTGTCAGCACACTGCCGCGCGCAAACCTTGTGGCCGTGCAAACCCCGCAAGGTTTTGCGCTGGATGCACTTGCTGCGGCCCACGCGCATGCTCTTGCAACCAATCTCACCGTAACAGACGACGCCGCGCTGCTTGAGGCTCTTGGTCATGACGTACGCGTTATCTCCGGGGAGGTCAGTAACGTGAAGATTACACAACCCGAGGATCTTGAACGGCTGCGAGAGCCACCGCCCATGCAACAGATGCGCACGGGCATGGGCTACGATGTGCATCGCTATGGCAATGGGCGTCCCCTCAAACTCGGCGGAGTGCCAATTCCCAATGCCCCTGAAGTGCTGGCCCACTCTGACGGGGATGTGCTGCTGCATGCCCTGACAGACGCCGTCCTTGGCTGTGCCTGTCTGGACGACATCGGCAAGCATTTTCCCGATAACGATCCCCGCTTTGACGGCATTTCTTCTGCAGTACTACTCACTCAAGCACTGGAAATGGCCCGTGAGTCTGGGATTACTCTCACGCATGTAGATCTGACCGTGGTAGCACAGACTCCCCGCCTAGCCCCATATCGCGACGAAATCAAAAAAAATGTGGCCCGACTGCTTGCTCTTACGCCCCATAACGTGAACCTCAAGGCAACCACTGAAGAATACCTCGGTTTTACTGGCCGTGCAGAAGGCATTAAAGCCTATGCCCTTGTCACAGCAAGTATTGCCCCTTATCGTCCAAGAATGCCGGAACACCATATACACTGGGAACACCATGAATACTGACTGCGACCGCCCCTGGTTTGCCCACTACGACGCCTTTGTTCCGCGTGTCACTGAAATCTGGAACAAGCCACTCTATGCCATGTTGGACGAAGCAGCGGAAATCTGCCCCCACCGTCTCGCCATTATCTTTCAGAACACACGTATCACCTATGCGGATCTGCTTGAACGGGCCGAGCGTTTTGCCGGAGCACTTGCGCACATAGGTGTCAAGCCTGGACAGCGTGTGGCACTGATGATGCCCAATCTGCCGCAAACGGTGGTGGCTTTCTGGGGCATTATCAAGGCTGGCGCTGTTGTTGTCATGATTAACCCCCTGTACATGGAAAAGGAGCTCACGGCCAATATCGGTGATTCAGGCGCAGAGCACATCATTTTGCTTGACCGCCTTTGGCCGCGCATTGCCGCCCTGCGAGGACGCCTGCCGCTTAGGAATTTCATCATTACCAGTGTAGCCGATGCCCTGTCCTTCCCGCTCAACTGGATCTTCCGTCTGAAGGAACGCTTTGGCGTACGAATGACAATTCCCTACGACAACGAGCATATCTTTGCCTGGAGACATTTCTTCAGCAGTGCTGATTGCTTTTCAGCCTCTGTGGACAATCCCAGGCGCGCCCCCATCATGTTGCAATACACGGGCGGCACTACCGGTCTGCCCAAGGGCGTCACCCTGACGCACGCCAATCTTGGCACCAACTGCCGCCAGGTACTCAACATCATCCATGCCACCATTGAAGAAAAACACGTTTTTTTATCTTTACTGCCTTTTTTCCATGTCTATGGTCTGACCACAGGTCTTATCATTCCCGTGGCCATAGCGGCAACAGTGCTGCCCCTGCCTCGCTATGTGCCTCAAGACGTACTGCGTATCATTGCAAAACACCGTCCCTCGGTCTTTCCCGGAGCGCCTTCTGTCTATACGTCGCTCCTCCAGCAAAAAAATCTGGCAGATTATGATCTGCGCTGCATTAAAATCTGTGTCTCTGGCTCTGCCCCCCTGCCACGCGAAACTTTTCGGCGTTTCCACGAAGCCACGGGCGCATCCATTCTTGAGGGCTATGGCCTTACCGAAGCTTCGCCCATCACCCACTGCAATCCCCTGGGTCAGGAAGGGCAGCGCCCCAACTCCATTGGCATGCCCGTACCCGGCACGGACGCGCGCATTGTGGATATGGAGAGTGGCACCCTGCCCCTGCCTGCGGGCAAGATGGGCGAACTCATCGTACGCGGGCCACAGGTAATGACCGGCTACTGGCGCCGGCCAGACGAAACTGCAAGCGCCTTGCGCAACGGCTGGCTCTACACAGGAGACCTGGCCACCATGGATGAGGATGGCTACTTTTATATTGTGGACCGCAAGAAAGATATGGTTATCGTGGGGGGCTACAACGTCTACCCCCGCGAAGTTGACGAAGTGCTTCTGGAACACCCCAAGATACTGGAAGCCGTCAGCGTGGGCATTGCAGATGACATGCGGGGGGAAACACTCAAGGCATATGTGGTTCTGCGTCCTGGTGAAGAAATGACCAAGGCAGAGGTTATTGCCTGGTGCCGCCAGAAACTGGCCAACTACAAGGTGCCGCGCCTGGTGGAATTTCGCGAGGAACTGCCCAAGACCATAGTGGGCAAGGTGCTGCGCAGAGCGCTGCGTGAAGAAGAGGAGCGCAAGCGCTTGGAACGCAAATCCAAACACCAGAAAGAAGAACAAGCTCCAAAGCCTGAGGAACAAGCCTGATGCGCATTCTCGTACAGCGGGTACGGCACGCCTCAATTAGCATTGAAGATGCTGTTGTTGCATCCATTGGTGTGGGCATCCTTGCCCTTGTTGCATTTGGGGAGGAGGACGGTCCGCATTTTGCCGAAACGCGGGACTTTGCAGCCATGGCTCACAAACTGACTGACGTTCGCATTTTTCCCGGCAAAGGCGCGCTGGAGTACAAGTTTCACACTTCGGTTCAGGAATATGGCGGCAGCATTTTGCTGGTGCCACAGTTTACCCTGTATGCAGACTGCCACAAGGGACGTCGCCCCTCATTTACTGCCGCCGGCAATCCTACCTGGGCGGCGACCATGTTTACCGACTTTGTGCGTTTGGTTGACGAGCACTGCGGGGTCAGCGTATCGTGTGGTGTATTCGGAGCGAATATGGATGTAGCCCTGTGCAACTGGGGGCCGGTAACCCTTTGGCTAGACTCAGCCGAACTATTTGCACACAAATGATTTTTCTAGTGGAGGAATAAAGCTTGTGTTTGAACTGCAGGCAGAATCACATCCCAACGTCACGGTGCTCCGCTACAAGGGTGACATGTGTCTGCCAGATGTGGCCCAATTCACCAAAGAACTGGAAGGCCACCTTTTTGCCCCCAATATCCATCAGGTTGTGCTTGATCTCAGTGCGGTAGGCAAAGTAGACACGTCGGGCCTTGGCGTGCTGGTAAGCGTCAATACCAAAGGGTGCAGCATGCGGCGCCGGCTGGTGCTGCTGAAGCCAGCGCCCCATGTCTGTGACCTGCTGCGCAAGGTGGAAATTGAAGGTTTTTTTGCCACTTTTGACAGTGAAGATGAACTGAAAGGCTATATACCAGATATTGTCGATTGATAGCCTAAGCCCATCTTCAAGTAAGTATTCCTCCAAGGAATGGGTATATTTTGCAGTATTATTTACGGCATTTCTTCAATCCTGATTTTGACTATCTCAACCTGAAGCCCGGGGGAGGAGACGAATCATCCGACGTCTACAGCTTGGGATATGTGCAAAATGTCATTTGCGGCCAGGTGCTGGCAGAGATTGTACCACTGGACCAGGTCACAGGTGTACGTGATGCCCGATTCATTCTTAACAAACCAGAATTTCCCAAGGGGGCCAATACCCATATTGCCCCGACCTTTCCCAATTTTCTCCTCTCTTCAGTCAATGGCTATGTCTTTTACCTCAACGGCGCTATCACAGTCAAAAGTCTGCTCAACGTACGCAAGGATGTAAGCTTTGAAACCGGCAATATCTTCTTTGTGGGCAACATGGCCATTCACGGCTCAGTGCGCGCAGGCTTTTCCGTTCAGGGTAATAACATTCGCATTCTGGGCATGCTGGAGGGCGGCGAGGCTCGCTCCCGCCGTGATATGATGATCGACGGCGGTGCCCGTGGCGGAGCCGGAGGACACAGCAAAATTGATGCCGGTGGCAAGCTGATGACTCTGTTTCTGGAACGGATGGAAGCCCGTGCCCGCGGCAACATGGTTGTCAAGAAAAACTGTCTGTACAGCACTGTCTATGCCGGCAGCAACCTTATAGTGCATGAAAAGCTCTACGGTGGGGTGGTCAATGCCTACGGCAGCGTCTACGTGGGTGAACAGATTGGCAACAGGGCTAATATTTCCACGCGCATATATCTGGGCTATGCCCCGCATCACATCCGCCAACTGGAAAAGATCGACCAGATCATAGCCGAACAATCACAAACCATCACCCACCTGACCGCTATTGCGGGACATCTGCCACCAGACACCAACGATGCAAGCCGCAAGCTTCGCTCCCTGCGGAAGCAGCGTCAGAACCTCATCCATCGTCGCGAAGAATTGTGGAACACTCTCTACCTTGACGAAAAAACACTGTACCACTGCCGCCTTATCTGCCCAGGGACTATTTATCCCGGTGTAGAAGTTGCCATAGGTCGGGCCTTCACCACAGTTGAAGATCAGCTGACCTGTGTAGCCTTCCGCCTGGAAGAGAACGACATCGTAGCAGAACCCTGGGAAGCAAAAATGCAAACAGGCGCGTTGTCATGAGCCAGAGCGCTGGGCCGACATTCACGCCAGTTTTTCCTCCCATGCCCGAGGGGGATACCCCTACTGCCCCGAAAGATGTGTTCGCTCACTGTAATGGACGGCAATTTTATATGCTCAGGCCTGGCGGTCCCGAGCGGGAATCCGCTGTCATTGCGGCACAATCCGAAGCTCTGGCACGTCCCTGTCTGCCCGTGCTGCTGGGTTGCGGTCTGGGGCATGCTCTGCACCTGCTTCTGCAAACCGTCACTGGCCCTGTGGCTGTTGTTGAAAAAGAACCTGATCTCCAATCCTGTACGGGCACGCTGGCTCGTCTTTCTCCTGTTGAACGAAAACGAGTCTTTCTGGTCTCTGAGACAGACAGTGACACAGCCCTTTCCCGCTTGACACACTGGCAAATGGAGCACGGCGGCCTGCCCCTGCTGCCGCTGGCCCTGCCCTTTTACCTACGGCTTGATCGAGACTATTACGGTGGATTGCAAAAAAACCTGCAGGCCAGCGCCCGCTTTGACTTTTGGGGCCGCGCCGCAGGGCCGCGCTTTACTGATGAACGCCCCCGGGTGCTGCTGCTGACCAGCAAATACTTCCTCATGGGCGAGGTGGAAGGGGCATGCCGCAAGCTGAACATTCCTCACAAACTGGTACTCATCGGCGACGGTGCCCTGGGCTGTGCAGATTTTGTGCGTCGGCTTCTGGAAGAAGTGCTTACCTTCAAGCCCGATTGCTGCATCACCCTCAACCACATGGGGGTAGACGTAGAAGGCGTACTCATGGATCTGCTGGCGCGCCTGGAACTGCCCTTGGCCTCGTGGTTTGTGGACAATCCGCATCTGATCATCCATCTCTATACCAAATGCGTCAGCCCCTGGACGGCTCTTTTCACCTGGGATATGGATAACATACCGACATTGCAACAATTCGGTTTCGAGCATGTTTTCTACCTGCCTCTGGGTACAGACCCGGACCGTTTCAGTCCTCAGAACACGGCTTCTGCACCTGCAGCTTGGAAAGCCGATATTGCCTTTGTGGGCAACTCCATGCTCTACAAAGTTGGCGGCAGGATGAAGAGTGGGCACTTTCCCCGCCCGCTGCTAAAGGCCCTCAAGCCTGCGGCCCAAGCCTTCATGGAGAGTGACGAACGTTCCGTTGCTGATTTCCTGCACACGTCTATGCCCGATGTGTATCAGCACTATGCCTCCCTACCCGACAATGAAGCCAGGCTGGCTTTTGAAACCGCCATTACCTGGCAGGCAACCCGCGTGTACCGCAACGGCTGCGTACGACGCCTTTTAGCAAGGAACAGTTGCGTCGCTTCAAACGTCAATTTGTCGGCCAGCTGCTGATGTCATCGGTGGATAATGAGAATAATATGCTGAGTGCCGCGCGCAGCGTTTTGCTCTATGGTCAGACCATTCCTACAGATGAGATTTGTCAGCGTATCGAGGCCATTGAGCCCACCGATCTTCAGCGCGTTGCCGAACAACTTTTCGCACCCGAGAATATCTCTCAACTTATTTATAAATAATAATTTATGAATACCGACAGCATAGAGATGGAGCGCTACATCGAGGCGCATATCGATCCCGAACCTAAGGTTTTGCACGACATTTGGCGCCGTTCGCATCTCGAACTCATCGGCGGACGTATGGCGAGTGGGCATTTACAGGGCGCTATTTTGAAGATGTTGACCCACATGATAAATCCTCTCGCCGTGCTCGAGATAGGCACTTTTACGGGCTATTCTGCCATCGCTATTGCTTCGGCTTTTTCGCGGCCGGGCGCTATGCTTCACACCATTGAGATTGATGACGAACTCGAGACGTTCATTCGTCGCTCCATCGCCGATGCGCACTACGAAGATCGCATCACGCTTCACATTGGTGATGCCACGGAGGTCATTCCGACAATTGATGCCACGTTTGATATGGCTTTTATTGACGGAAATAAGCGTAATTATATTTCTGATTATGAGCTTGTTATGAGTAAACTCCGTTCGGGTGGATACATCATCGCCGATAATGTGCTTTGGGATGGGCACGTGCTCACCGAGCCTGCTGCCAACGACAAACAGACACAAGGCGTCAAAGCCTTCAACGACCACGTTCGTGCCGACAACCGCGTGGAGCGTGTTATCATTCCCGTCCGCGATGGACTGACGATTATTAGAAAATTGTAATTGGGATTATCTAATATTATAAATTTCTTCGACTGAAAGTCCTGTTGCTGTGGCGATTTGTTCTGCGGGAAGTCCTATAGATTTCAGATTTCTTGCGATGTCATAGGCTTTCTGCTTGGCACCCTTTTCCACGCCAATTTTTTCGCCTTCTGCACGACCTTCTTTGCGTCCCTTTTCCAATCCTTCAGCGAGGCCATCTTCACGCTCATTTTTCATAGCGTTGCGATGCGTCACAACGTCAAGTAGAAAATCTTCGTAGGCGTACATATCGCCATCGCTATATGCCGAAGTCTCGAGAATGCCCAACGCCTGACTGATTTCGGGATTGTCGAGCATCACCTTGTCAACCTCCTTTGTGCTCTCGTCTATCTCGGTTAAGAACCTCAGCCACAGGTCTTTGATAGCACGACTGCCGCGGTCTTTGGGCTTATATTTCACAAGCTCAACAAATATCAACGACAGCGAGTGGCGAATGTCCTCAGTATGATTTTTATTGATTAGATAAAATTCCTGCATATAGCCGTCATCACCCTCATAATCAAAGGCTTTGTCGTTGACGAGAGCAAGAGCATAGACGTCTTTCAGGTTCTCGAACGAATTGCCTTTCGCGAGTTGTTTGCTATAAGCCGACGTGGCGTTGAAAAGTGTTCGCGAGAAAAATTCGCGGTTCCAATAGTTTTGCATCTCAACAATAAAATTTCGCCCGCGGTTATCGGTGCAACGGACATCAACGATAGAATATTTCTTAGTTGGATTGTCTGGAACGTTCTCAGCATCAATAATTTCAACCTCTTCTATCGTCATATCTTTGGGCAATGGCAATAGCGCATTCAAAAGGCTCTTGACGAGGTTGGGATGCTCGCCAAAAATCTTCTTGAACGTCAGATCGACCTTAGGATTTAGATACTTAGGCATAATCGTTGAGATGTATAACTATTTGAAAGCAAAGTAAATATATTTTTATCGTTGTGCAAAATGGCTTTTACGATTTCCCAGAAAATAAAAGGAGGACACGAGATTTTCGCATCCTCCACCCAGAATATTAGTTACAAATTTTTTCAGAAATTCGCCTCGTATCTCCTCAGCAAATTTTTTGTTGATGCCATTAATTTCATCTTTACCGGATTAACGACAGATGACCTAAGTAGCTGATTATCATTCTGTTCGATAGCAACAATAAGATTGCTGAGATACTCTACGGGCTGAGGTTGGTCTATCAAATCTTGCCATTGGCATCGACGATAATAATCTTCTCAACACACTGCTATTTTGTTTCGCTATTTTCCTTAACGAGCTTAGCTACGAGGCGATAAGTGTCGTCGTAGGAGTAGCCGTGCGAGAGGCCGAGGCGCAGAAGTTGCGCTTTGAGCTTTTGGATGTCGGCGGCGCGAGAGGTGCGCAATTTGCGGCGGAGAAGATTTTCGAGTTGGGCGGTGTGTGCTTCGTCATCTACATTGCTAAGCGCCTCATTTATAATATCTTCGTCAATGCGTTTTGAGCGTAACATAAAGCGAAGTTTTGACGGCCCCCAACTGTTGAATCGCGCCTTATCTCTAACATAATAAGTGGCATAACGCGCATCGTCGAGGTAGCGTTCGCGCTTGAGGCGCTCGATGATACGCTCGATGGCATCGTCGGGGAGCTCGAGGGCAACAAGCTTTTCGCGCACACTCTGCGTGCATCGTTCCTGTTGGGCACAATAGCGAGCCATCCTGCCAAGTGCTCGTTTTTCCGCTGCCTCCTCTGGTGTTTCGCTCATATTATAAATATTATTATAAAATATTGATAATCAGCTTATTGGTTTACCTTTTTTCTTCCAGCCATAACCAAAGACAGATTTATTTTGTATGGTCATGCTAATCTTCTCATCTTCAATGAGTTTGCGCATTTCTTCGATTAGCGGAAGGAGACGCTGCATATCTTGTGCAAACTTTTTATGGCTGATTGTCAATGCAAAAACTTTCGACTTGGTGATGCGGATGAAAAGGCGCGCAGAGGTCTTTTTCGTCTCCAAATAATACTCATAATCAGTATCTTTCAGAATGTTATCGGCCAAAAGTTCGATGCTTTTATTGCCCATATCGCAGGCCATTTTGCGCTTAAGCAGCTCTTTTTCAGCCTCTTGGATAAAAGCGTAATATTTATCTTTTATCTTAAACATTCTATCTACCGTCTTGATAATCAACTGTTTATTGAGCGTGGTAGAACACTCCATATACCAATCATCATCGACTCTAATTTCAGTTATATAGGGGTTGCCAGACGAAACCTCAAAAACGATGAGAAGTTTATCAAACAGCTTGATTTTCAGCTCGTGAAACGATGCATTTGGCACTTTGGGAGAGACCTCTGAATATTTTTTGCAAAGCTCTATTTTGGCATTTTCGAGGTCATCTACAACCTCTTTATAGGCCGCTTTTAGCACATTATCAGGCAAATCTGGCCTTCTATCAACGACGTTGAATTCGAAGCCGAGAGCCTTCATCTCGTCGATGAAGAATTTGCGGAAACTATTAGTTGTTATTTTGCATTTGAACGTTGGCATAATAATATATTTTATTGATAATCAAGGAACTGGGTCGTATCCGCTGCCACCCCACGGATGACAACGCATCAATCGCTTGAAGGTCAACCAACTGCCCTTAATGGCGCCATATTTCTGCAACGCCTCGATGGCATATTGCGAGCAAGTGGGCGTGTAGCGGCACGAGGGCGGCGTGTGGGGCGAGATGGCCGTCTGATAAAATCTCACAAACATTATTAGCAATCGTTTCATAACGCTTAATTTTCTGATTGTGAGCTATTAACATCGTTATTTATACGTTCTAAAATATGAGTTACCGACTTGCTGATGGTGGCAAAATCGGGCAGACGATTACCTATAAATATAAATGCCAAATCCAATTTTGCGGTCGGTGCAAGGAGTTGTTTATTGAGCCTAAATGCCTCACGTATAAGGCGTTTCACTCTGTTGCGATCGACGGCATGTTTGAAACGTTTTTTAGATACACTAATAAGGACGTGCGTCTGCTCGCCGCCATTTGGGCGATAGACGGAGCGCAGCGGATACTTCATCGTGGAGGCACCCTCGGCAAAAAGTTGCTCGATGGCGCGGTCGCTGCAAAGTTTCTCGGCCTTCGGAAATGTATGTTGAGGCGTTGTTGGCATCAATTAATTTTTGTGCAAATTTACCTTTTCCGCGTCATTCGTCCACATTAGTTATATTTTTTTCAGAGATATGCGGTTGCGAACCATGTCAACATCGAGCACGCGCACCGTGATATGTTGCCCGAGGCGCACCACTTCGTTGGCATCTTTGACGTAGTGGTCGGCAATCTGGCTGATGTGCACGAG
>CAJOMG010000025.1:5782-46020 GCA_905235595.1 uncultured Desulfovibrio sp. | reverse complement strand
TTTTGCCGTAAGCCCTTGTTTTTATTGGCGCGCCCGGAGAGATTCGAACTCCCGACCTACAGGTTCGTAGCCTGTTGCTCTATCCAGCTGAGCTACGAGCGCATACCTAATATTTATTAGACTCTGGTTGAAATAGAGTCAAGCTATTTTACTTAACTGCTCTTCATACACCTTACTTGTAAGGTATATGAAGAAAAAAATAGGAAATTACCTACTGGGCCTGAATAGCATTAACCGCTCTGGTTAGACGAGAAATTTTGCGAGCAGCCTTTTTCTTATGTATAGCGCCCTTGCCTGCCGCCTTAGCCAAAACAGAAGTAGCCTTTGTCAGAGCCTCGCCGGCTTGCCCTTTTTCATTACTCTGTATTGCAAGACACACCTGCTTGATAGCGTTCTTTACACGAGTACGGACAGCATGATTACGACCAGCCTGTTGCAGACTCTGCTTATGACGTTTAAGGGCTGACTTATGGTTAGCCACTGGTACATCCTCCAAATATGTTGTTCCTCTTCAAACAGGATATGTAAACAAAAGTATTCTAAAAACTGAAAGAAGAGAATAGCTCAAAAAACAAAAACTGTCAATCTGTTATGCCACCCACATCCCATACTCGTTACATTTGCAGAGCCGCAAAATCTGCCAAGCGGGTAAAACGCATACCCAGTTCATGCAACATACATAATCTGTTACGGCGCAGATCATCTTCCTTACACATAACCATGACCCCATCAAAAAAAGCATCAACAACCGGTCGCAACTCGCCGAGGCAGTGTAACGCAGCTTGATGATCATGGACGGCCCACAAAGAATCCAGCTTGGGTAGAACTATCTCCAGCGTATCCGCGAGGTGTTTTTCAGCGTCTTCCTTTAACAAAGCTATATCCCAATGCCCTGTGACATCATCGGACTGAGCCTGTTTGCGCAAAATGTTTGTCACACGCTTGAAAGTACGCACAGCGGCCTCGTATTCAGACGTATGGCTGAAAGCAACAAGGGCATTAAGACGCGCAGAGCAATCTTTCACATTCTCTACGCCTGCCCCCAAGGCTGCATCCACCAGTAACGTATCGTAGCCCTGGCTCATAAAGTAATTACGCAGCCTCGCAGCAAAAAACTGCATAAGATTGTCAAGGGCTTTTGCAGGGGGCAGCTTCCAAGGTCTGGAACCGTACAGCTCCTGTGCCTTTGCAAACAGTTGCCTCACATCCAGCTCGATGGCAAAGTCCAACATAATGCGAATGATGCCAAGTGCGCAGCGCCGCAGGCCATTGGGGTCTGCCGCACCAGTAGGGATCATATCAAGGCCAAAGCAACCCGTCAGGGTATCGGCCTTATCTGCCATGGAAAGTAGGGCTCCCAGCGTTGTCTTGGGCAAAGGAGAATCTGGGCCTGCAGGCAGATACTGCTCGCCGAGCGCTTTAGACACAGAGTCAGATTCTCCCTTGCGGGCAGCATAAATGCTCCCCATGATTCCCTGCAGGGTGTCAAATTCACCCACCATACCGCTTACCAAATCCGCCTTGGAGAGACGCCCCGCACGGGCAGCTGCATCAACATGGTCTGGTGCGCACAAAGCGGCCAGCCAGCGGCACAAGCTTTCCAGTCTGCGGGTTTTCTCCCCCATACTGCCGAGATCGCCAATAAAGATAACGGCATCAAGTTTTTCCAGCCAGTGGTCGAACGTTTCCTTCATATCAGCACGCCAGAAAAACCGGGCATCCTCAAGGCGTGCCCGTAGTACACGCTCCCAGCCCCGCTTGACGAGATCCATATTCTCCGGAGTGAGATTAAGCACGGTAAGAAAATGAGGAAGAAGCCTGCCGTCGCTATCTTCCAAACCAAAGCTTTTCTGGTGTGTTTCCATACTGGTCAGCAGGACTTCGCGGGGGACCTCAAGATAGCCCCTGTCGAAATCTGCCACGAGTGATACCGGATGTTCGGTAAGCCCCTGTACTTCGTCGAGCAGACTGTCTTTCCATAAGACACGACCATCCAATCTTTTCGCTTGTGCATTGCCGCTCTCTACAATGCTACGGCGGCGCAAGACTGGATCAAGGATAATCCCTCCCTGTTCAGACAACGTATTCAAGAAATCTGCAGCATGTTTCACGACAAAAGGGCCTGGCCCATGTATGCGGTGCCCATATGTCTCGCGTCCAGAAGTTACAGGCCCAAGTGTAAAGGAAACTACGGTATCATCCAGCAGGGCCAAAATCCACCGCAAAGGACGGGCATAGGCAAACGAATACGCGCCCCAGCGCATACGCTTACCGAAAGGCACGGCAGCAATGACGGTCGGACAAATAGACGCCAAAAGTGTCGCAGCGGAGGCACCACCAGTAATTTTTCGTACCGCAACATATTCGCCCTTCTCCGTCTGCACATGGAACACATCTTCTGTTGCACACCCGTTAGTACGGGCAAATCCCTCGAGCGCCTTCGTAGGATTACCCTTGGCGTCATAGGCCACGCGAACAGGCGGGCCAGAGACGACCTCCTCCCGACGCTTTTGTACAGGATTAAGGTTGTCCACTATCATCACAGCACGACGTGGCGTTGTCATGACCTTAAGGCTGCCATATTCCAGACCGATGTCGTGCAACGCCGCAGTAAAGCGATCTGTCAAATCTTTCTCTTCAGACGCCAGGAAACGGGAAGGCAACTCTTCGCTGCCAATTTCAAGCACAAAGGTTGCCACAATTCACCTCACTGTTAAGCATGGGATAGCCCAAGTCTTCACGTTGCTTTGCATACAATTTTGCCACACCGGCTGCCAGGGCTCGCACACGACCAATATAGCCAGTGCGTTCGGTGATGGATATGGCCCCGCGTGCATCTAGCAGATTGAAGGTATGGGAACACTTAAGGCAGTAGTCGTACGCCGGCCATGGCAAATTAAGGTCAATCATGGCTTTGGACTGCCCTTCGAAATCGTTGAAGTGCCTGAGCAACATGTCGGCATTGCTGACATCAAAATTATGACGCGACTGCTCCACCTCATTCTGATGATAAATATGCCCATAGGTCACATGAGCATTCCAAGCAAGGTCATATACCGATTCCACACCTTGCAGGTACATGGCGAGACGTTCAAGGCCATAGGTCAATTCAACACTTACAGGGGAAAGATCAATGCCTCCCACCTGCTGAAAGTAGGTGAATTGACTCACTTCCATCCCGTTAAGCCAGACTTCCCAGCCCAATCCCCAGGCACCCAAGGTCGGAGATTCCCAATCATCCTCCACAAATCGTATGTCATGTTGTGCTGGATTAATACCCAAGGCATGGAGGCTTTCCAAGTAGAGATCCTGTACATTGTCAGGCGATGGCTTGATAACGACCTGAAACTGAAAGTAGCGCTGTAGTCGATTAGGATTTTCGCCATAACGGCCATCTGTTGGCCGCCGGGAAGGTTCCACATAGGCGACACTCCAAGGCTCAGGGCCAATGACACGCAAAAAAGTGTTGGGATTGAACGTGCCCGCGCCGCACTCCACACCGGAAGGCTGCTCAATGACACAACCCTGCCGCGCCCAGTAGTTCTGCAATGTAAGAATGACATCCTGAAAATACATGCGCTTTCCTTTGTAACCGAATATGTTGCTTTTTAGACTCGGCGGAAACGGCCTTCCTCCCACCGAAGACCAAGATGGTATTGCACAAAACCGTCTATCGCTCTGGCACAGGCACGACGATCTGCCACTGATAGATCATTCGTGCGCCAACTGGAAGGCAATACTTGCTGCACATGACGCAAAAGGTCAAGCCCAGAGGCGCTCAAATCGACACTATAAGGGGAAAACCCAGCGGATACGCGACAGTTTGCACAATGCAGCTGCCCTTCATCAACCAAAAACTGCGCAGGGCCCACAACTTCTGCGCCGCATAAACTGCATCTTCCAAGGTTGGGCGCAAACCCTGCGGCACCGGAAAAACGCAAACGGAAGAAAAGAGGAAACAAGCCCGGCAAGTCGTGGACTGTATCCAGAGTGCTACGCAGATCCTCTACAAGGGCATAAGCCCCATCTGCGCTTTCCTCATTAACCCCAAGAGCCTCCACAAAACGCAGGCAGTTGGATGCAAGCCCCATGCGTTGCCAATCGCTTCTGAGGGAACGAGGTCCCTCCTCCAACACGGCTTCCTCTAAATTAAGGAAGTTGCCACGCCCAGACACACGCACCCTGCAACGCAGGCTATTGAGCACATCCAGGCAACCACAAAAACGGCGTTTACTCCTGCTGCCACCAAAGGCAAACAGCGTCAGCAGACCCCGTTTGCGGCACAACAGCTTCAACCAAAGATCGTTTTCGCGAAAGTGCCCTATGCGCAACACCATCGCATAATCAATCCATTCCCTCATCGATCGCCCACTGACGCCGGGGGAAATGTAATGGTACGCACTTGACCGCTCCGACCAACTGGAGGCACATCCACGCCATCATAACGCAAATGTACCCCACCGGCGTTACCCAACTTCAACTCAAGCTTCGTTGTAAACGTCAGGGCAAAGGTATCGCCTTTGTGCAATGAAAACTGTCTGGTATCCGTCTTATCAGCACTTGAATGCACCCAGCATTCTTCCATCGCAGTAATGATAACCTTATGTGGAGCATCAACAGAAACAGCTGTCTGTGCACCTGATACAGAAGAGGCAGGCTCTGCGGGCTGTGACCGAACCTTTTCTGAAGGAGGAGGAACAGGGGTTGGCTGTGAAGGCAATGCCACCGGGGGGAGCGCCGGTGTGCCTGCAGAAGGCACTGGAGCCGTAGCAGGCGCCTCCTGCCGTGTTTCGTTCTTCACGGGAGGCGATGAGCTCTCCACTGGTGGCTTTTGCGAGGCAACAGATACGGAGTGCTGAGCATCATGTTTCGCAGCGGGCTGCACCATAGTTCGCTGTTGCTGTGCAAACTGTGCAAAAAAACCCTGCTGCCAGGCTACATAACCACCGACACAAAGAACACCAATGACAAGCAAGAACAGCAAAGACATACGTTTTGTACGTGGCGCAGTATCAGGCTCAGGCTGATAGACGCTTCTGGGCGTCACAGGTTGTTCCACCGACGGGAGAGAACGCAGTGCTTCGTTGATCTCTTCAGCAGAAAAGCCCACATATGCGGCATAAGAGCGCAAAAAACCTTTGGCATATGCAGGAGGTGGCAGGCTGGAGGCATCACCCTCTTCTATTGCACGCAACTGGCGAACCGATATTTTCAAACGGTTCGCCGCATCATCAATATCAATTAACCGCTTTTGGCGCTCTTCCCGAAGGGCCGCGCCCAATTCCTCTAGGGTCATGTCTAGCGCCTCTATGCACTTCCGTACCGCCTAAAGCGGCAAATACAATTCCCTCGCACAGCCGGTCACATACGAATGTCAATAACAGCCTTCTTGCGCAGCTGTTCACTGTAATCATCAAAGCGTTCCATAGCTTTTGGCTGACGCAAAATACCGTCAATAAGCGGTTTTGCCTGTTCGAAAGTGAGCAGCTTGGCTTCACCGCCATCAGGCCGGAACAAACGCACCTGAGCTTTGAGTTTCTGACCATTTGCAGCCGGCAGGGTAAAAATATCGGTCACATCACCGGGCTTCATCTTTGTAAGACGGCCTTCCCACTCGGGATTGAGCTTGTCCCATTCCACCGGCCCCATATCGCCAGCCCTGTCACGGTTGGGCGCTATGGAATATTTGGCAGCAACCGCAGCAAAACTCATGGTTCCAGATTTGATTTTGCTCGCCAGCTCTGCAGCCGGAGCCTTGGGGTGATAGACGATAAGGCCCATGTGCAGGCCTTTGCGATCATACAGAGTATCTTTGTGCGCCTCGTAATACGCCTTGATTTCTTCCGGTGTCACGACAACGCGGCGACCGACTTCCATCCCCATAATTTTTTGTCGTAAAATGCTCTTTTCCAGATTCTTCCTCAATTCGCCCACACTCATCTTCTGCTGTGCGAGCTGCGCTTCAAATTGCTGTTTGCTCAAGCCCCTGGCCTGCATTATCTTGCTGATCTCACTGTCCACCTCAGAAGAAGACACAGAAACCTTGAGGCGCTTTGCCTCCTGGGCAATAAGAATTTCCATAATCATGCCATCCAAAGTCTTGCGCAGTACGGCATCCACGGCTTTGGCTTGGGCAGGATTATTGGGATTAAGGTGTGCTCGTGCGAGATCAGGAGAGGCGTTCTTCTGCAGATCAAACATAGTTATAACCTGGCCATTTACAACAGCCGCCACCTTGTTCAGCTGGGCTGCCTGCGCACTGAAGCACACAAGAAGCTCAATGGCAAACAGGGAAAAGAGTAATTTCCTCACAGCACACTCCATGATTGCACTAAAAATATGTGTCATATCTTTTATATGTATTCCAAAGCGGTGCAATTAGCAAGGCACCACATCAGGATGCTTTTGTAGATACAGAAGGCTGGCCGTCACGATCCGATGATTCTGGCTGAACAGAGGTTGCTGGCACGTCTGCGACACGCAACTCTGCCGCAAGCTCTTCGTCAACGCGAATATGAGCATTGGCAAGAACCTGCTCCAGCCAACGGGCAAAGGCTTCTGTTATCTTATGTTCCTGCAGCTTCACCTCAATAAGGGGAAATGCTTCAGCAATTGGCATGGAACCACTGGCTCGACGCTCCAGCAAGGCTATGGCATGCCATGCGTTGCCAACCTGACGGGAGGGGAGACATTTCCCTGGAGAAAGCCCTTTAAGGGCAGAACGCCACTCACGTGGCACGTCTTCATGCTTTAACAGCTGGCACTGCACAGTGGCGTCTTGTTGCACAGGTCTCCCCATCTCAGAAAAAAGAGCCGTACAGACAGCATCTGAACTGGCCTGGGTATCCCCATGCACAAGGCACACATGCACAGCAGCGGGCAGCTGAAATTCAACGGCATGCTCCGCATAATAATGCTGCACTTCTTCAAGCGAAACAGCACATTGCGGTAACAGTACCTTTTCCTTAAATCGGGCAAGGGAAAGATGGTTGCATACAAGCGCACGCCACTCCTCAGGATCAATAGCATGTTCCGACAGATACTGTTGCAAACCATCCTTGCTGCCATAGTCATTCTGAATGGCTATAATGGTTTCCTCCAGAGTTTCCGCGCTGATTGAAAGGTCCAGGCGAGCAAGTTCCTGCCGTACCAATGTATAGAGAATAAGATTGCATAAGGCATCCCCATAAACGCGACGCAGATTATCCAGAGAGGGCATACTCCCCCCCCCAAGCGCAGGCAAACGCGTGTCCAGCAAAGCATGCACACTACGCAGGGTAATGCGCTCACCATTGACTGTGGCAACTATGCCTTCAGGCAGACGCTGCTCCAGACAAGCTGCAGTAAGCAAAAGAAAACACACAAGTGGCAAGAGTAGCATCCGGAGCCTAAAATGCTCCCGTGCTCCACCGGCAGCACCTGTCAGCATTGCCATCTCCCTGCTCATGCTTCAAGCCTTACCGTGCAAGCGTTCCAACATGGTACGCAATTCTCGCAGCCCTTCACTAAAGGGAACACTCTTTGACAAAGGCAAGTGGAGTCCCGATGGTGGCAGGATGCGTGAGCCCGTCATAGCTGCCGTCAGGGATATAACATCTTCGGGCGCTACGGCAGTCTGCCCGTCTGGCCATGTCAAGCGCACATGATCGTCATATACATCGGCTTTTTGCACTTGCAGCTCTGCCAGAAACTGCTTGAAATCCAGCATAGCCAAAAAATTACGCAATTCTTCAGGAAATGGCCCAAACCTGTCGCGCATGGAAAGGGCTACGTCTTCCCTTGCGGAACCAGTTGTGGCTGAAGTCAGAGCCTTATAACAACGCAGGCGCTCACGCCCGTCTTCAATATAGCTTTCCGGAATATGCGCGGGCAGACCCAGAGTAACTTCGGTTTCAGCCACGCGCTCCAATGGATTCCCCTTGATACGGGCTACGGCCTCTTCCAGCATTTCCAGATAAAGATCCAAGCCCACACGATTCATTTGTCCCGATTGCACTTCTCCCAAAATATTGCCCGCTCCGCGCAGGCGCAGATCTTCCAGTGCCACCTGAAAGCCAGCGCCCAGATAGTCCATATCCATAAGTATTCGCAGACGTTCCTCTGCCTGAGGGTTGAGATGCTCGGCATCCGGCACCAAAAAAAAGGCATAGGCTTGCCGGTCACTACGCCCAACGCGACCACGCAACTGATAAAGCTGCCCCAAGCCAAACATCTGCGCCTGGTCGACCACCAGAGTATTGGCACGGGGAAAATCCAGTCCAGATTCGACAATGGCTGTACAAACAAGGATATCAAGTTCACCATGCCAGAACTTACGCATAGTGGTATCAAGCTGTTCTTCCTTCATCTTGCCATGAATCATGGCTACACGAGCAGTGGGGGCAAGGCTGCGTACATAATCGACCACACGCTCAAGCCCCTGCACTCTGTTGTATACCCAGAAGACTTGCCCTTCACGAGCAATCTCGCGCTCAAGTACCTTGGCGAGTACAGCGTCATCACGCTGCAATACTGCCGTGGCCACCGGTTTACGTTCTTGTGGGGCTGTTTCAATAATGGAGAGTTCGCGCAAACCGGACATGGAAAGCTGTAATGTGCGGGGAATAGGGGTTGCCGTCAGCGTAAGCACATCCAGATTTTTTTTGAGAGCTTTGAGTTTTTCTTTGTGGCGCACCCCAAAACGCTGTTCTTCGTCCAAAATAAGTAAGGACAAATTCGGCAATTTTACATCGTTAGAAAGCAAACGATGCGTTCCGATAAGAATATCCACCTGCCCCGCTTCTGCTGCCTTAAGGGTTTCCTTTAAACGTGAGTGTGACACAAAACGACTTAACAATCCCACATTAATAGGGAATCCGGCCAAACGCGCCCGGAATGTTTGATAATGCTGTTCTGCCAGCACTGTCGTTGGACACAACAGAGCCACCTGTCGCCCTTCTGATGCCGCACGAAAAGCGGCACGTAGAGCCACCTCTGTTTTGCCAAACCCAACATCCCCACAGATGAGTCGATCCATGGGTTGGGGTTTGTCCATGTCATCCAGCACGTCCTGAATGGCCTTGGCCTGGTCCGGGGTTTCCTCAAAACCAAAGGTCGCCTCAAATTCGTGGTAAAGTTCTCCTGGCGGATCATAGCGAAATCCCTTGGTAACCTTCCGATAGGCATACATTTCCACGAGGTCTGCGGCAATCTTCTCAATGGCCTTACGGGCTTTTTCCCTGTGCATTGTCCAGTAAGCACTGCCCAGTTTATCCAGTGAAGGGACAACGCCCTCTGCCCCTTTAAAACGCTGAACCAGGCTCATGCGATCCGCTGGTACATAAAGTTTATCCTTGCCGGAGTACTCAATGAGCAGAAAGTCGTTGGCAGTTGCGTTGAGCTTCAGATGATGCAGACCACCAAAACGGCCGATGCCATAATCACGGTGCACCAGCAGGTCACCCTTCTGCAGGTCAGCGAAGGTATCCAACCCCTTGAACGCACGGGAGGCAACGCGTGGGGTTTTCTCCGCCTTGGGATAGAGGATGTCTTCCCCCAGCACAAGGGTATTATCCCACTGTAGTTCTGCTCCTCCCCGGAAAGGAGAAACAAGTGCAAAAAGACCGTGTTGCCCCGAGGTATAGCGCAGGCTGGGCATAATGCCCTCCTGCTCCGCCAATTTAAGAAATTTTGCTCTACCCCGGGCTGAGGAAAAGCTTAGGACGACCTGCCGCCGGTCACCTTTCCATTCCTTGAGGCCTGCTGCCAAATACTGCCATGGACGATCCTGGGCACCGGGCAGTGGAAACAAATCGGTAAAAGCGTGCAGTTTCCGCTCAGGAAAATCTTCCCCACGTTTTTCAACGCCCATAACCAGAGGTTCAGCAAACACGCATTGAAAAGCATTCCAGGGTGCTGGCTGTGAACCTTTGCGCAAAGCAAGTGCGGCTGGTTGTGGCAACTGTGAAGCCTCGTCTTCAAGACGAGCCTTGAAGGTCTGACGACTGGTGCGCAATGCGTCAGCGCTGTCTGCTTCGCCTGGCAGCAACCACAGGCAATCCTCAGGCAACCAGTCTTCAATCAGACTGTTTTTTTTATCCACACAGCCGGGCAACAGAGCATCACTGCCATCTTCAATGGCCTTTTTGAAGGTATGACAAATGGTTTCAGTAATACGTCCTTCAGCAAACAACGTGTCAATATGCGCACATGCAGTAGTTCGGCTCTGTGCATCCAGAGCCAATGGATTTGCCGGGAGCAGTGTCAATTCCTGACATTCCGCAAGGGAGCGTTGCCTGTCAGGGTCAAAAAAACGCATTTCATCAAGCGAATCACCGAAAAATTCCAACCGTACAGGACGAAAATAGCCAGATGGATAAATATCAAGAATGTCACCCCGGCGAGCCAGTTCGCCAGGGCGTGTAACCATAGAGACACGCTCGTAGCCCCACTCAACAGCCTGCTCCAGCAAAAGCTCCGGGGGGTAATCACTGCCCTTTGCTAATTCCAGAATGCGTTTGGCAAAGAACTCTGTGGACATATAGCGCAACAGCAGACTCTCCATATCTGCCACTAATACATGTGGACGCCCTTGCGCCAACGCATAAAAGATGCCCATGCGAGCTGGCCAGGAGTTTTTGTCACGCCAACGGCTTACGGGAGGCAAGCCCAAACAGGGGCTTTGCCACACTGGACGGAAAATGGAAATGTCATCCAGTGATACATCTGGCGAAAAAAGTGTAAGCAATGCACGAGCGTCAGCACTTTCATCCCGATTGAGTACGGGCAAAACAACACTGCGGCCGACTGCTAGAGCTTCGCACGCCAAACGGCAGCGCGTGGCCATACCGCTGCGTGCAAGATAGAGACGTTTTTCTGTACGTGAAAGGAGCGCCTGAAGACTATTCATATATTCCTTAAATTCAGTGCATACCTACCTACGGTCATGACAACGGCTTGTCAATGGCGCAGATCTTTCCTTTCTCATATAAAAAATATACTGTAATGAAAAATTCAGAATGGAGGGGTCGCCATGCCCGACACTCGTCTGCTAAACTGCAATGAAATGTCGCGGATACTTGAACGTCTGGCTGCACAACTACACGAGCGACATGATACGTGTGACGACCTCATGCTCGTAGGAATTGAACGACGTGGAGCTGATCTGGCCCGTCGTCTTGCCAACCGCCTGGGAGAGCGCCTAGGGCACGGGGTTCTTCTTGGCTCTTTGGATATCAATCTCTACCGTGACGACTGGACGAGCCTTGTAGGCAAGCCGCATATCGGCCAATCTCGCATCCCGGAAAGCGTGGACGGCCGGACTATCATACTGGTGGATGATGTTTTGTACACAGGGCGCACTATCCGTGCAGCACTGGAAGCTCTCCTTGACTATGGCCGTCCTCATGCTGTGGAGTTGCTCGTACTCATCGACCGGGGACATCGCGAATTGCCGATCCATCCGGACTATGTGGGGCGTGTCATCAATACAAGCCGCCAGGAGCAGGTAGATGTGCTACTGACGGAACGTGATGGAGAAGAAGCCGTATTACTGCGTGCGGCATCCTAAAAGCAGATCGCCATACGCCCCATCCTTAAAATCCCTAATGGTTTGCAAGCGGTCCGCACGGTGCGGACCGCTTGTGCATTTTCCTAACAGTTACTGACTTACCTTGACCCCCGGGCCAAAACCTTGCAATTCAGCATCAGGGAAAAGGCCCTTGGATACACGTACATACTTAAGGGCTGGCAGCTGCTTGAGCGGGGCCAGACTAGTGACACCCTGTACCCTGGAGAGTGTGATATTTTGTAACCCGGTGCAGGAGGCAAGGCTGGCGAAATTGTCCAGTGTAGTGTTCTGCGTCGAAAATTCCTTCAGATTTTTCCAGCCTGAAGCAGCGGAAAGATCAAAGTTCTCTCCACCCTTCTTTACATTGTAATCATTCACTGTCAACTTTACTAATGCAGTGAGCCCCGACAACGCCTTGCTGCCGGACGCCTGTTCTACTGACCAGAACACCAATTCCTTAAGCGTAGATATTTTGCCCACAGGAATGAGGTCAACCGGTGCCTTCATGGACCAAATCTTCAAGTATTCCAAATTGGTCTTGGCCAGCGGTGTATAGTCGGTAATGGGTTCGGCAAATAGGGTAAACTTCTTAAGATGAGGCAGATTGACAATCCAAGCAATATCCTTGAGTTCAGAAAGTCCACCATGCAGATCTTGTAGCTGGGTCAATTTACCAAGAGTGGCATAGTCCGCTCCCTTTGTGGCATAATAGTTCAGCTTCTTGAGCTTGGAGCAGGCTGCGAGGGGGGAAAAATCCTTAACTGTTGCTCCGTAAAGATCCAGATCTTCTAAACTAGAAAGCTTCGTCAGGGGCGACAAGTCAGGCACCTGCACATAGCGCAACTTCAATTCCCGCAGATTGGGCAGAGCTTCCACTATCGGGGTCAGATCGTCAGGCTTTGCCGCATCAATGGTGATACTTCTGAGGTTTGCCAATTTTGGCAACCCCTTGAGTGATACAAGCTTTTTGGAGGAAACAGTTATTGAAGATAGGTTGGTGAGTTTTTCCATCCAGGTCAGATCAGCCATGGAGGCATCAACGCGCAGCCAGGTAAGCCCGGTCAGGCTGGCAACTGGAGTCAAATCCGAAGCTTCACAACCCTCTAAAGTAAGCCGCTTCAGACTTTTGAGTGAAGCCAAGGGAGACAGGTTGGTTATATGCTTGCCTTTTTCAACTTTCAGTTCCATCATACCTGGAAAAAGTGCACACAGCTTGACAAGATCGGCGTCTGTTGCGTTTGACAATACAAATTTTGTTAGGCCAGATGCGCTTTTAAGCTGGCTTTCTATATCAGCGGTAATGCCTTCCTGAATCGTTGTGGTGCTGCCAATTTTAACAGATGGTGCCGCAAAAGTTGTTGTAACGACAAGGCACAGAGTCAAGGGCAGGACTAAAACAAATAGCTTCCAGTTCATAACATACCTCCAGTCAATGGTGCTATTTTTCAGTTGGATTATCCTCAACCTTCATGATACGTTCATGAAGTTACCTTTTTTTTTAGATTTTTCAACTTTATAAAGATGGAACAACACGTCGAAAAATCCTTTCAGAAGTAACTATTGCATCGCCATGCATCATTCAACGGCATAACATAGACATGCGGTTATTTTAGCAGTTACAAGGCTACTGAGAGCCATATGATAAAACAACGTCTGCCGCATCAAGGAGGTACTTTGTGAAACATTTTTTACTCATTGCTATTTCCTGGGTATTCACAGTCCTGTGTGCTACGTCCACTTGGGCCGTATCGGCTTTGCCGCGGGAAAAGGTTCTGCTAGATTCTGACATGGTGGAGGCCTTTGACGACGGCATTGCCATGTTGTTACTTGCTAATGCTCCCAATGTCGAGCTAATGGGCGTGACCACGCTTTCCGGCAATTCGTGGGTAGAAATGGGGACAGCCAATGCCATCCGTCAACTTGAACAGGCAGGAATCCGATCTGTACCTGTAGCCGCAGGGCTGGAGTATCCTCTCAGACCCAACCGGCATGAATTATTTGCGCTGGAACGTAAGCTTACCGGCAGAGGACACGACCTTTGGACAGGTTCCTTTGGCTTGAAAAAGCCCACGAACTGGCAGACTGCCTACAAGGAAACTTACGGCACTACACCTTCAATGCACCCCTTGGCAAAGCATGCCGTGGATTTTATTATTGATACAGTACGTGCCAACCCCGGTCAAATCACCATCGCAGCCATTGGCCCATGTGGCAATCTGGCTCTTGCCGTTCGCAAAGCACCGGACATCGTTCCCCTAATTAAGCGTATCATATACATGGGGGGTGCCTTTTTCCAACAGGGCAACACCACACCTGCAGCAGAATTCAACTGGTACTTTGACCCTGAAGCAGCTCGCATCGTGGTACGCAGTCCTTTTAAAGAACAGATCGTCCTGGGGCTTGACGTATGTGAAAAAGTCATCTTCCGACGCGAACATTACGATAGACTGATCAAAACACTCGCCAACCATCCTATGAGGGATATGCTGCGTACATCCTTTGCCGGACAATCCTTTGAAAAAAATCCCAATTTTACCTTCTTCGTCTGGGATGTGCTGGTATCCGCTGTGATTATTGATCCCACACTTATTACGGAATCCGTAGAATGTTTCATTGATGTCAACGATCAGATGGGGCTGTCCTACGGGCAATCTCTGGCCTACCCGCAAGAGGCTCCGCTGGGCGTTCAGAAAGCACGCATTGTAACAGCTGTGGACTCTGTTCGGTTCTGGGATTTACTCAACAATCTCCAATACTGGCAGATAAAACAATAAATGCAGCACTGGCAACAACGACAGACCGTTGCCTAGAAATTTATCATCCAACCGAGGATCTCTTACTAACCCAAGGAGAGTACTATGCCACAATGCAGGGGGAAATACCATCTTACCGCTACAATCCTTGTTTGTTGCGCCGTGCTGGCCCTGTCTGCCTGCGCAACGCGTCAGGCTAGGCAGACCGGACCAAAAGCTGACCTGCTCATTCTGCATACCAACGACACTCATGCCCATGTTGCCGGCATCGACAAGTACGGCAATGCCTGCATGGATGACAAAGAGTGTCGGGGCGGTCTTGCGCGTATCGCTGCCGCAATCAAAGACGCCAAAGCCCGGGGGGAGAATGTTCTTGCACTTGATGCGGGAGACATGTTCACGGGCACACTGTTTTACGGCGTCAACAAGTGGCCCATGCAGGCAGAACTCAACAAACTCATGCCCTATGATGCTGCCACCCTTGGCAATCACGAGTGGGACGAAGGCTGCGCAGAACTGGCCCAATATATCGCGACCAAACGCGCCTATCCCCTGCTGGCGGCCAACCTCAAGCCTGTAAAAGGGTGCCCTCTGTTGTACAGCGACACTCCGGCGTATATTGTTCGCGAGATTGGCGGGCACAAGGTAGGTGTGATCGGCCTGTCCAACGATGAAGTGGTGGGGCTTGCCAGTGCCTGCCCGCAGACGAAGTTCACCGACAGGGTAAAGACTGTCCAAGCGATTGTGCGTGAACTGGAAGGTCAGGGTGTCAACCGCATTGTGCTGGTTTCGCACATCGGTCTTCCTGACGACAGGGAGCTGGCCCGCAGCGTGGACGGTGTGGACGTGATTGTAGGTGGCCACACACACTCCTATCTTGGCCCCGGCTCCAAGGAAGGACCGTACCCCGTTGTGGAAAAATCTCCTTCAGGCAAGCCGGTACTGGTGGTCACTGCAAAGCGCGTCACACAGTATCTGGGAGAACTTGCCTGCTTTTTTGACAAGGACGGCGTGCTCACAAGCTGGAGTGGGCAGGCTGTGGAACTGCAGCCTGACTTCCCGCGCGACAAGGCCGTATCTGCCAAGGTGGCCGAGTATGCCAAAACTCTTGACAAGTTCCGCAGACGCAAGATCGGCAGCCATAACATTGACATAGGCCCTGATGGTATGGATGCCTGCCGGGAAAACGAATGCCTGACGGCCATGATTATGACCGACGCCATGCTGGATTTCGGGCGCAAATATGGTGCCTGCATGGCTCTGCATAATGGCGGCGGCGTTCGGGCAGCCTTACGACCCGGGGAGATCACGCAGGGTGACGTACTCACGGCCTTCCCCTTTGGTATGAGAATTCTTGTACGGGAATACACCGGAGAACAGATCTGGGAGGCGCTGGAACATGGCGTGGCCGGGGAAGATGCCAAGGGTCCACAGATGTTGCAAACGGCCGGTCTTTGCTATGTGGTGGATGGTACCAGGCCGGCCGGCAAGCGTGTGCTCAAGGCTGAAGTTATTGATACAAATGGCACAGCTACCCCCTTAAGCACTCGTAAGCGCTATGTGGTTGTTGTACCGGAGTATATCGCCAAGGGCGGCGACTTTTTCGACATGCTCACTAAGGGAAAAATTGTTGCATCGCCAGAACCAGTGGACGCGGAAATGATTTCAGAATATCTAAAAACACATTCACCCCTGCCGCAGCCGGCCACGGGACGCATTGTGCGAAGATAGGTCAAGGATATTCAACACCATAACCATACCATTTTCTCAGGAGGGACTATGAAAAATCTGTGTATTGCCTTAGCCATAACGTCGCTGACCCTGTTTTGTGCCTCTGGTGCCATGGCCAGCAAATATTATGTATACTGTGCCAACGGCAAGATAGAGGTTGACAGTCGCAACCCGCAACAAATGAAATCTGCACGCGGTGGCAGCGCCTATGTCATGTCTGAATTTAACTACAAGACTGATGCGGACAAGTTTGCCAAACAACTGGGAGGCGTAGGCGCAAAATGTCCCAAAAAATGAGATAACCTGACGTACCTTGTTGCGTATCTGTCATGAAGGGCTGGGATACATATGTACCACAGTCCTTCTTTTTTGTGCTCTCTTGACAGACTTCTTGTGTTGTTGCTCTCAGCGCCTCAAGCAAAACCATGTGCATTAAGAAGTGCCGGACTTCCAACTGGTTACGCATAGATTACAACCATGAACAATCACACTTCCGAAATGTGGAATTTGTGGCACGGATGCCACAAAAAAAGTGAAGGCTGTGCACACTGCTATGTCTACCGCCGGGACGAGCAGAACGGCATCAACGCAAATATTGTCCGCAAGACTGCATCATTTGATTTGCCCTTGCGCCGAAATCGAAAAGGAATCTACAAGGTGCCGCCGGGAACACTGCTTTGGACGTGCTTCACCTCGGATTTTTTCATTGAGGATGCCGACTATTGGCGCACAGAAGCATGGCAGATGATGCGTCAGCGTAACGATCTCAGTTTTTTTATCGTCACCAAGCGTCCTGAACGTATTTTGCAGTGTTTGCCAGCAGATTGGGGCACAGGCTACCATAATGTCACCGTCTGCTGCACCATGGAAAATCAGCGGCGCAGTGATGAACGTCTCCCCCTGATACGTAATCTCCCTCTGCGCCACATGGCCATCATTTGCGAACCACTGCTCGGTCCTATTGATTTTAAGGGCAACCTTGGCCTGTGGTGTGAACATGTGACTGTTGGCGGGGAGTCAGGGAAACATGCCCGTGTTTGCGACTTTGCCTGGGTACAGGACATCCGGCGACAGTGCATTGCCGCTGGTGTTTCGTTTCGCTTCAAGCAAACAGGTGCCAACTTTCGGAAAGATGGTAGGATCTATCATATTGAACGTCAGTTGCAATCTGATCAGGCCAAGCGGGCAAACATTGACTATAGAGCCATGGCTTGACTTTCTTACACTCTTTGCCCAAACTACATTGATTTGATGCCATCCCTTTTCGTTTTCTGTAAATTGCCGGGAGCCAGCATGAGCGACTATAAAAAAACACTGAATCTGCCTAAGACAGACTTTCCCATGAAGGCCAACCTGGCACAACGTGAGCCGGAGATGCTAAAAAAATGGGATGCCCTCAAGGCCTACGAGACAATGGTGGCTGCCTCTGGCAGCAAAGGCACATATGTGCTCCACGACGGTCCCCCTTATGCCAATGGGCATATTCACATGGGACACGCCCTGAATAAAATTCTTAAGGATATTATTGTCAAATCGCGTAATATGCAGGGTTATGCCGCACATTATGTGCCGGGTTGGGACTGTCACGGTCTTCCTATTGAGCATAAGGTTGAACAGGAACTGAAGGAAAAAAAGAAAACCCTGCCCGCTCCGGTGGTACGCAGACTCTGCCGTGAATACGCGGCAAAATGGCTTGACACGCAACGCAAAGAATTCAAGCGGTTGGGTGTACTGGGTGACTGGGAAAAGCCCTATCGCAGCATGCTTCCCGAATATGAAGCAGCTACAGCCCACGAGCTGGCTAATTTTGTAGAAAAAGGCAGCGTTATACGTGCAAAAAAGCCCATTTACTGGTGCTGTTCCTGCCACACGGCCTTAGCTGAAGCTGAAGTAGAGTATGCCGATCACACCTCACCCTCAATTTTCGTGCGATTCCGCCTGCCAGACGAAAACCTTACGAAATGTATTCCAGCGGCCGATGTACAGCATGCCTATGTAATTATCTGGACCACAACGCCGTGGACCCTGCCGGACAACAAAGGTATTTGTCTGCATCCTGATTTCACCTATGCCCTTGTAGAAACAAACGGTGTGCAATATCTGCTTGCCGAAGAATTGCTGTCCGCCTGTGCCGCACAATTCGGCTGGAAGGGATACAGCATCGTCGGGCGTGCCACAGGATCGCAACTGGCTGGCCTCATTGCTCGTCACCCCTTCTATGATCAGGAATCTCCACTTATTCTTGGCCAGCATGTCACGCTGGATTCTGGTACCGGCTGCGTACATACAGCTCCAGGGCACGGCAGGGAAGACTACGAGGCAGGCATCAAGTACGGGTTGGAAGTTTACTCGCCTCTGGACAATGCCGGGCGTTTCCTGCCCAGTGTACAATTTTTTGCCGGGCTGACTGTTTTTGAAGCCAATCCCAAGGTTATTGAAAAACTGGAAGAAGTCGACGCTCTAGTACACAAGGGAAGAATTCAGCACTCCTACCCGCACTGCTGGCGATGCAAACAGCCAGTGATCTTTCGTGCCACCACGCAGTGGTTCATCAGCATGCAACAAAATGACCTGCGACGGCGGGCTCTCAAAGCTATTGATGAAGATGTGCAATGGATTCCTGCCTGGGGACGCGAACGCATCCATAATATGGTGGAACAACGTCCCGACTGGTGCATCTCGCGCCAACGTCAATGGGGGGTGCCCATTATGGCTTTGCTTTGCGAAGACTGCGGCGAAGCATGGAACGATGCTGCATGGATGCATGGCATCTGTGATCACATAGCAAAACACCCCACCGGTTGCGACTACTGGTATGAAGCAGATCTACATGAAATCGTACCAGAGGGGTTTGTATGTCCACATTGCGGTGGTAACCATTGGAAAAAGGAGATGGACATCCTCGACGTGTGGTTTGACTCCGGTACAAGTTTCGCTGCTGTCCTGGAGCAACGGCCTGAATTGTCTGCACCGGCCGATCTCTATCTGGAAGGATCGGATCAGCATCGAGGCTGGTTCCACAGTTCCCTGCTGGTCAGTGAGGGAACGCGTGGATACGCACCCTACAAGTCCGTGCTCACACACGGATATGTAGTTGATGGTGAAGGCCGCAAGATGTCCAAATCTGTGGGCAATGTCATTGCCCCGCAAGAGCTTATTGAAAAATTTGGTGCTGAGATTGTGCGCTTGTGGGTCTCCTCTGTTGATTACCGCGAAGATATCCGTCTTTCTGATGAAATACTCGGCCGCCTGGTAGATGCCTATCGCCGCATTCGCAATACGTGCCGATTTATCCTGGGCAATCTTGACGGACTTACCAGTGCTGATCTGCTGCCCCTTGAACAACTGCAACCACTGGATCGTTTTGCGCTAGACACTGCCGCACGCATTCATGAACGTGTGCAGCAAGCCTATACGGATTTTGATTTCCACAAGGTATACCACACGTTGCACAATTATTGCGTGACAGATCTTTCAGCCGTCTATTTAGACATACTCAAGGATCGTCTGTACACCTTTGCCCCTGCAAGCGGTATGCGGCGTTCCGCACAGACGGCCCTTTGGCACATCTTGCGTTTCCTGCTGCGGGACATGGCTCCTATACTTTCTTTTACGGCTGAAGAAATCTTCAGCTATCTGCCTGCCGGGCTACACGGCCCTGTACGTACGGTCTTTGCCCTACCAGCAATCGATACCAGTCCATTCCTGCTGGAAGAAGGCGAACGCGATGACTGGAACGTGCTGCTGGCTGTACGAGCTGCCGTTACAAGAGCTATCGAGCCCATGCGCCGGGATGGAATTGTAGGGCACTCACTGGATACAGACATTACCCTATATGTTTCAAACGAGCTCAAACAACGCTTCGAAGGTTTGCACACAGACTTGCGTGCATTTTGTATCGTCTCGCAACTCCGTGTTGATGATTTTGCCTGTGCGCCCCAGGCGGCAGTGCATGATGCAGAGGTTGCTGGCCTTGCTGTAATTGTGCAGAAGGCCCAAGGGGAAAAATGTGAACGCTGCTGGATTTACAGTCCCAACCTGGGCACAGACCCGGCACATCCAACGCTGTGCCCGCATTGCACGACTGTCATGAAAGAGCTGGATGCATAGCCCGTGATACGCAAACGCTACCGCATTCTGGGGGGCATGGCTCTGCTGGCCCTTACGTTGGATCAACTGAGCAAATGGCTCGTTGTGCGCAGTATTCCTGAACACAGGCCAATTACCATTATTTCTGGTCTGTTTGATTTGGTCAATATTCGGAACAGAGGTGCAGCCTTCGGTTTTCTTAACCGTTCCGATATTGAGTGGCAGTTTTGGCTGTTCCTCTGTGCTACGGCGGCTGCAGTATGGGCCATTCTTGTACTCGTACGCAGTGCGCAGGAAAATACCTGGCTGTTTACAGGGCTCGGTCTTGTCATGGGGGGGGCTTTAGGCAATCTCGTTGATCGGGTACGTTTTCGTGCTGTAGTGGATTTTCTGGATTTTTACTGGAGGGACTGGCATTGGCCCGCCTTCAACATTGCCGACTCTGCCATATGCATCGGAGCTGTACTGGCCTGTCTTGTGCTGTGGCGCACACCTTCTGGTGAAGGAGAAAAATCATGACCTTCCAGTGGTGGCATGTACTCGTGGCCTTATTGCCCATGCTCCCCACATTCTGGAGCATTGTGCATGTCTGGGGTCACGAATTTGCCTCACCACAGCAACGCGCTCTGTGGCTCGTACTGGTAGTTTTTGTACCGGTATTGGGTGGACTCATCTATATTTTTACAGGTCGCAAGAAAGCACTGCGGACGCTGTAAGATGCACTGCATGTGAGCATGCACTGCACTAACAACCGTAACGAGGATTTTATGCGCACATTCCGTTCTTTACCCTTTCTGGCACTGGCTGCCGTACTGCCACTGCAAGGCTGCTTGGGTAGCACCAGCGGCAGTAATGGTATGACCTTGGAACAACAAGTACAACAACAGGACATGCAGCTGCGCCAACTGCAACCTGCACAAGCCGACGCCTTGAACCAGATTCAAGCTCTGCGGCAAGAAGTCAACACTCTGAAAGGGCAATTGGACGACTTACAAAATGCCGGTGGAGCAGGAGCTCTTGCTTCCCGTCTCAAAACACATGACGAAGCACTGCGGCAGGTCGAACGCAGCATGGCCTTGAATCTGAACCTTGGCGAAGCGGCAGGTACTACTCCGGGGATGCCCCCTGCAACTGCTGCCACGGCAGAACCCAAAACCGGAAACACCGCGCCAACTTATGGTCAAACACCCGAAGCTTCTGTTTCTCCTGCTACGGCAGCAGGTGAGGGGTACACCACAGGCACTGCACAAACAGCGCAACCGGCAGTAGCTCCCAGCGCAAGTACCTGGGGTCAGGCAACCCCGCAAGCAAAGCCACAGGTGGAAGTGCCACAAAAGGACATATCCCTTGCGCTGTTTGATGCAGGCGTCAATGCCTATAATGCCCGTAAATACAATGAGGCTCAGCGTTCATTTTCCGATTTTCTCAAAAACTACAAAACACACACTCAGGTTCCCGAAGCGCAGTACTACCTTGCAGAATGTTATTTCCAGCGCAATCAGTTTGCAGATGCAGCCCTTGCGTATGATACGGTCATCAAAAAGTATTCCACTTCCTCCAGCGCTCCAGGCGCATATCTAAAGCAGGGCATATGCTTCAGCAAGCTCAACCAGGGTGCTGCTGCCAAAGCGCGCATGCAGGAGCTCATCAAGAAATACCCCAACTCGCCTGAGGCGGCACGCGCCAAAGCTTTCCTCAAAAATAACAAATAGCCGCTCGATCTTCAGATGAGTACAAAAAACGCATTTTTTACGAACACACGCATGTGCCGCGCAAGGGAGGCCGGGCAATGAGTGAGAACAAGCCAGAAAACACCGTTTACAAACAAGTCAGCGCTGATATTCGCGATGGCCTTAGAGACATCTATCAGCAAATCTCCACGGCATCCAAGGATCAACCACAAGTCGTCGAGCAACCCAAGGAACTTTTTCTTGAAGCTTCAAGTCAACTGACGGAAGTGTTGAAAGCAACGGAAACCGCTACCATGCACATCATGGAGATCGTCGAGCGGCATCTGGAACTGCAGGGACAAAATGTCGAGCTGCTTGAAAAACTGCGCAATGGTGAAAATGTAGCCCTGCACACGTCAACCCTCATAGAACACAATCACAAACTCGGTGACGACCTTACTGCCCTACTTACTACGCTCAGCTTTCAGGATATCACTGGCCAGCGCATCAAGCGTGTGGTTTCCGCCCTGGAGCAGATTGAGGCCAAAGTAGTGGAGCTGTACGTTTCTTCAGGTCTTATGATGGAGGGCGCAGAAAAGGATCCCATGAAAAATGTTGCAGAACTGCAATCAGAAGCCAAACAGGCCATGCAGGAATTCCGCAAGGGGCAGCAGGTACGCAGTGAACTCAAGGGGCCAGATACACATGGCGTTTCCCAGAACGCCATCGACGATATGCTCTCTCAGTTGGGGCTGTAACCTGTTGCTGCCGCTTTGAGGTCGTTTTCGTACTGCTAGGTACACCAACTGCCATATAAAGCAGAACACTGAAGTCCATAAGGCTTCAGTGTTCTGCTTTTTTGCCAGAAAAACCAGGCAACTCTCTTGTAACTACTCTTTTTTTCGAGAGCATATCTCGCTTGTGAGCGACATATCGAGTGATAAACGCGGACTAGGGAACTAAAGCCTTTCCCTTGCCTTCTTGCAGCATGTGGGCCTTACAGATAATCTCCGGGCGGTATTCAAAATGCATGAGATCATACTCATGCCATTTCCCACCCCAGATAAAGCCTTCGTTTTCAAAAGCCTGTACAATAGCACTGGGGTAGTCTTTCTGCATGGGATGCGGCTGGAGCCTACTCCAACGCCAATAGGTCGCTATCGCAGCACTTATGTCAAAGGCAATGCCGAACGCATGTGGACTAAGACGACATTCACCGGCAATACGGCGCCAGTTGAACCCGCCGTCCATTTTAAGAAATCGCCTGAGGTCCGACCTCGTTGCCACAAGGGAGGCCAAAGCGGCATTGGCTCTGTGCATGGCCTCGGCGGCAGGTGCAGCCAACCACAGGGGCTGCCCGAGCAAAAACACTTTCTGTAACTGCCCTTTCACTGCAGCTGGTGATTCCCCATAGAAATACTGCAAGAGCTCATAAGATCTTCGCCGCCCAGGCGAAATGCCAAGAGGTGTATCGGGCCGCTCTGGTTCCAGTGGATAAGTGTCAGCCATGGAGGTACGCACATCGACCACCCAGGGGTCTTCCGCCCAAGCATGCCTCACCTTGCCTGCGGCAGCATAACGTACACGACGCCCGTCATGGAGCACCAGCCACAATCCGTCACAATCCGACACCATATGGCTGATCTGCGGATACGCTAGCTGCAGGCAACGCCAGTCTATCCTGCATACGGCATCACACTCCTGTGGAAGTGCCGGGTAACTGCCATGCTGGGGTACTGACAGCCCTTCGGCGGGTAAAGACAAAGAACAAGTTGCGGCAGTATCATCAGGCACTGCCGCAACGGGAGATGGCAAGAGCAACATGAACAAGAAAATTAACGCCATATGCACTGCGTGCCCCTTGCCGTCATATTTCTTTCTCTATGTATCTTGTATCAAGGCTCTGCAAGATGCACATGCATTTGCCACACACCCAAGGGGCATATTGCCGCACAGATGCCACAGCCGATGCAGCGTGCCCCGTCGGATATATAGCCATACCCCCCCACATCGTCATGTACACGGGCAATAGCCCTTTCCGGGCAGGCCTTAAGACACTGTCCACAATCGCGACAGCTCCGTCCCTGTGGGCTGCATTGCATCCCCTGCTGCCATACTGGTTCTCGCAAGCGCAAGTCGCCACAAGCAACCAGACCGCTTACCTGAAAATTATCCTCAATGACATCGCCAAATATACCGCCTGAAATCCATGTCTTACGTCTAAAGGCAGTGATGTCCTCCACAGTGTCGGGGTGCTCTTCATCACCGATCTCGGGCACAATTTTATGCCACATGCTCCAGTCTGCCAAGAGTGAACACGCTTCTTGTTTGTCGACGGCCGCAAGGAAATCTTCCAACCCACTTTCCAGCCAGGCAATATCGTCTGTTTCCAGCGCTTTTACGCAGACTTCTGCAGGGAGCGAACTCACCTGTCCGCGAAAATAGACAATACCTCCCACCATGCCCACACAAGGGCGTTCCCCCAGAACAGATGCCATCTTGTCGCAGCCAAGCCCACACACCACGGCCCGTCCGCCCCCCATGAATTCGAAGGAAAAACTCCCGACATTCTGCAAGACCCACAGGCTCGGTTCGTCGTACATGGGGTCGTGCTTCATGAGCGACCCCGCACGGGCTCCGGCGCGCCCTCCTACATAGATGACGCCACTGGCAGCGCAGTGCCCCGCTGTATCACCCACGTCACCGCGTACTACAACGCGACCGCCTGCATTGAGCCATCCCACATCTGCCGGTGCCGGACCTTCCACAAGCACGGATGTGGCGGGAGGCACATGGCTCCTACACGCTGACCAGGATTGCGTACCGTGAATGTCAAACGAGCACCCTTCCTGTTCCAGAGAGGGCCGCCAATATCGTGCTGCCCTGAAGCAGCAATGTAAAAATCCGTTTCTCCCTGTTCTACCGCAGCTTCAATAAGTAAAAGAAGCTCTTGTGTGGAACGGCGTTCATGCCCTGAAACTGTATCAATGTGCAGCATCGTCCTCTCCAACGTCAACATGCATACTGAATGCCCAGCTTGTCCGCCACGGCCTTGTCTGAAGTAACAAGCGCATCAGAACGTCCCACGGGCAATGAACTGTTGCCCACAGGGGCCAGCAGTTTACGCAACTCAGCGTCAAAAGAGCGCATGTAGGCTACGATGTTTTCCGCGCCACGGTCTACGTCAAGCCGATGTACCAAACGAGGATCCTGGGTGCAGATTCCAGTGGGGCATTGACCGGTATTACACGCATTGCATCGGCCCTGCTCATTGCCGACGCAACCAAGCAGCTGAATAAGAATCCTGCCCACAAAGACACCATTTGCTCCAAGACAGATCAGCTTAAAAGCGTCAGCTGCAGCATTGCCCGTCTGCCCCACACCACCGCCTGCCCAAAGCGGGATCTGCCCTTGCCGCCCCTGAACAACAGCGGCCCGATAACAGTCACGCAGCTTGGAAACAACGGGATGCCCAGTGTGTTCAAGTGATATTTCATTTGCCGCTCCGGTGCCTCCCTGAATTCCGTCCAAAAAGAAACCTCCGCATATGTTATAGGGATCGCGCAACAAATTGTTGTACACTGCAACGGATGTAGACGAGACCGCGCACTTAATTGCCACAGGCACGCGAAAACCAAAGATGGCGTTGCACGAAAGGTGCATCTTTTGTACGGCTTCCTCAATGGAATAGAGCCCCTGATGATTGGGTGGAGAATGCAGTGTGACGCCAGGCACACCACGGATAGCCTGAATGTGCGGGGTAACTTTAGCAGCGGGCAGCAAACCGCCGTCACCGGGCTTGGCACCCTGCCCTATCTTGATAAGAACGGCAGCGGGATCCTCTTTCATACGGGGCAAAGCCGTAAGTATACGGTTCCAGCCAAAATGCCCAGAGGCTATCTGCAAAATCATGTACTTTAGATACTCAGATTCCAACAGCCTGACGGGCATACCGCCCTCGCCTGAACACATGCGCACTGGCAAGTGACAACGCTCGTTCAGATAAGCACATGCCAACGCCACAGCCTCCCACGCGCGGGTAGAAAGCGCACCTATGCTCATATCACTAAATATGAGAGGATATATCCAACGTACAGGAGGTGTTCGTCCGGCGACCTTCAGTCTCTCCCCCTCCACACGCAGAGGAATCTCTGACACAGGCATGACGCGCCCTAGAGGCGCTCGCATATCAAAAAGATGACGTTCAGAATCCAGAGCAGGATCGGTCATCTGGCTGATGCGACCCACCATAATGGTATCAAGCGTACGCCTTTGTACACCGCCATGACGTCCGCCACGCTTGGGCGTACCTGCGCAGCGAGAAAGCATGGACATACGGTTATCACGGTTGCGCACAGGCTGTATTGCCCCTACTGGACATACCTTTGCGCACATGCCGCACCCCCTGCAGGCGCACTTAGAATCAGCAATCTGACGTATGGCAAGACGCGGAGAAGGGGTCTGCCCTGAATGTTCCCCTGTTATATGAACAGGACCACGCAAATATCTATTACGCACGACCTCAATGGCGTGAAAGGAGCAAGCAGCAACACAGGAACCGCACATGACGCACACGTCTTTCTGCCATGCAATATTCCAGCGCAGGTCGCCAACGCTCACATCCTGAACCATTACTGTCTCCACCGACGAACCTCCAATGCATTGTCGATGACTATCATCTCCCGCTCGTCAGGGTAGATGTCTTCACCGGTATCACGCTCAGGAAGGATGGCATTGAGCCCACACACCTCTGATGACACTGCAACCATATTCCCATCACCACCTACAACCATTGGGCGCAATTTTCTGGAATCTCCCAGAGCCAGCATGGTTCCGTCTGGCAAAAGGGCAATAATGGCTCCCGGGCCATTGGCCTCCAGGTGCGAGAGTGATTCACGAATAAGAAAAAGTGCATCGCGGTCTTTACGACATTCCATTTCCGCAATGGGCAGGGGGGTAATAACATGCTTGTAATATCCCAAAGGCCAGCCCAGCTCGTGTAACACATAATGCAAGGTGTACAGCAGGCTTTGCGAATCGGATTCAAACCCTATGTAGCCGCGGTGCAGTGCCTTCTGCAATTCTGTATTTCTGCTGAAAAACGTGTTCTCCCCATTGGCGCAAAGCGTATAACCCTGCAAAAAAAAAGGATGTGCCGCGTAGCGCACAATGGCATAATTGGTGTTCTGGCGGCATTGGGTAACAATATTACGGGCTGTCAGACGGCCAGTGTCTTCCCACAGGCGAAAATACACGGCAATATCAGCTGGATCACCGATTTCCTTCAACGTCAGCACGTCTGGCCAGAAAGAATACACATACCCGTCCCCCTTTTCTGCCAACAGCGTGCGGAGTGCAAGACGCGTGTCCAGAAGCAGATTTTCCCGCTCGGCCTGCGTGCGATACCGGTAGATTTCCGGATAATCATAGTTGCGAAAGACATAGCGGGGCATGGCCGCGATCTTCAGTCCGGGCCGTTTGTCCACATCGGGCACCCACTGCGCTATCTGCACAAAACCCTTGTTCTCCATATACTCATTGACCAGTTGCACGCCTGCTGGCGTGCAGGCCAAGGAAAGCAAGGGTTTGTCCTTATAATGCGCAAACACGCCGTCCATATCCTGCATAACCATGGCAAAACCAGAATTGTCATGCCCTTCCTGTTGCGGCAGCATAAGATTGAGTGCCAAGGAAGGAGACACTGGAATTTTGCTTTTGATGGAACCAATTCTGCACATAAAAAACCTCAGGGGGTATTGCCTCTACATAGCAACCATACGTTCTATGGCTTCCTGCGTATCTTCAGGAGTGCCAAATGCTGTCAGTCGCACATAGCCCTCGCCAGCAATGCCAAAACCCGCGCCCGGTGTGCATACCAATGCCGCTTCAGTCAGCAGATGCTCAAAAAAACTCCAGGAGGTCGCACCGACCGGCACCCTTACCCAAAGATACGGAGCATCTACACCGCCATACACTTCAAGCCCTATGCTGCGCACGGCTGTAGCAAGTCTTGCGGCGGTCGCTCTGTACCCAGCAATGACATCCATGACCTGCTGACGGCCTTCCTCACTATAGACAGCTTCTGCGGCCCGCTGCACAATATAAGGGCAACCATTGTACTTGGTACACTGGCGACGATTCCATAAGGGATTGAGAAATACCTGCCCACCCCTGCCATCTGAAACTTTCAGTTCTCGTGGAACCACCGTGTAGGCACAGCGCAGGCCCGTAAAACCTGCAGTCTTGGAAAAGCTGCGGAACTCCACAGCTACTTCTCGCGCCCCTTCCAGTTCATAGATGGAGTGGGGAATTGATGCGTCCGAAATATAGGCCTCGTAGGCCGAATCAAAAAGGATGATGCAGCCCTCGCGGCGGGCATAGTCCACCCAGGCTTGCAATGCCGCTCGCGGCAGCGTCGTTCCCGTGGGATTATTGGGACAGCAAAGGTAGACAATATCAGGACGTACTGCAGGGAATTCCGGCACGAAGGCATTTTCACGCAAACAGGGCAGATAGATGATGCGCTCCCAGCTGCCATCGACATACGTACCCGCACGACCTGCCATGGCGTTGGAATCCACATAGACGGGATATACCGGATCAGTCACAGCCACCACGCTATGGGCAGCAAACAATTCCTGAAAATTACCCACGTCAGACTTACTTCCATCACTTACAAAAATCTCACTGGCATCCATGGCCACACCACGAACACGATAATCGTGTTCAGCAATGGCTTCGCGCAAAAATGCATACCCCTGTTCCGGTCCGTAGCCATGGAATGACGCAGCCCTCCCCATCTCATCTACAGCCCTGTGCAAGGCAGCAATCACCGCTGGAATCAATGGGCGTGTCACATCACCGATGCCCAGGCTGATAATATGCTTTTCTGGATGGGCATTGCCATATGCAGCCACCTTGTGTGCTATATCAGAAAAAAGATAGCTGCCAGGCAACTTGAGATAATTCTCATTGACTGTCGTCATGCTCACTCCTTGGAACTTTCCACATGACAGTTGCTACAGGGACATCAGAGAGGATACATTCCTTCAAAAACCGTCAGTGCTCCACCTGTCATGAACACACGCCCTGATGCTGCATCCCATCGGATATGCAGTGTTCCTCCCCTGAGTTCTACATCCAGCTCACGTCCTGTTCGACCAGTAAGATGGCAGGCAACGGCCACGGCACATGCCCCTGTGCCACAAGCCATAGTCTCGCCAGCTCCGCGCTCCCAAACACGCATACGTACAAGGGCAGGCGAAACAAGTTCCACAAATTCGGTATTGATACGTCTGGGGAACAGGGGATGGCATTCAAACCGGGGTCCCAAACACGGCAAGTCCAGCATATCTATATATTCCATAAAAACGACAGCATGGGGATTGCCCATGGATACGGCCGTCACATCGTAGACTGTACCGCCCACGTCCACATGCCGCGCTATAAAGCTCTGGGTATCGCCACCATCCTGCACCAGCACGGGAATGTGCGCTGGCATAAGCTCTGGTACACCCATATCCACTGTCGCAGCACAAATCTGGCCGTTTTCATGCAAAAGGTTTACGATCTTTTCCCCGGCCAATGTTTCCACCCGCACGCTAGTGCCGGCAACAAGGCCGTGCTCATACGCATATTTGCCCACGCAGCGTATGGCATTGCCGCACATTTCTGCCTCCGAGCCATCAGCATTAAACATGCGCATACGTACATCAGCAGATTGTGAAGGCAGCACCAACACAAGCCCGTCCGAGCCTACACCGAAATGCCTGTCGCTGATGCGGCGTGCCAGAGCACCGGGATCATCTATACCATCTTCTTCAAACCCATTGATGTATACATAATCGTTGCCAATGCCCTGCATCTTCGTAAACCGTACTAGCCTGCCCATGACTCTTCTCTTTCTGATGATCGACCTTGCACGCATTGCTTGACCACCATGCCGCTGCCCGTTTACCGGGCAGCGGCATGGCAGTCCCCACCATACAGCGGGGTCAGCAGCTGACGAGGCAAATTATCCCCCCGGGACGTGCCTTAGCCACCAACACTGTTTCTCCGAATTTTTTATAGTACCTCTAATTAATCCAAAGCAGTTCCGCATACTTGGGCAGGGTCCAGAGGCTATCGTCCACCAGTTGTTCCAGCGCATCAGCGTGGCCACGGCATTCTGCCATGGCAGGCAGCACCATGTCCCTGGCAGTCTGTGCTTTTTCCAGTACCCCCGTGATATGATCAATACGTTCCAAAGCTTGCTCCAGAGACTCAACGCCTTTCTGCAAGGCTTTCACATGGTCACGCACTTCCGTAAAATAAGATTCCTCACTTGCCACGGTCTGCTCTCCCGTCACTGTACGGGTCTTGATGACAACGTCAGCAATGCGGCACTGCATCTCCAAACTTGACGGCAGGACTGAAGTCCGCACCATGGCAGCCATAGTACGGCCTTCAATGCAGACACTCTTTGTATAATTCTCCAGCAATATCTCCTGCCTGGAACGCATCTCCCGTTCCGTCAGGATGTTTTGACGCAAAAACACATCCATGACATCCGGGTCGCAATAATGTTCCAGTGCGAGCACTGTATTGTCATAATTGGGCAGGCCACGTCGGGCAGCCTCCTCCGGCCAGGTCTGGGCATAGCCGTTACCGTTAAAAACAACAGGCATATGCTCTTTGAACAACCGTGGCAGCAGTTCCTGTAAAGCCGCATTCAAACGCATGCCTGAGGCAAGAGATGCCTCCAGTTCAGTTGCAATGTCGTCCAGCGCACAGGCCACGGCCGTATTGAGAGCAATGTTTACCGGTGCCACAGATTGGGATGACCCCACAGCCCGGAATTCAAACTTATTGCCTGTAAATGCAAATGGGCTGGTACGGTTGCGGTCCGAAAGATCTACTGGCAGAGGAGGCAATGTGGAAACCCCCACTTCCAGCACACTACGCTTGCGCTTGCCGGAACGATTACCATTTACAAGAGTGTTCAGCACTTCTGCCAGCTGCTCACCCAAATAAACAGAGATAATAGCAGGCGGAGCCTCATTAGCCCCCAGACGATGATCATTGCCAGCACCCACCGTACCCAGGCGTAATGCAGCCGCATGCCTGTGTACGGCGCGCAGAACGGCAGCAAGAAAAACGAGAAACTGTGCGTTATCCTGTGGCGTGGAGCCAGGATTAAGCAGATTGTTGCCTTCGGAATCACTTAATGACCAGTTATTATGTTTGCCACTGCCATTGACCCCGGCAAAAGGTTTTTCGTGCAACAGACACACAAAGCCATGGCGCGGAGCTAGATGGCGCATCATGTTCATACAAAGCATATTGTGATCACAGGCAACATTGGCTTCTTCAAACACTGGGGCCAATTCAAACTGCCCGGGAGCCACTTCATTGTGGCGCGTTTTTGCGGGAATGCCGAGTTTGAGCAACTCAATCTCCAGATCCTGCATAAAACTCATGACACGACCGGGAATAGCGCCAAAATAGTGGTCTTCCATTTCCTGTCCCTTGGGCGAGGGTGCACCAAGAAGAGTACGCCCTGTCAGAAGAATGTCGGGACGCAAGGCCGCCAGACGACTATCCACCAGAAAATATTCTTGTTCCGGCCCAACATTGGGACGCACAAAGCTGGCTGTAGTATTACCAAAAAGACGCAAAATGCGCAGAGCTTGCTTTGACAATGCGGCGATTGAGCGCTGCAGAGGGATTTTTCGATCTAGCGTCTCACCGGAATAGGAATAAAAGTACGTCGGGATGTGCAGTGTAGCCCCATACGGTTGAGGAATAATAAAGGCAGGTACCGAGGGATCCCAGGCTGTGTACCCCCGTGCCTCAAAAGTGGAACGAATACCACCCGAAGGGAAGGAGGATGCATCGGGTTCGCCACTAATCAGCATTTTTCCCGAAAATTCACTGATCACCTGGCCATCACCAGTGGGGGTAAGAAAGGCGTCGTGCTTTTCTGCAGTCAACCCTGTCATGGGGTGGAACCAGTGGGTGTAGTGCGTGGCACCGTGCTCCATTGCCCAATCCTTCATGGCGCTGGCAACAACATCGGCAATCGCCGGATCCAAACGTTCTCCATTGCGAATGATACGAGCAAGCTTGCGGTAGACATCCTTAGGCAGCCGTTTACGCATGGCGGGGAGGCCAAATACATGTTTGCCAAAAATCTCTTCCGCCGCTCTGCCCTTTTCATCCTGCTTTACCGGTGACACAGGCTCTGTGTCCATGGCCTGACGCAACACTGCCTGACGAATTGCATGCATAAGTAAACTCCAACTATATAACAGGTTGTCTTTATGGCACTCAATTACAGTGCTTCTTCACCACGTTCTCCCGTGCGAATGCGGATCGCATCCTGCACGTCACTAACGAATATCTTGCCATCACCTACCTGACCAGTTCGGGCCACACTGACCACGGCATTGAGGGCTTCTTCCAATTTACCGTCAGGCAGTACCACTTCCACCTTTACCTTAGGCAGGCAATCAACCCGCATGGTAGTGCCACGGTATACTTCGGTATGGCCGTGCTGGCGTCCAAAACCTTTGATTTCCGTATAATTGAGTCCCTGGATGTGCAAATCAGTCAGAGTGGTCTTCACCCTCTCAAACATGCCTGGACGGATAATAATCTCCAGCTTTTTCATATGCGTTGCCCTTTCTTTGATTCATTGCATACCATATTACATATATTACATTGAATAGCCGCGCTCGTTATGCTCACTCAAATCAAGGCCAGAGACTTCAGAATCCGGCATAACGCGCAGGCCGAAAAACAAATCCACCAGCTTGAGCAAAATGCGGGATACAGTATAGCAGTACCCCCATGTGGCCACGATGGAGACAATCTGCACCCATGCCTGATGGGGGTTACCATAGAAAAGGCCATCCACATTGTTCACCGCAGCGCAGGCAAACAAGCCTGTAGCCAGCGCGCCCCAGGTTCCTCCCAGGCCATGAATACCCACGACATCCAAAGCATCATCATAGCCGAGCCTGGACTTAAGAAGAACGCCCCCGTAGCAGACCATGCCTCCTGCAAAGCCTATGATCATGGCAGGCATGATCTCGACAAAACCTGCACCAGGGGTTATGGCCACAAGGCCAGCCAGCGCACCGGATATCGCGCCCAAACTGGTCGGCTTGCCGGTACGCCACCATTCAACGAGCAACCACCCTACTATGCCGCTTGCAGTAGCCATATGTGTTGCCACCATAGCATGCCCTGCCAGTGCACCCGAGGCGAGGGCACTGCCTGCGTTAAAGCCAAACCAGCCGAACCATAGCAGCCCACCACCCAGCAAGGTCAGTGGAAGATTGTTTGGCGTGGCCGCTACTCCCAGATTCAGCCTAGGCCCAAGGGCCTGCGCGCATGCCAGGGCGGCAGCTCCAGATGACATATGTACAACTGCCCCTCCGGCAAAATCTAGGGCGCCCATTGTTCCCATCCATCCTCCACCCCACACCCAATGAGCCATGGGGCAATACACAGCAATCAACCAGAGGGCGGAAAAAGCGAGCATGGCGGGGAAACGGATACGTTCAGCATATGAACCAGAAATAAGTGCCACGGTCAGGACCGCGAACATGCACTGAAAAGCCATGAAAACCGTATGCGGAAGATTTTCTGCAGCTGGAGAAGGATTACCCCCCACTCCATGAAGAAATGCATAGGACAAATCTCCCAAAAGGCCACCGTGATCAGGACCGAACGCAAGAGAATAGCCTAAAATGGCCCATAATACTGAGATAAGTCCCAGCGATGCGTAACTGTGCATGCTTGTGGAAAGAATATTTCGCGCCCGGACCAACCCTCCGTAAAAAAGCGCAAGTGCTGGCGTCATAAGAAAAACAAACGTGGCGCAGATGATAATAAAACAGGTATCGGCACTATTCATTGAAACATCCTTGGCAAACAGTCCCCAGGGCAAACCCCTACCATCCTTGCGGCCCTGTATCACAAAGAAACTCAAGGCAGGAATTGTGCCAAAGAATGTATATGCGATTAAATTTCTAATAATATCAGTATATTATATATAATTCTTATGTGATATATATGCAGAGAATTGTAGCGATCTTACCGTTGTCAAAACTATTTTCTACATTATCGTAGAAAATAGTATACATTTTCCTTCATTGTGCGCAGGGACAACACAAAAATGCCGTGTGGTTACCTGTAATCACACGGCAGTTGTATAAAACTACATTTTTGTCGTTTTAACAGAGAGCAAGAATGATTAATTACATTTATGTCGATTCTATCTTCAGTATACTGTCTGGCAGACTCTTCGATTATGTTTTCCCGACGCCCCACACGGCTCTGGACCACCTCATTCTTCGTTCAACCATTTATACCCATCTTCGTAAGTTTTTTTCACAGTCTCCGGGCGGTCGATTCCTATAAGGTCTTGCGAAATAGTGCCACCTGCCAATGTGCGCGTATAGGTGAGCCAACGGTACGACAGACGATAATCCTTAACATCGTTGCTGTTCACCTTCAGATCGGTACCTGGAACAGCTGGCTTAAGCTCATCATATTCATTTATGGAGAGCATGCTCACAATTTTCCACTGCCCGCCGCGCTTCTCTACACGATAAATGAGCAGCATAAAGGAAGTCAGCACGGCTTTTTCGCCATTCACAATAACTTCACGCGTAGTGGTCATGGGGTATTCCACAAGCGCACGACGCCCTCTAAGGTGAATAAGGGGTGGGTTGCAGCGATTCACGATAGGCAAAGACTGCTGCGTCTCCACCGCTGTCTTTCCCACGAACGTTTCCCGCCCGCCGCTTTGCCAGGACGTGTGGATATCCGCATCCTCGGCATAACACTCGGCAAGTTCGGCATTGCGATGACTCACACGGTACATTCTTTCGGCCACAACGAGGTTGTGCACGGCTTCAAAGTCGCTTATATTGCTGCCGGCAGACTCCTTCTTCATTGTGCATGATGCCTGACCAAACAGGGAGCAGAAAGAAAGAAGCAATACCACAACGCCTGTCTTTTTTAGTATTTTTTTCATGGTAGTTCCGTTCACTAACAGCTCTTATGCTATCCATCGCGTTTTGAAGCCGGCACAAGGAAGGCAAAGCCATAAATTACACTGCCAGGAATGGGGTGTCGAGTTCTCACGGAACCAGCTTAATGCCTTTTTCATGCGTGTCCCTTTATTCTCACTTCGGATGTACAGTTCTCAGGCAGATCTTGTTCTCGTCACCAACTGATGCACTGGCTCAGCGATTGCCCTTTGAGACAAGGAGTGTGAATATGGCATTGGCATCAGCGCCGCAGCTTGACGCCGTTAAAGCAGCAGCGGTGGGGACTACTGACATCCCAATATACGACGCTCTTACGATTTTCTTCTTTGAGATCTGAACATTTTATAATTGAGATCATATTTCCGCAAACGCAAACCCATAATGCGTTCTGTAAGTCCTAAACTCTGGGCTGCCTTGCCCAGCTGACCACCACTGCATTCCATAGCTTCAACAATAATAGCCCGCTCAAGTTCTTCAAGCTGTTCCTGCAAGGTTCCCGAAACTGCACTCCGTGTGGGAACATTCCCCCTTCCATTGCTGATGGAGCAGCTATGTAAAGCCCGTGGCAAATGCTGTGGCAACACGAGTGCCTCGCGGCCGAGCATCAATACTGCCCGCTCCATGACATTTTCGAGTTCCCGTACATTGCCAGGCCAGGCATAGCGCTGCAGCATGCCCATAACGGCGAGGGAAAGCCGAACACCACCGCGTCCGTTGGCCTGGGAAAATTTTTTAAGAAAATGGCTGGCAAGTGGTAAAATATCATCTGTACGAGAACGCAATGGGGGCAAGGCAATGGGAAAGACATTCAACCGGTAATAAAGATCTCGACGAAAATTTCCCTGCTGAACCATTTCATCCAAATCACGATTAGTGGCTGTGATAATACGTACATCCACACAGTGCGCCTCCATGCCACCTAGTCGCACAAAAACACGTTCCTGCAGCACGCGTAATAATTTGGCCTGGATCAAGGGAGAAAGTTCTCCAACCTCATCCAGAAAGAGAGTCCCGCCGTCTGCCAGCTCAAAACATCCCTTGCGCAAGGCATTGGCACCGGTAAAGGCTCCGCGCTCATGCCCGAAGAGTTCACTCTCGATGAGATTTTCCGGCAATGCCGCACAATTCAGAGGGATAAACGGTTTGCTGGCGCGAGGGCCAGCCGCATGTATTGCGCGAGCCACCAATTCTTTACCCGTGCCGGATTCTCCCTGCAAGAGCACTGTGGTATTTGATGAAGCCACTTGGACAATCTGTTCATAGACCACCCGCATAGCTTCGCAGTTGCCCACAAAACCGCGCAAACGCAGTGGTTGCGGCTGTACGGCATCCATGCGTTCCTGCTTTTCCAGAGCCACATGCCCCAAGAGCGTGGAAATAATGGTCAACAGACGCATTTCGTCGGTCAGCGTATCCTCGTCGGTCAACAGGCGATCCACAGAGAGAGCGCCGACAACCTGGTCGTTAAGAAGAATGGGCACGCAGATAAAGGAAATGGTCTCCTTACCTAAATCGCGCGAACGCGTACGGTTGAGAAAGAGTGGTTCTTCTGACACATCGGATATACACATAGGGCGGCCAGTTTCAATGACCCGCCCTGTAATTCCCTCACCGCGCACATACCTTCCACGCCGTGCTTCGGCCGGCGTGAGACCGTAAGCAGCCTCAATACGGATTTCACCACTGTCAGGGGAAACAAGCGTTATCGCTCCGCGCATCATATGCAAATGTTCAGCCATGAGCTGCAGGGCGGCATTGAGTGCTTGCGCCTCGTCTATGGTGGTATTGACCACATTGGCGAGCTCATACAAAAGACACAGCTGATCCTCACGAAAAGCGCCAGCGTTCTCTCCATGTACTACCGACGACGCGACTGCACTGTGTATATCATTGGCATTCATTTGACGTATAACATTCCTTATGATTACTGGAACATATCACAGATGTCGAGAACAGCATCTCCTAAATCATAATTTCTTGACTCTGAGCTAATTAAGAAAGTCGCGTAAGTATAGCAATAAGGATAGGGATGAAAACGATAGAAAGTATTGTCGTATAAGCTACAGCCTGGGAACCAAAATGACTGTCAGCATTATAATATGCACTTAAAATTGCTGCTTGCATCATGACTGGCAACGAAGATTGAACAATAAATACATGCGACATACTATCTTGTAAATTAAATAATTTAGAAATAAAGAACATAATCATTGGTGCAAGAAGCATTCTTCCTATTATGACTAGAACAATATCTTTATTTACATTTATATTTCTTAATCCAATATCATACATAGAAATGCCAATAAATATCATAGCCAATGGCGTTGTCATACTTCCAAGATTTTGGATAACATTTTCAGCAAAATCAGGAAGTTCTACTCCAATTGCTGTAAAAATAACACCAGTAATAAAACCCATCAATGGTGGTGATATAATTTTTGAAAATGTAATATTTTTATATGATATGATACTTTTATTTTTACTGTCTGTCAGTATAGAATATTGACCTATTGTCCAAAAGAAAACTGTGCTCGCCATATAATATAGAAGAACATATGGCATCGCACTTTCTCCAAAAATGGCAATATTTACTGGTATTCCAATAAATATTGTGTTTGAATTGGCAATACATGCACAAAATAGTCCAAAATGCACACGTTGCACACGAAATATCTTTGCAATACATAGGGCAAGAACAAATGTTATGGCCACAGAAATCAATGGAGGCAAAATGCCATGAAGCAATTCTATAATTCTATCTCTTTGAAAATGCTTCATTATTGTATACATAAGGTATGGCGGCAACGAAATATTCGTAATTATGCGTGGAAGCAAAATTCGAGTTTCATTGCCAGCCCATTGTAATGCTGCTATTATGTAGCCAATGGTTCCAAGCGTAACCAAAGCAAAAACGCCTTCAAGGGCGTTCACAAGAAGCTCGCTATCCACATTCAGCCTCTTCTGAAATCACGGTTGATGCCCAGTTTGCGCATTTTATTCTGTAAGGTTGAACGGGGTACGCCAAGGAGTTCTGCAGCTCCACCATATCCTGAAATCCGCCCACCAGATTGGCGCAAAGCCGACAAAATGTGTTCACGCTCATTGTCTTTCAGCGTCGTCACCAAGGGGACAGGATTCAGGCAATTTGTCCTTTCCTGTACAACATTGTCTTGAGGGGAGGCCCTATCTTTCCACATGTGTAATGTTTCAGTCACAAATGCATCAGACAAAGGGGAATCAAGCGTATGGAGTAAAATACGACTTACAACATTGCGCAGTTCACGGATATTGCCCGGCCAAACATGTTCATACAATGCCCGTACCACACCGCGAGGCAGCTTGGGAGGATGAATCTCATACTGACGTGATAACTGTCGGATAAAATACTCTACAAAAAGCGGGATATCGTCCTTGCGATCTCGCAATGCTGGCATATGAATGACAACTGCAGCAAGGCGATAATAGAGATCACGACGCAGCCTTTCCTCCGCCATGGCCGCAACAAGATCCCGATTGGTTGCAGAGATGATACGGATATCCACCCCCACAGGCACGGCCTCTCCCACACGCTCAAATGAATTTTCCTCTAAAACCTGCAGCAGCTTGCTTTGCATCTCGGTGCCCAGCTCACCTATTTCATCCAGAAACAGGGTACCGTTCTGTGCCATCTCAATACGCCCAACATGCTTGGATGTAGCCCCGGTAAAAGCACCCTTGGCATAACCGAACATCTCACTTTCAAACAGGCTTGTGACCAAGGCAGGGCAGTTGACATGTATAAAGTTTTCCCCGTGTCGCGGGCTGTTGTGATGCAGCCAGCGGGCCAGCATGCTCTTGCCCGTCCCAGTTTCACCGGTGATGAGCACCGGGATGTTCAATTTGGCCACTTTAGTAGCGATATTCATGGTGTGCTGCATCGGTGGCGTTTCCAGTAAACGGCTTTCCAGGGCAGGAACACTTGCCTCTTCCCCTCTTGTCGCCCTTGTATTGTGTGCCCCCCTGGTCTGCTCCCAGCGTTCCTCAGCCAGCAGAGCAAAAAGAAATGTAGTAATAACAGGACTCAACTCTAAAAGAAAATTGAGAATTTCAACCACGTTATCAGGCTGACGAATAAAGGATACGTGCAGTGTCGCAATGACTTCCCGGTTAAAAATCAATGGCAAGGCTATGGTGGCATTCAATCCCACTGAAGAGAGGGGCATAGGATCATTGCCCAGATTAAGAGAACGGATATCGTTGATGACCACGGGTTTGCGCGAAGAAATTGCCAATCCGGCCACGGTGTCACGTGCAACTCGCGTATTGGAGAGCGACTCAACAACTGTGCCATCAGCAGCTGTAAAAAGATTTAGAAATTCCCTTTCAGAATCATAAAGATTGATACAGAATCTGTCATAATGGAACAAAGCACGAATCTGCTTTGCCAGCACCATAAAAAAAGCCTTCCTGTCCAACTTGCGAACGATGATGTCTGCCAAATTGTGTACCACCTGTCCCACGGCCAGAGAGGGCATATTCAACCCATTGAAATCATTTCGATGTTCCATAGTTATCTGCCCAAAAAAGAACAATATTGCCCATATATCGGCATAAAAATATTCCTAAATTTCATATTTGTAACAAATATATAAAAAAATCTTTAATTTTCAGTATATTATAAAAACATTGTCTTGTGGCATGTTTTATGCTAAATTTAATTCGAATGTGATAGACATATCCAACATACGCTTAGATTGCTTTAATTACTGGAAATAATTGACAATCTTTTTTGTTGTTGGACATATATCTTTTACACATTCACAAGTGCATTTACAAGGTCCTATTTCGTTACTTCAAAAAGGAGTCTTTTATGACAACCCACTTCGTTGTTCATGAACCGGGAGACAGTGTAGGTGTTGTCGTTGTTGAAGGTGTAAAAAAAGGTGACAAACTTAATGGTTGGGTTATGGATGGTGACACAACTATTGAATTTGAAACCCTTGACGATATTCCCATCGGCCACAAAATCGCTCTTAAAGACCTGAATGTGGGCGATACAGTCATCAAGTATGGCACAGATATTGGCAAAGTGGTGAAGCCTATTAAACGCGGCGAGCATCTACACGTTCACAACGTCAAAACCAAGAGGTGGTAATCCAATGCAAAAAACCTTTATGGGCTATCGCCGCGACAATGGTCGCGTGGGCATCCGTAACCATGTTATCATTCTTCCTCTGGACGATCTTTCAAATGCCGCCTGTGAAGCGGTAGCCAACAATGTGAAGGGCACACTTGCCCTGCCGCACGCCTATGGGCGTCTCCAGTTTGGCGAAGATCTTGATCTGCATTTCCGCACACTCATCGGCGTCGGTTGCAACCCCAATGTGGCGGCTGTTGTGGTCATCGGTATCGAACCCCTGTGGAC
>CAJOMG010000025.1:0-5777 GCA_905235595.1 uncultured Desulfovibrio sp. | reverse complement strand
CATTGTTGACGGCATTGCCAAGACCGGCAAGCCGGTGGCTGGCTTCGGCATAGAAAAGCACGGTGATCTCGAAACCATCCGCATGGCCTCCCTCAAAGCGAAGGAATTCGTACACTACGCCACCGAATTGCAGCGCACCGAATGCAAGGTCAACGAGCTCTGGGTTTCCTGCAAGTGCGGCGAATCCGATACCACCTCCGGCATCGCCGCCAACCCCACCGTGGGCAACGCGTTCGATAAACTGTGGGAGGCTGGTGCCACAACGCTGTTTGGCGAAACAACCGAAATCACCGGTGGCGAGCATCTGGTAATGGAGCGTTGTGCCAATGAGAAGGTCCGTGCCCAATTCAAGGCATTTTTTGACCGCTATGCCAAAGTTGTGGATGACCACAAGACCAACGATCTCTGTGACTCTCAACCCACCAAGGGCAACATTGAGGGCGGCCTGACCACCATTGAAGAAAAGGCTTTGGGCAACATCCAGAAGATTGGCCGCAAAGCCCCTGTCATTGGTTGTCTGGACAAGGGTGAATCTCCCACAGGGCCCGGCCTGTGGTTCATGGATTCCTCCTCAGCCGCAGCAGAAATGGTGACATTGTGCGCAGCCTCCGGCTTTGTGGCACACTTTTTCCCCACTGGGCAGGGCAATATCATCGGCAACCCGATCCTTCCTGTCATCAAGCTCTCTGCTAATCCGCGCACTGTGCGCACCATGAACGAACATATCGACGTCGATGTCACCGGCATTTTACGTCGTGAAATCAATCTGGATCAGGCAGGCGATAAATTGCTAGACATGCTTTTCCGCACATGCAATGGTCGCAATACCTCCGCTGAGGTTCTGGGGCACCGTGAATTCATTATGACACGTCTCTACGAAAGCGCTTAATAGTTTTTGGTAAACATATTTTGTACTGAAATGGGGGTTGAAAGCCCCCGCTCTTTCAAACTAAGGAGATCAGTATGAGGATGTTCAAGCTGTTGCCCATGCTCGTTGCGAGCATGCTGTTAACCCTTTCGGTAAATGCCACATTTGCAGCTGATTACCCCAGCAAACCAATCAATATGATCATGGCCTTTTCCGCTGGAGGCTCCAGCGACGTACAGGCTAGGATCATGGAAAAATACTGGAATAAATACTCAAATCAACGCTGGACATTCATTTATAAAACGGGTGCGGGCGGTGCCCTGGGTTTTGCCGAAATCGCCAGGGCCAAACCGGATGGCTATACCATCGGCGGTTTGAACATGCCCCACATCGTGGTGCAGAAACTTGGCCAGAATGCCCAGTTTGATCCGAAGACGAGCTTTGCCTACATCTGTCAGGTAGTCAACGACCCGCAGTGCATCGCAGTGAAAAAGGGAAGCCCGTTCAAAAGCGTGAAGGATATCATGGACTATGCCAAGGCCAATCCTGGCAAGCTGACCGTTGGCATGTCTGGCAAATTGTCCGGCCATGGGCTCATGTTCCTGGATTTCAAGAAAAAGTATCCTGAAGCGAAGTTCGCCGATGTCTACTACAAGGGAGCTGCCGAACAAAATGTTGCCCTGCTGGGCGGCGAAGTGATGATGATCTTCGGCAACCTCAATGACGTCATGCGTGCTACGGATCAGATGGATGTGCTGGCCATGGCCAGTGAGAGCCGCAATCCCTTCCTGCCCAACGTTCCTACATTGAAGGAACTGGGGTACGACATTGTGTCTGACATCCGTCGCTGCTTCGCTGCTCCGGCGGGTATTGGTCAAAAAGAACTCACATATCTGCGCGATACGTTCCGCAAGATCTGCAACGACCCCGAGTATCTTGCAGACATGAAGAAGGCCGGACAACCCGCAGAATACATGGACGGCCCCGATTTTGAAGCATACGTAAAGTCTCAGTACGGCAAGGCTGAAAAGGCTCTCAGTGACGCCGGCATGCTCAAGAAGTAAACCCTTTGTTAAAAAACCGGCAGGCCCGCAAGGGCCTGCCCGCATTAGGTGAGAGAGCGTTGTAGCCTATTCTTGACAATGGGGGTGACCGTGAGCGAATTCATTCTGCCTTCGTTTCTTAACCTCTTTGATCCTCTCAATATTTTCCTGATGATAGCCGGCCTTGCCGGAGGCATTGTTGTGGGTGCGCTGCCTGGCCTCACTGCAACCATGGGTGTTGCACTGATGGTGCCCGTGACCTTCTCCATGGATCCCACAAACGGTCTTGTCATGCTGGGGGCCATTTATGTGGGTGCCATATACGGCGGAGCCAATTCGGCCATTCTCATCTGCACGCCAGGCACACCCTCTTCCGTAGCCACCACATTCGATGGCTGGCCCCTCTGCCAGTCAGGCCGGGCAGATGAAGGCCTGTATACATCCCTATTGTCATCATCTTTCGGTGGTATCATAGGTTCATTTTTTCTGCTTTTTCTGGCGGCACCGCTGGCTGAGGGCGCACTGAACTTCGGGGCGTCAGAGAACTTCTGGCTCTGCCTCTTCGGTCTGTCTACCATCGCGGTTATGAGCGCAGACAACATGGGAAAGGGGCTGGTTTCAGGTGCTGTGGGCATGCTGGTATCGACCATTGGCCTTGATCCCAATTCAGGCCTTCCGCGTTTCACCTTCGGCATCTATGAAATGGTGCAGGGCGTTGCCGTCATACCCTGCATGATTGGCCTGTTTTCTTTTTCACAAGTTCTCTTTCTTATTGGCTCGCAACGGCAACATATTGCTGAATACCACCCCCGCAAAGGAACATTTGGCATGATATTTCGCTACCTTGCGACGAAATGCAAGGTGGTGCTTATGCGCTCATCCATCTTGGGCACGCTTATTGGCATCCTGCCTGGAGCTGGCGGCGAAATTGCCTCCATCATTTGCTATAACGAGTCCAAACGCTGGGATAAAGACCCTGCCCGTTACGGCAAGGGCTGCATAGAGGGGGTGGCCTCCAGCGAAAGCGCCAACAATGCCGTCATCGGCGGTTCCATGATCCCCATGCTCACGCTGGGCATCCCCGGCAGTGCAGTCGCGGCTGTCCTGTTGGGAGCTCTTCTGGCTCATGGTTTGCAACCTGGCTTCAAAATTTTCACGGCCACAGGCGAACTGACCTATACCTTCATTGCCTCACAGTTTGCGGTTAACTTGCTCATGATCCCCGTAGGCTTTCTTTTATGCAAGTGCATGGCCCAACTTCTCAATCTTGAGTTGAGCATTGTGGCCATTGCCATTGTAGTGCTGGCCTATATTGGGGCCTATGCCATCAGCAACAGCATGGTAGACCTCTGGATGGTGGTACTCTTTGGCGTAATTGGCTTCTTTGGAGGAATGGTGGGCTGGGACGCCGGCGCCATGGCCTTGGGTGTTATTCTGGGCCCCATGATTGAGGAAAATCTCGGTTCCTGCCTGCAGCTTGCACAAGCGGCTGACGGCGGTCTTATGGCTGTTATGGCCGGCGGCTATATAAATAAGGGGTTGATTGTTGCCCTTATTCTTTCACTGCTCACGCCGTTCTTACTCAAGTGGAAAAATGCCCGCAAGAACAAGACCTGTGACAAGGGAGCCACCAATGCGTAAAAGCACGGCCGACATCCTGGCGGGAATATCCTTTCTGGTCATTGCATTCATTTTTATGGTCCAATTTGATGGCGAGGAAGGCATCAGCCGCATTTTCCCCCTGGCTCTCATCTCGTTTATTGCCCTTGGGGGCGTATGGTTTGTGACCAAGGGAATTTGGCGACGGAAGCATGAATCGCCCGTTTCATCTTCTTCTGAACACAAAACCGGTTGGAAGCGGGTGGGCATAATTGCTGGATTGAGTATTCTTTACGGCATAGCCATTCCGGTACTTGGATTCTTCGTATCCACGGGCATATTTCTTTTTACGGCCTTCTATGCGTTGAACACCCAGGTCAGTGACGTTAAGGTAAGGGTAGGGCGGGGTCTGACGTTCGCTGTAGTGTTCAGTTTTGCCATTTGGCTAAGTTTTGTAAAGTTGCTCAATGTGCCAACCCCAGCTGGATTTCTTTTCTAACGGCATCTCATACGACATATCACGGGAGTGGAAAGCCGACGGCTGCAAGGAGAACCTTCATGGCTACCATAGTAATCAGCGAATTCATGGATCCGCGTTCTGTTGAATTTCTCAAAACACGCCATTTTGACGTGGTGTACGACAAGGATCTGGTCAATCAGCCAGAACGTCTTCTGCAGCTGGCGGCAAATTGTGATGCTCTTATTGTACGCAACAAGACGCAGGTGCGCGGCCAGCTGCTGGCCGCCGCAAAAAAATTGCGCGTCGTGGGACGTCTGGGTGTCGGTCTTGACAATATCGATGTTCCTGCCTGCACAGAGCGGGGAATAACTGTCATTCCCGCCACAGGAGCCAACAGCGTATCTGTTGCGGAATACACCCTGGCTGGACTGCTTATGCTTGCCAGGGGTTGCTACCAGCGTTGCGCCGAGGTGGGGGAAGGCAAGTGGCCAAGAGAATCCATGCTTGGCGGTGAGATCTATGGGAAGACGCTGGGCCTGCTTGGTTTTGGCGGTATCGCCCGCGAGGTTGCAAAACGTGCAAAACCCTTTGGCATGCATATTATCGCCCATGATCCCTTTGTGGCTGACGATGCTCCCATATGGCAGGAGTGCGGTGTTACTCCCGTTACCTTGGATGCACTTCTCAGCCAGTCGGACGCTGTGAGCATTCACGTTCCGCTTACAGATACAACCCGCAACCTGCTGCATGCCGAACGCATAGCACTCATGAAAAATACCGCATGCATCATCAATACCTCACGCGGCGGCATCATTGATGAATTGGCCCTGGCAAAAGCACTGAAAACAGGCCATCTCGGCGGTGCCATGCTGGATGTTTTTGCCAAAGAACCTCTTGAGGCCGGTTCCCCCCTGGCAGATGCGCCCAACTGTCTGCTTACGCCGCACATTGCCGGCGTTACTCATGAATCCAATACTCGCGTCAGCAGCATGATAGCAGAAAAAGTAGCTGCGGCACTCACGGAGGACAACTAATGCTCCTGACATACGAAAAAATGCGTGAACTTGGTCTTGCGGCATTTCGTGCCGCCGGCGCTGATGCGACAACCGCTGCCTGTGTGACCGACGCCCTATTGCTGGCAGAACTGGACGGCATGCCCTCCCATGGCTATTCTCGTATTCCCTTCTATGTTGCGCAAGCAAAAACAGGCAAGGTCAACGCACAGGCGCGCCCTGTGGTGACCCATCCCCTGCCGGCGCTCACTGTTGTAGATGCCGCCTGCGGCTATGCATTTCCTGCCATCCAGGCAGGCCTTGACGCGGCCATTCCCCTGGCTGAACGCTATGGCATAGCGTATGTGGGGGTACGCAATTCACATCACTGCGGCATGTTGGGGCACTATGTGGAGGCCATTGCCCAAAAAGGATTTATTGGCATGGCATTCTCCAATTCACCCGCGGCAATGGCGCCCTGGGGCGGCAACAAAGCCAGTTTCGGTACCAATCCCATTGCTTTTGGCTGCCCGCAAGCCGGCGGCGATCCCATTGTGGTAGACATGTCATTGAGCAAGGTGGCGCGTGGCAAAATCATGAATGCCAAACAGCGCGGTGATGCCAGTATCCCCGAGGGATGGGCGCTTGACAGCGACGGCAAGCCCACTACAGATCCCGAAAAGGCCCTCAAGGGCACCATGGTGCCTCTGGGTGACGCCAAGGGAGCGGCCCTGGCATTGATGGTAGAAATCCTGTCTGCATCGCTCACAGGTTCTCACCACGCTTTTGAAGCCAGCTCCTTTTTTGAGGCCGAA
>CAJOMG010000024.1 GCA_905235595.1 uncultured Desulfovibrio sp. | reverse complement strand
ATGATCGGGGCCGTGGTCAACGGGCCGGAGGTGGCGTCAGGCGCCGGGAGCGCTGCAAGACCTGCTTATGGTGACATTGCGAAAAGCCGCAAGGCAAACATGCCTGACTAAACCGCACCTATACGTTAAACAAAAAGTGCATCACGTCGCCATCGTTGACCACATAGTCCTTGCCTTCCACGCGCAGCACACCGTCGGCACGGCAGGCGGCTTCATTTTCGTGGCGCATGTACTCATCATAGGCAATGACTTCAGCGCGAATGAAGCCACGTTCAAAGTCTGTATGGATGACGCCCGCAGCCTGCGGAGCTTTCCAACCCTTGTGGATCGTCCAGGCCCGCACTTCGTCAGGCCCGGCGGTGAAGTAACTGCACAGGCCCAGGGTGTCGTAACCCACGCGGATAATGCGCACAAGACCGCTTTCGTCAATGCCGTAGGAAGCCAGCATTTCCGTCTGCTCCTCATCGGAAAGCCCCTGCAGCTCTTCCTCCAGCTTGGCACAGATGCGGGCAAAACCTGCCTGCCGCCCTGCAGCGAAGCTCATCAGCTCAGAGGAGAAAGCATTGCCATCGGCCACAGCGGCCTCATCCACATTGGCACAGTAGATGACGGGTTTGGCAGTGAGCAATCCCAGCTCCCGCCAGGCAGCAAGGAAGGCTTCGTTGTCCGGCAGTACAAACTCACGCGCCGGATGCCCGGCATTGAGCGCGTTGCGCAGCCCTTGCATAATCTCGGCGGCAACCTTGGCGTCTTTGCTGCCCTTGGCCATCTTCTGGAGTTTTTCCAGGCGCCGTTCCACACTCTGCAGGTCAGCCAGCAGCAATTCCGTTTCAATGGTCTCCACATCGCGGAGGGGATTGACGCTGCCGTCCACATGAGTGATGTTGCCATCTTCAAAGCAGCGCACCACATGCACAATGGCCGCGCATTCCCGGATATTGCCCAGAAACTGGTTGCCAAGGCCTTCGCCCTTGCTGGCTCCGCGCACAAGACCGGCAATATCGATAAAATCCACGCTGGCGTAGATGGTTTTTTTCGGTCTGGCCTTGGCGGTCAGGGCGTCTACGCGTGCATCCGGCACGGCCACGGTGGCCTTATTGGGCTCAATCGTGCAGAAGGGGTAGTTGGCTGCCTGCGCATTCTGCGCCTTGGTCAGGGCATTGAACAGAGTGGACTTGCCCACATTGGGCAGTCCGACAATACCTATGCTGAGCGACATGGTGGATCCTCATTATGCTGGCATGGCGGGGCAACGCGCCAATGGCACACAGACGCCATGATAAAAAATAACGCGCAGTCAAAATGACAGCGCGTGTGGTTATAGACGCAATATGCTGGAGAGGCAAGCTATTGCAGGCGTGTGGTGGGCGGCGGCACAATGCTGCCATTGTCGCTCATTGTGCCATTGAGGGGCTTTTCACGCAGGAGAGGGCGTAAATCATCTGTGATGGGAACAGTGGCCGAACCCATGGCCAGCACTTCGTTACCCGGGGTATGGATGAGCCGGATGCTGAAGCGTACCTGTTTGGGGGTGATGACATAGGTGCCTGCCATGATGGCCTGACTTGTGGCAGTGGTAGTGAGCAATTTGCGCACATCACGTGTGAGCAGGAACTCCCCCCGTTTCTTGTCAAAGCGGATGTCCCGCCCCTTACGTAATTCCTGGAAACGATAGCCCATGTCCATGAGTTTTGTGGAGATTTCTTCCATCATCTGGCGGGCCAGGGGACATGCCTGCTCAAGGTCATTGATGTTGGCCGGTGTGGTGCCCATGATCATGATGTGGGCGCGGGCCAGCTTTTTGCGGTTTCGGGCACTCGTGTTGGGATCGTTCCCCGCATAGCGCATCATGAGCTGGTCATCCAGCTGGTCGGCAATATCATCTGCGGCGCTGGGTACATTGCCACTGCCGATGCCGAGAAAGGCTGCCGCCGTCAGGGGGATCAACAGTGCGATAAGTACAAGAATGGTGATAATAATACGGTTCATGAAAAACTCCCGGTTTCTCGTACGCGTATTCAGCGCATGGTGCGCAGCAACAGCTCCACGCCATCCAATTCTCGTTTAAGTATATGGATTGTTCTGTCATCATTGCAAATGGACAGTGCCTGCAGGTACCGTTGTCGGGCAAGCTCATAACGTCCGGCACTGCGAAACTCTCGAGCTTCCTTAAGATAGGCCAGACTATATGAATTTGTACTGCTGGGAGAGGAAGGCTGACTCCAGGATTCCCGATGTTCTTGCAATGTCCCGTCAGTATTGTCGTAGCTGGAGAGAGAGTCTGCCCTGGCCAAGACGCCAGCAAAAAAACAGGAGAGAATCAAAGCCGTCACCATCGCAGCAGAGCGTATGCAAAAGTTTGTATTCATGCCATACCCCGGCATCGTTTACCTTCCCTGTCGTATGCGCATGGAGCCACTGTTGATGGAAGCGGCGGGTGTGTACAGACCGGTGAAGGGATCATTACTGTCAAGAGTGCGTGTGCCGTGTCCGGCGTTCCTGTTGCTGCTGCCCAAGTGGACGCCGGAACCGCTTTGAGGCTTGGGAGGAGCTGTTGGTGCGTCAGACTTGGCCATGCGTGCGATGATGGGCGTATTAACCAGAACAAGCTGCCCCGTGCGCATGACAAGGCCGTCGCTGGCGCGTACCAGGCGGGCATTCACAAAGGTGGCATCGGCATCCACATAATACGTACCCACGACGAGAGCTGCCCATTTTTGTCCTGTGGTAGGCACAAGCTGATTGGCGGCAAGCGCCAGGTCATCCCGTCCTCCCTGCACGGAGATGGTGCCATTCAGGCGGTATTCGCGTGTGGGGAAACCCCGCTGGTTGAATTCGTAAAACAGCGATTCAGCCATGAGCCTGCCCAGGGGGGAAGTGCGCGCGGTGTTATTCTGGTCCACAAAGGCTGTGGGCATGGCCACAAAGCCCTGAAGGGCGTCGTTGGGCATGGTGGCCAGCATCTGGTCCGCCAGTTCCCGGCTTTTTAACTTCAACTCCACGGCGTCCGTGTAGCCTGGAGATAATGCCGAAGGCCCTTTTGGCGAACAGGCAGGCAACAGAAAGAGCAAAAACGCGCAGAGCAAAAGATAGCGCGGCAATATTGGCATAGCAACCCCAATAGTGTTGGCGAGGCACAGTCGTGTATCCATTAAGGCAAAGCACACATCTGACAACTTCTTCATAACGTGTATCGTCACCCCGAGCAAAAGCTTGAGAGTTTGTCGGGAAATTTTGGCCGCATATGGCCTCGATTGTATTCATGCAAGATATATTCCATGAAAATGGATATGCCTGACCAGGGCTGCACATTCACTTGGCTTGTGTGCGGAAATGGCATACAAGACTGCGACAAGCGGCTTCGGGATTGCAATGCCTCATGCCGAGGAGACTCTATGCGGAATAGTAAGACCCGCACCATACGGCTTGGCACCCTGCCCATTGGCGGGGGAGCTCCCGTGATGGTGCAGAGTATGACCAATACGGATACCCGTGACATCCAAGCCACGCTGGCGCAGATTGAGCGGCTGGCGGGCCGTGGCTGTGAGGCCGTGCGGCTTGCCGTGCCGGATGCGGCGGCGGCAGGGGCGCTTGCAGTGATCCGCAAGAATACGAGTCTGCCTCTTATTGCAGATATTCATTTTGATTATCGTCTGGCTGTGGCGGCAGTGGAGGCTGGTGTGGAGGGGCTGCGCATCAACCCAGGCAACATTGGCCCACGCGAGCATGTGAACCGTGTGGTGGATGCGGCAAAGGCACACGGAGCCGTAATCCGTATTGGGGTCAATTCCGGCTCTGTGGAGAGGCCCCTGCTGGAAAGATATGGCGGTCCCTGCCCTGAAGCTTTGGTGGAAAGTGCCCTCGGCCATGTGCGAATGCTGGAAGAACGCGGATTTTATGACACCAAAATTTCCTTGAAGTCGTCTTCGGTGCTGCATACCATCGCTGCATACCGCAAGCTGGCATCGGTCTGCGAGTATCCGTTGCACATCGGTGTTACCGAGGCGGGTGGACTTATGCGCGGTACGGTGAAATCTGCTGTGGGACTGGGCATATTGCTGCACGAGGGCATAGGCGACACCCTGCGCGTTTCGCTTACCGCTGATCCGGCCGAGGAAGTGACCGTGGCCTGGGAGATTCTACGCGCCCTGGGATTGCGCTCGCGTGGCCCGGAAATCATTTCCTGTCCCACCTGTGGCCGCACAGAAATCGACCTGTTTGCCCTGACGCGCGCCGTGGAAGAACGCTTGGCCGAATCTACGGCAGATATCAAGGTGGCCGTCATGGGATGTGTGGTCAATGGACCAGGAGAGGCCCGTGAGGCCGATTTGGGCCTGGCTGGCGGCCGGGATAAGGGCATTATTTTTCGCAAGGGCGAGGTCATCCGTTCGGTCAGGGGACAGGAAGCCCTGCTGTTGGCCTTCATGGAAGAATTGCAACAACTGCTCAATACAAAGGAATGATATCCATGCGTTTCAGCCAGTGTTACATCCCTACACTCAAGGAAACCCCGGCTGAGGCCGAGGTGATCAGCCATAAGCTCCTGCTGCGCGCTGGCATGGTGCGCAAGCTAACCAGCGGCATGTACACCTATCTGCCCCTGGGGCTGCGCGTACTGGAAAAGATCAGCAAGGTCATCCGCGAAGAGATGGCCGTTGCCGGATATCAGGAAGTGCTCATGCCCATGGTGCAGCCCGCAGACCTGTGGAAGGAGTCCGGCCGCTGGGAGCATTATGGCAAGGAGTTGCTGCGCTTCAGAGATCGCAATGACCGTGAGTACTGTCTGGGCCCTACACATGAAGAGGTCATTACCGACCTGGTACGCGGCGAGCTGAAGTCTTACCGCCAACTGCCCGTACGCCTTTTCCAAATCCAAACCAAGTTCCGTGACGAAATCCGTCCGCGTTTCGGCCTCATGCGTGGGCGTGAGTTCGTCATGAAGGATGGCTACTCCTTTGACGCCAATGCAGTTGGTGCTGAAAAAAGCTATTGGGAGTGTCATGCGGCCTACAAGCGTATTTTCCGGAGGCTTGGTCTGCGCTTCCGCCCGGTAGAGGCGGATTCCGGTTCCATCGGCGGCAATTTTTCCCATGAGTTTATGGTGCTTGCCGATGCCGGAGAAGATACCATTGCCTTTTGTCATGACTGTGACTATGCCGCCAATGTGGAACGCGCAGAAGTGCGTTATCAGGCTTCTGAAACAAAGGGCGAGTATACCTGCCCTTCCATGGAACGGGTGGCCACGCCGGGTGCGCATACGGTGGAGGAGGTCTCAGCCATGCTGGGCGTACCTGCCGCTGCTGTTGTCAAGACCATGCTGTTTGTGGTGGATGGCAAACCCGTGGCAGTACTGGTGCGCGGCGATCGCGAAGTCAACGATGTGAAGCTCAAGAATGTGTGCAATGCGCAGGAAGTGCATCTGGCTGATGGCGATACCGTCATGGCGCTGACACACGCCCCTGTCGGTTTTGCAGGGCCGATTGGCCTTGCAATTCCCGTCTATGCTGACAATGAGCTTAGAGAGGGTGTGGATTATGTAACCGGAGCCAATGCCCAAGACTCCCATTGCATGCATGTGGATCTCAATCGTGACGCCGCAGTGACAGCCTGGGCTGATCTTCGTATGATAACCGCACAGGATGCTTGTCCGCGTTGCGGTGGGCATCTGGAACTCACACGCGGCATTGAGGTGGGGCATGTCTTTATGCTGGGCTGCAAGTACAGTGATGCCATGCACGCTACTTTTCTGGACGAGAACGGCAGGGAGCAGACCATGATCATGGGCTGCTACGGCATAGGCGTATCACGCGTAGCCGCGGCGGCCATTGAGCAGAATCACGACGAACAGGGCATTGTCTTTCCCCCGGCCATTGCTCCTGCCGACTGCGTGCTGCTTAACCTTGACCCGCGCAATGATGTAGTGAATGCCATGGTGGAAGATCTTTATGGCAGCCTGCGGCATATGGGGGTGGAGGTGCTTCTGGACGACCGGGAAGAGAGACCCGGTGTGAAGTTTAAGGATGCCGACCTGCTGGGCATACCCATGCAGCTGGTGGTTGGCGGCAAGAGCTTGGCTCGGGGCGTTGTGGAATGTAAGGACCGCCGCAGTGGCCAAAAGGGAGAATTGCCTGTTGACAATCTGCCGGCGTCCTTTTCTGCCTGGGCGGAGCGTGTGCGTGCCGGTTGGGAAGCACAGCAGGCATGAACTGCATATGTTAGGCGAGGCCGCCATACTTAGCGTTCGAGAACTTACCGAGCAGCTGCGCAGACTTCTGGAAGTCAAGTTTCCCTTTGTTTGGGTGCGAGGTGAGATATCTAACCTTTCCCGTCCCGGGTCGGGTCATATTTATTTCAGTCTCAAGGATCAGGATGCTCAGTTACAATGCGTGTGGTTTAAGCAAAAGCAGCAGATTGCCCGGCAGGGTGTTGATCCGCTTACTGGTGAAGTGCGGAAGCCCGGCACACCCTCGCCGCTGGATATGCTGCAGAATGGCCTGGATGTGCTCTGCGCCGGGCGCATTACCCTGTATGCGGCACGCGGCCAATATCAGCTGGCCGTTGAACTGCTCCAGCCAGCTGGCGAGGGCATGTTGGCCCAAGCCTTTGAGGCGGCACGGCGCAAACTGGCAGCACAGGGCTATTTCAGCCTGGAACGCAAGCGCCCATTGCCAGTTGATCCGCTGCGTGTTGCCCTGATTACCTCTCCATCAGGGGCAGCCATCCACGATTTCCTTGAGCTGGCGAACTACAGAGGCAGTGGGGCGCGTATTCGCCTCTTCCCCGTGGTGGTACAAGGAGAGGGAGCCGCGTCTTCCCTCGTTCGTGCACTGGAAGAGGCCAATGCCCAGCAATGGGCGCAGGTGGTGGTGATTATCAGGGGGGGCGGCTCGCTGGAGGACTTATGGGCCTTCAACGAGGAACCTGTGGCACGGGCTGTATTTTCTTCACGTCTGCCAGTGCTTGCGGGCATTGGGCACGAGGTGGATGTGACCTTGGCGGACATGACGGCCGATGTGCGCGCTGCAACACCTTCGCATGCGGCACAGCTGCTGTGGCCACCGCGTGCCGAGCTCATGCAGCGTGTTGATTTGGCAGAGACGGCTCTGCGCCGTGGCATACAGCGGTGTCTGGATATGGCCTTTGAAACGCTGGGCCGTCAGGAGAGCGCTTTGCGCTGGCTTTCTCCCTTGAGGCATCACGCCCGCCTTGCCGAGCAGCTTGATTTGTTACAGCACGCACTGGAACGCGCTGTCCGTCAGTGGATCGACAGGAAGGAAATCCTTTTCCGTCGGTTGGAGGCATCCCGTCGGGGAGCATTTGGGTCGGCCCGACTGGATGTGCTTTCTGGACGCCTGGGCATCATGTACGCCCGTCTTGCGGCGACCATGCCCACTTTGCTGCATGCAAGGCAGCGGGAGCTTGCATCGGCACAGGAACGTCTGGGAGCAGCAGCCCGTAACTGTATGCTTGGCTGGGAGCGCCAGCTGGAAAAGCTGACCCTACAGCTGGCAGCCGGTGACCCGATGATGCCCCTCAGACGCGGATACGCTTTGGCACGTACTGACGGGGGCAATGTGTTGCGGTCTGTGCACGGCCTGAACGAGGGCAGTGTCGTGGAAGTGCTGTTGGCCGACGGCACACTGGAAACGGTTGTCAGCCATGTACGGTCTGAACCATTAAGGCCAGGGGAGTGAGTGATGCGGTATATCAGGTATGGGTGCGGCATGGTGCTGGTTATGTGCATGGCAGTTGTCACGGCGCTGCCTGCAGCAGCATTGACACTCGAGGCTCCGGGAAAGGTTGCCCGGGGGGATGCTTTTCTGGTCTCGGTCATGAGCAACACTCCCCTGCGTTCTGTTACCTTCAGCTGGTTTGGGAAAAAACACCGTATTGCCGCCGTGCCGGTCAACATGGGTGGACAGGCCAGACCCCGTGGTGTTTCTGGCCGCCATACGCAGTGGCGCGCCTCTATTCTTCTGCCGGTACCTCTTGATTGCAAGGAAAGTGGCCAAAATCTGACGGCAGCGGCCCAGGTTGAATACGCTGCGGACGCAGCCGCTGCGGCTCCCATTGTGAAGCATGTGGCGTTTTATGACAAAAAACGTCCAGTGCAGAAACTCAATGTGGACAAAAAATTCGTTACTCCCCCGGCCGATCAGGCAGCGCGTATCAAGGCCGACAGGGAGCGGGTACGGGCAGCGCTGGCCAAACGCCTGACAGAGCACTGCTGGGCCCTGCCCTTTCATAGGCCTGTGCCGGACAGGGGCGTTTCCAGCCTGTTTGGTTTGAAACGCGTATTCAACGGGCAGCCGCGTGGGGTGCACAAGGGGCTTGATTTGCGGGCTCCGCAGGGGCAGGCGGTCACGGCCTGTGCCGACGGTATCGTGGCACTGGCGGGTGATTTGTATTACTCCGGCAATGCGGTGTATATCAATCACGGCGAAGGGGTGTTTACTTCTTATCTGCATTTGTCCAAGATTCTTGTCAGGGAAGGGCAGAGAGTGCGCCGGGGCGAGACTGTGGGCCTTGTGGGCGCTACAGGCCGCGTTACCGGACCGCATTTGCACCTTTCTCTGATAGTCCAGGGTGAATCTGTTGACCCTCAGCCTTTTTTGGCCGCACAACCCAAACCTGTTGAGAAAAAGCATGAGCGCCAAAACTGAAAATACATTTGAGAAAAGGATGATGCGTCTGCAGGAAATTGTGACAGCCCTGGAAAGTGGCGCTGTGCCTTTGGAACAGGGTATGGCCTTGTACAAGGAAGGGGCGGCTTGCGCACGCTCTTGCCGTGAGCAGCTGGAGAAGGCTCGTCACGAGCTGGAAGTATGGCAGGACGGCCAGGCACAAGCCATGGAACTGGGAAGTTGTGATGCCGGGGAGGTGGAGCAGGCATGATGCCAGCAGCCGAGATGAAATCTCTGCTCGCTGCAAGGGGCAGAACTGTAGAGGCGTTTTTGTCCACCTGTCTGGACGGGCGCGACATGCCGTCGCGTTTACGTCAAGCCATGCTCTACAGCCTGATGGCCGGGGGTAAACGCTTGCGGCCCGTACTGTGCATGAGCGCAGCCGCCTTGTGCGGGCTTGATACGGAGCGCGTGCTGCCTTTTGCCGCTGCCATTGAGATGATCCATACCTATTCGCTCATTCACGATGATCTGCCGGCCATGGACAATGATGATTTACGCCGGGGAAAGCCTTCCAATCATAAAGCCTTTGACGAGGCCACGGCTATTTTGGCTGGTGACGGCCTGCTTACGGACGCCTTTCTGATGATGTGTGCCACCAACCTCCCCCCCGAACGGGTGCTGGCGGCTGTGCGTGAGCTGGCACTGGCTGCAGGTTCTTCAGGCATGGTGGGTGGACAGGAGTGGGATATGTTGTACACAGGAGGGCCGACCATTGAGTTGACACAGTTGCGTACCATGCACGCCATGAAGACCGGGGCGCTGTTGCGGGCTTCCTGTGTGTGCGGCGTGCTGCTTGCCGGTGCGCAAGAGGCCGTGCGCGATGCGCTGTCGGCTTATGGCGCGGCCCTTGGCGTGGCCTTTCAGATTGCAGATGATATTCTGGATGTCGTTGCCGATACAGTTACGTTGGGCAAGCCTTCAGGCAGCGACGCAGCGCAGGGTAAGAACACCTATCCCGCTCTTGTTGGCCTTGAAAGGAGTCGGGATCTGGCGCGTGCCCAAGCGGATGCGGCCTGCGCAGCATTGGCCGGATTTGCTGGACCAGAAGCGGATTTTTTACGCTCTCTTGCTGACTACACGATACATCGGGCGGCCTGATATGGAACGCTGTGTGGCAGAAACACCACTGCTGGACGGTATTGACAGCCCCGCGTGTTTGCATTCCTTTTCTGATGTGCAGCTAGCCCATCTGGCCGCAGAGGTACGCCAGCGTATCATAGAGGTGGTTTCGCACACAGGTGGACATCTTGCGCCTTCATTGGGCGTGGTAGAGTTGACGCTTGCACTTCTTTCCACCTTTGACATGGGGAAGGACAAGCTCATCTGGGATGTGGGCCACCAGGCGTATGCCTATAAATTGCTCACCGGGCGTGCCGCGCAGTTTCACACCTTGCGCAGTTTTGGAGGAATTTCCGGGTTTCCGCGCATGGCCGAGAGCCCGTATGATCATTTTGGAGTGGGGCATTCTTCCACATCCATTTCCGCCGCGCTAGGCATGGCGCTGGCGCGTGATCTTTCTGGTCTTTCCCATCATGTTATCGCCGTTATAGGCGATGGCTCGTTGACAGGAGGAGAAGCTTTTGAGGGGCTTAATCTGGCCGGACATATGGGACGACGGCTTATCGTAGTGCTCAATGACAATGAGATGTCCATTTCGCCCAATGTAGGTGCGCTCTCGCTCTTTCTTAGTCGCACCCTCTCCAAGCGGTGGGTGCGGCAGACCCGTCGAGAAGTTCTCAAATTTTTGCGCTCTATCCCTCGTATAGGACAAAAATTGGCTGTATATGCCATGCGTGGAGAATGGAGCTTCAAGTCGTTTTTTACACCGGGGATGCTTTTCGAGGCATTTCGCTTCAATTATATTGGGCCTGTGGATGGGCATGACATCCAGGCCTTGCGTCGGCATCTCATGGCGGCAGCAAGCATTGAGGACGGGCCAGTGCTGTTGCATGTACGCACGTGCAAGGGAAAGGGCTATGCCCCGGCGGAAAAAAATCCGACTTTGTATCATGGTATTGGCCTGTTCACGCCAGAGACCGGCCAGCCCGTACCGTCCACGGCAAAACTGTCCTCATTTACCAGCGTGTTCAGCAATACCTTGCTGGAGATTGCCGCACGCAATGACAGAGTTATCGCCATTACTGCGGCCATGCCAGAGGGTACCGGTACAGCCAGGTTTCGCGAATGTTTCCCTGACCGTTTTGTGGATGTGGGTATTTGTGAGCAGCATGCGGTTACCTTTGCCGCTGGGCTGGCAAGCCAAGGATACCATCCCGTGGTGGCCGTGTACTCCACCTTTCTGCAACGGGCCTATGACCAGATAGTGCACGATGTCTGTCTGCAAAATTTGCCCGTGACTTTCTGTGTGGATCGCGCAGGTCTGGTGGGAGAAGATGGGGCCACGCATCACGGAGCCTTTGATATAGCCTATCTGCGACATGTTCCCAACATGCGGCTGTTGGCTCCACGCGATGAGGATATGCTTCGTCATTGTCTGAATACGGCCTTGCAGCTTACAGCACCATGTGCCCTGCGTTATCCGCGTGGTGTCGGTTTTGGTATACCCTTGACCGGCGACGTGCGCGTGCTTGCGCCAGGCATGGGGGAAGTGATGCTGGAGGGGACGGACGTAGCCGTGATAGCCGTAGGCAACAGGGTGCATCCTTCGCTGGAAGCTGCTGCCCTGGTAGAACAGGAGGCTGGCATACGGACACTCGTTTTTGATCCTGTGTGGCTCAAGCCTTTGCCAGAAGCACAGCTGGCAGATATCGCCCGACGTTTTAGCCGTATTCTTTTGGTGGAAGAGGGAGTGCTAGCGGGCGGTTTTTCTTCCGCGGTGCTCGAATTCTGGAATGACAAAGGATTGCTTTGCGGACAGCACATTAAGCGTATAGGGCTGCCTGATCGGTTTGTGGAACACGGTAGCCAGTTGTGCCTGCGGGAACATGTAGGTCTGCGTTGCAAAAATATTGCAGAGGCTATTATGGCCTTGTCCATACGCTAAAAGGTTTTTCCCTCTATTGGTGCAGCATGGTGCGCAGAGCTTCAGCCTCCGGGCCGGAATGTCTCGCAAGAAAATGTGTAAGCCGTGATGTCACAGCTGGATGGCGCGGTGCCAATTCGTAGAGGGATGCCGCCGCCGCCGCACAGACGGCAAAGGTACGCGCATGCTGCATACCTGCCGCCTTGAGATGGGCATACTGCAGTGCAGTGTTAATGATGCTGTCCAGAAGAGCAGTATCACCCGAGGCAAAAAAGGCCATCCAGTACATATGCAGGACGGTTTGTTCTGACCGGATATTCCATGCAGCAAGAGGAGCCGGACTTCTGGCGATTTGGTCGCGTAGCAGAGCATCCTCTGGGCTTAGCAAGCGGCCTATGAGTTCGTTTTCATCGACAAGCTGCGCCAGATGAACTGCCCAGGCCAAAGTGCGGCGGCCGTTGCGTCCCAGGGTATCCGGTGGGGGCAGCAGCCGCTGTCGGGTCGAGGCATCCGTACGCAGCACCTGAGCAAAGAAGGCCCCGAGGGCGAGCTGCTTGCTGGTATCTGTCAGTACACCCTGCGCGTCAAAGGTACGCAGGATGCCAGCCAGCACCTCTGGATGCGGCTTCTGATAGTAGAACTCTATGTCCCTTGCATAGTGCGGCACTGCTTTAGACAAGGCAACAGCTGCATCTGCAGGTTGGTCAATAGACTGCAGGGGCAAAACCGCAATTAAGATCACCACACATGAAAAAGAGAGCTTGTGTAACGTATGCAGTATCCGTCGCGTTATGCGGTTATATACAATGGCCACTGTGTTAAGGAATAATGGTGGATTACGGGGTAGTGTGAGAAGATCGGATGCTTGCATTACAGGTATATATCTCAAGGCAGTACGAGCATGCAAGCTGCTCGTGACGGGAGAACGTTTACAGCAGTCCGGAAGCGACACATAAGCTGTTTGTCCATATTGTTGAGCCAATAGTCATGTTGGGGTATGGTGTTGTCATTGTGCAACCAGTGACCATGTTTTCCACAGGAATCCGACCATGAAAAGCGATGGCCGACATGGCTTCTCGTTTCTGATCTGCCCCGACGGACAGCTGTTGCGTACGCATTTGGAGCAGCTTGTGAGCGCAAACACTCCGGCTCAAGGTGCTTGGGAGCGGTATGTCTACTGGGGCGATGAGGACCCCCCCCCTCATTTTTGGGAGCGGCTCACCCTTCAAGGATTATTTGGTACGCCACGTTTATTGGTAGCACGGCAGGCGCATCTTTGGCCCGCAGCGGTATGGGAAAAAATATCGCATGCGCTGGCCCATCCTGTGGAGCAGTGCTGGCCTGTTTTTTGTCTGGAAGGTCGATGGGAAAAGGGACAACCTAAGGTGCCAGCCCATATCCTGAAACTGCGGTGTCTGTCCTTCGCTGACAGGCAGGGCTGGGTCTGGCGTCATGACGGTTTGAATGAACGCGGGGTTAAACGGTATGTGCAGCAGCGTGCCAAAGCGCGAGGACTTACATTCATGCCTGATGCGCTGGAACAGTTTTGTGTATCGGTACCACCGTATGGGCAGGCCATTGAAAATGAGCTTGAAAAGTTCAGCCTGCTCTGTGACGCCACCTGTGCGAAGGGTGTTGCTCCAGATACGGGACGCATCACCCATGCCATGATAAGTACCGCATGGAGTTCAGAGTGCAATGTGTTTTCCTGTATCCGCCATATGGAAGCGGGTAATCTTCCAGCTGTGTGGAAGGAACTGTCACATGGCACAGGGGATGATAGTTTGCTTTTTTCCTTACTGGCCTTGCTTGCGCGGGAGTTGCGCCTTTTCTGGAGTATTCAGGCCGGCGAAAGTGTGCGTCTGCATCCCAGCGAGGTTGCATACAAACACACATTGGCAGCACGATTGGGGCCAAGAGCACTCTCCGAGGGTATGGCCATGATTATGGATGCTGAACTGCAGGTAAAAAACGGCAATCGTACACCTAAACAATGCCTGGAATTCGTGGCAACACAAATGACAGCCCTGTTTGCTGCTGCATCCAGACAATCTCGATAAATATTCCCCTTGCACAATTATCAAGACTGCTTATTGTTATATAATGGTAAAGTCCAATCCAGTACCTGCTTCATTTCAGGGGCATCGGGATCGACTCCGGCAGAGGCTGGGTCAGACGCCTGCCGCTGTGGCAGATTATGAAGTGTTGGAATTGTTGCTTGGCTATGTCTTGACACGAAAGGATACCAAACCTCTTGCCAAGGAGCTGCTTCGCCGCTTCGGCAGCATGCGGGGCGTGCTGGAGGCTAGGCCTGATGAGCTTTTGCAGATATCGGGTTTCGGGGCTGCATTGCTTACCTTTTGGCGAGTGCTACGCGAAACACGGGTTCGTTATGCGGCCTCTGATCTCATGCAGCGTGAGGTGCTGGCTACACCGCAGGCCGTAGCCCATCTTGCCCAGGCGCGGTTAAGTGGCAACCCGTATGAGGAGTGCTGGCTCGCCCTTGTGGATGGGAGCAATCGACTCATTGCCTGGCAGATGCTCAGGCGTGGTGGTGTAGCGGAGGTTCCCGTTTATCCCAGGGATGTGCTTGAGGCCGCATTGGTGCATAAGGCAAGCGGTATTATCTTGGTGCATAATCATCCGGGTGGCAATCCCGAACCTTCGTCACAAGACTGCCTGCTGACAGAAGAATTACAACGTCTGGCACCGCATATGGGGCTGCGTTTTTTGGATCATGTCATTGTTACAGATGGAGACTGCTTCAGTATAGTGCAATCACAGCGCATTTGAGCAGTCGGGGAGCATACATGGCCGACGACAATGAAAAAGATGCACTGGTGTGTTCTGACGAAAGTGAAAACCAGGCGCAACCGGTTATTGACAGCACGGAAGAGCATGAGAACGATACGGCAGGGCAACAGGCCAGCGAAGCCGGTTCAAACGACGTTATACAGAGCATTCCCGACGTGTTGCCCGTATTGCCCGTGCGGGATGTGGTAATCTTCAATTATATGATTTTGCCGCTTTTTATCGGCCGTGAAAATTCTGTGCGTGCTGTGGACGCGGCCTTAAAAAACGGAAGGTATCTGCTGGTTTGTGCTCAGAAAGAGGAATCCACAGATGAGCCTGGTCCACAGGATCTCTATGCTGTGGGTACTGTGGTACAGGTCATGCGCATGCTCAAGCTGCCGGATTCACGGGTGAAAATTCTGGTTCAAGGGGTCAGTCGCGCACGTATTACAGATTACCGGCGCATAGAGCCGTATATGGAAGCGCAAATTGAAGCCGTGACTGAACAGATGTCAGCATCAAATGCTACGGTGGAGGCCCTGCTGCGTTCAGTACGTGACCAGAGTGAAAAGGTGCTTCATCTGCGCGGCCTCGCTTCGCCAGATGTCCTTTCCGTTTTGCAGGGTGTGGATGACCCTGGCCGTCTGGCTGATCTTATTGCCGCCAATATGCGGATGAAAACCGTTGATGCGCAACGTATCCTTGAGACAGAAAATCCCGTGGAACGTCTGGAGCTCGTAAACGCCCAGCTGCAACGCGAGGTGGAGGTAGCCACCGTGCAGGCACGTATTCAGAGCTCGGCCCGCGAGGGGATGGATAAGGCACAGAAAGATTACTTTCTGCGCGAACAGCTCAAGGCCATCCATAACGAGCTGGGTGACAGGGCGGACGAGAGCGAGGAAGATCTGGACAATTTGAGAAAAGCCCTCGACAAGGCCGGTCTGCCCAAGGAAGTCCGTCAGGAGGCGGACAAGCAGCTGCGTCGTCTTTCGGGCATGCATGCCGATGCGTCAGAGGCCACAGTGGTACGCACGTATCTGGACTGGCTGGTAGATCTGCCCTGGAAAAAACTATCTCGTGACCGTTTGGATATACGCCGCGCCAAGGAGGTGCTGGATGCCGACCACTGCGGTCTTACCAAAATCAAGGATCGTATCCTCGAATTTTTGAGTGTCCGTAAACTTAATCCGCAATCAAAGGGGCCTATCCTCTGTTTTGTAGGACCTCCTGGAGTGGGAAAAACTTCTTTGGGGCGTTCTATCGCGAGGGCTATGGGCCGCAAGTTTCAACGCCTATCCCTGGGCGGCATGCACGACGAAGCGGAAATTCGTGGCCACAGGCGCACCTACATCGGGGCCATGCCGGGACGCATCCTGCAGGCGCTCAAACAGGCAGGTACCCGCAATCCCGTCATTATGCTGGATGAGGTGGACAAGCTTGGTACTGACTTCAGGGGTGATCCATCTTCTGCCCTGCTTGAGGTGCTGGATCCGGAGCAGAATTTTAGCTTTAGTGACCATTATCTTAACGTGCCCTTTGATCTTTCCAAGGTCATGTTTATCTGCACTGCTAATCATTTGGACCCCATACCCGCGGCCTTGCGTGATCGTATGGAGGTCATTTCCTTGTCTGGATACACGTTGCAGGAAAAGGCGGAGATTGCCCGTAAGCACCTTCTTGCCAAACAGGAGAAAGACAACGGTCTCAAGCGAGGTGAAATGAAGCTCAGTGCTGCCGCCTTGAACAAGGTTATTCGCGCCTATACTCGTGAGGCGGGAGTGCGTAACTTGGAACGTGAGCTTTCATCCTTATGTCGCAAGCTCGCCCGCCGCAAGGCAGAAGGTGAGAATGGTCCCTTTAGCGTGGGCACAGCAGAGGTGGAGAGCATGCTCGGGGCTCCCCGTTTTATAGAAGACGAGAAGGAGAAAAATCTTATGCCCGGCATGGCTCTGGGTTTGGCTTGGACGCCGGCGGGGGGCGAGGTACTCACTGTGGAGGCGACGGTAATGAAGGGCAAAGGCGGATTGACCCTTACAGGGCAGTTGGGCGATGTCATGAAGGAAAGTGCCCAGGCAGCCCTGAGCTATATCCGCAGCAGGGCGGATTCGCTGGGTGTCGACCCGGGGTTTCTTGGCAAGCACGATTTACATGTGCATGTGCCGGCGGGAGCCACTCCCAAAGATGNNNGGGAGTGACGCTGACCACGGCACTCATATCTGCTTTAACCGGCCGTCGTGTACGGGCCGATGTGTGTATGACAGGCGAGATAACACTACGGGGGCGGGTGTTGCCTGTTGGGGGCATTAAAGAAAAAATACTGGCCGGGGTGGCGCGCGGACTCAAGCATGTGCTTATTCCATATCAGAATAGCAAGGATTTGGAGGATGTGCCGCAGGATCTGCTTAAACGTATAGAGGTACATCCTGTGCATCACTATGATGATTTGCCTGCCCTGGTATTTGAGGATGGGGGGGTGCCCATCCGGACTCGCCGGGGCAAGACTGAAACAGCAAAGAAAAAAACAGTGCCAAAGGGTATGGATATGACCAGGGCCTGATGCCATGCACCTTGGGGAATATCTGGCTTGCGCAACCAAACGACTGATTGAGGCGGGGGGGGACAACCCCCGCCTTTCTGCAGAAATCCTGGCCTGTGAAGTGTTGTGCCTTCACGGTGTACAGTCAGTTTCTGATTCAGCGCGTCTTTTTTGTATTACAGAAACGCGTCGCGAGCTGTCTGAAGATGAGGTGGAGCGGCTTGACTCGCTGCTTGCAAAACGTGCTGCAGGGTGTCCCGTGGCGCAGATTGTGGGACGAAAGGAATTTTACGGACGTGACTTCCTGGTCTCGCGTCATACACTCATTCCGAGGCCAGAAACAGAATTGCTTATAGATATCATACTCCAGAAGCTGCCTGACTGCCTGCAGATTTTTGCAGATCTGGGAACGGGTACCGGGTGTATAGGTTGCATCCTTGCTGTTGAGCGACCATCCTGGCGTGGACTGCTGATTGATTCAAGCATGGCCGCCCTGAAAGTGGCACAAGCCAATAGCATACGGCTGGGATTGGAACAGAGGCTTACTGTATTGTGCGGTGATATACAGCGACAGCCCCTTATGGGTTGTTCACTGGACATACTGGTGAGCAACCCCCCTTACATAGCCTGGAGCGAAAGGGACTCCGTAATGGAGGAAGTGTTCAGATGGGAACCCAGAGATGCGCTTTTTTCAGAAGAAAATGGTTTACAGCATCTTGCTGGGTGTATAAGGGCAGCCGCACAGACTTTACGGCCGGGAGGCTGGGTATTGCTAGAGCACGGTGCAACACAGGGGCAGGCCGTACGTCAGATGCTATGCGACCAAGGTGTTTTTGTGCGAAGTGAAACTGCACATGACCTTGCCGGGCATGAGCGCTGTACCTACGCTCAGAAACGTGTAAAATAATCAATATCGACAAATAATTGTCATGATCGACGCGGAAAAATGGGATGTGTTGAACAAAAAATTGAGAAAATACATTTTCTGCTTGCCAAAGGCCTTGAAAACGCATATTAAGCGAACTTGCCGCTGGCGTAGCTCAACTGGCAGAGCAGCTGATTTGTAATCAGCAGGTTGCGGGTTCAAGTCCCATCGCCAGCTCCATAAAAGCTGATCAGGAGCGCATAAAGCTCTTGCGGCAAAGTGTGGAGGGGTTCCCGAGTGGCCAAAGGGAACAGACTGTAAATCTGTCGTCGTAAGACTTCGGTGGTTCAAATCCACCCCCCTCCACCACTCCTTCCGTTGTTTTTGTTGCTACGGAAGGTGGCCGACTTACAAAACTGCCTTGGCTGTAGGAGACAGGGGTCTGTCGGGAACTACGGTAACGTGCGGGAATAGCTCAACGGCTAGAGCATCAGCCTTCCAAGCTGAGGGTTGCGGGTTCGAATCCCGTTTCCCGCTCCATACCTGCCTGAACCGTAATTCTATTTTACTTAAGCCAAAGCAATCCCTGGTGTACAGGGACTTCATGCGGACAGCGGACCATTTGACGTTCCATCCCACTGCCGCAGCCGCTACGCGAGGGCGTTGCAGCGAACGCGTATTGTTTTTGTAACGTTGGTAAAACGCAAACTTATTTTTTAGGGAGACGTACAATGGGCAAGGAAAAATACGAACGCAAAAAGCCCCATGTGAACATTGGCACCATCGGCCACATCGACCACGGTAAAACAACGCTGACTGCAGCAATAACCAAGATTGCAGGTCTCAAGGGCGAAGGAAAGTTCATTTCCTACGATGAAATTGACAAGGCCCCTGAGGAAAAGGAACGCGGTATTACCATTTCTACTGCGCATGTGGAATATGAAACTGATAAGCGTCATTATGCGCATGTGGATTGCCCCGGTCATGCCGACTATATAAAAAATATGATTACTGGTGCTGCACAGATGGACGGCGGCATCCTTGTTGTTGCGGCTACAGATGGTCCGATGCCCCAGACCCGTGAGCATATTTTGCTCGCCCGTCAGGTGGGTGTGCCGCAGCTTGTGGTATTTTTGAACAAGTGTGATCTGGTGGACGACGAAGAGCTGTTGGAGCTCGTGGAGCTGGAAGTGCGTGAACTGCTTTCCAGTTACGATTTCCCCGGTGATGATGTGCCTGTGATCCGTGGTTCAGCTCTCAAGGCTCTTGAATGTGATAGTCCCGACGCGCCGGAGGCGAAGTGCATTACAGAACTGCTGAAGGCTTGTGACGATTTTATTCCTGACCCGCAGCGTGATATTGATAAGCCCTACCTTATGCCCATTGAAGACGTCTTTTCCATTTCCGGTCGTGGTACAGTGGTGACCGGTCGTGTGGAGCGCGGCGTTGTCAAGGTCGGTGATGAGGTGGAAATTGTGGGTATTAAACCTACGCAAAAGACCACCTGCACAGGTGTTGAAATGTTCCGCAAGCTGCTTGACCAGGGGCAGGCTGGCGATAATATCGGTGTGCTTCTGCGTGGTACGAAGCGCGATGAAGTGGAGCGTGGTCAAGTGCTTGCCGCGCCCAAGAGCATTACGCCTCACAAGAAATTCAAGGCAGAAGTTTATGTGCTCTCCAAGGAGGAAGGCGGTCGCCATACGCCCTTCTTCTCGGGCTATCGTCCGCAATTCTATTTTCGTACGACCGATATTACGGGCGTTATCAATCTTCCCGAGGGTGTGGAGATGGTTATGCCTGGAGATAACAGCCAGTTTATTGTTGAACTCATCGCGCCCATTGCCATGGAAAATGGCTTGCGTTTCGCCATTCGCGAAGGCGGACGTACCGTCGGTTCCGGCGTGGTGACTGAAATCATTGAGTAAATCGTATGCGAGTAAATATTATTCTGGCTTGTACTGAGTGCAAACGCCGTAACTATAGCACCCGGAAAAATAAGAAAAATACTACCGGGCGTCTCGAGATGAAAAAGTATTGTCCATGGGACAAAAAGCATACATTGCATCGAGAGACTAGGTGATAACAATTTCGAAGGGGGGTAATAGCCCTCCTTCGAGAGTAACGCAGGGCAGTAGCTCTAACGGCTAGAGCGGCGGTCTCCAAAACCGCAAGTTGGGGGTTCGAATCCCTCCTGCCCTGCCATTTTTTATATTCGGATTTCACCATGGCAAAAAAACAGGCTCAACCTGCCGACCTAAAAACAGAACGAGACCCCAGTCCCCTTGCTCGCTTGGTGCGATATGTGGAAGACTCTCGGGCCGAGCTGCGCAAGGTCACTTGGCCCACGCTGCAAGAAACGCGCAAGGCCACATTGGCCGTGCTGGGCTTTGTAGCCGTGATGGCCGTCATACTGGGGCTGGTGGATCTCGGTCTGTCTACCCTGATCAAGTCCATACTGTCCTGAAGGCCACTATGAACAACGACGACCGCGTTATAGACGATACTTCTGAACTTTCCAAAAAGCCTCGATGGTATATTGTGCATACCTACTCGGGTTTTGAGCAGCGTGTGCAAAAGACCATCAATGAACTGCACCGTACAGGACAAGATCAGGGGCTTATCGAAGAGGTGGTAGTACCCACAGAAAAAGTTATTGAACCCACCAAAACCGGAGAGCAACGCACAACTACCCGAAAGTTCTATCCGGGGTATGTTATGGTGCGCATGACCATGACTGACCTCTCTTGGCATCTGGTGCAGAATATCTCAAAGGTTACAGGCTTTGTTGGTGGCAAGAACCGTCCCACGCCAATGCGCGAAAGTGAGGCACAACGTATTTTGTCGCTCATGGAAACGCGACAGGAAACACCACGGCCGAAATTTAATTTTGATCGTGGTGACGAAGTGCGCGTAATTGAAGGACCATTTGGCGGTTTTAATGGCGTGGTTGAGGATGTCAACTATGATAAGGGGAAACTGCGTGTATCTGTTTCCATTTTTGGTCGTCAGACTCCGGTGGAGCTAGACTTCGCGCAGGTTGCCAAGAGTTAATGCTACTGTGTTACAGGCGTATATTCCTGTATACGCGGGCAGGATGAAGGATATTACACATGGCTAAGAAAGAAGTTGCCAAGATCAAACTGCAGATTCCCGCTGGTGCGGCAAATCCCTCGCCGCCCGTAGGTCCGGCTTTAGGTCAGCATGGCTTGAATATCATGGGTTTTTGCAAGGAATTTAATGCCCGAACTCAAGATCAGAAAGGCATGATTATTCCTGTAGTAATCACAGTATATGCCGATCGGTCTTTTAGTTTTATCACCAAGACTCCTCCTGCTGCCGTTCTGATTATGAAAGCTGCCAAAATAGAGAAGGGGTCTGGTGAACCCAACCGCAACAAGGTCGGCAAGCTGACCATGGCGCAGGTGGAAGAGATTGCCAAGATCAAATTGCCCGATCTCAACGCGGCAACTGTTGAGGCAGCGGTAAAGTCCATTGCTGGAACAGCGCGAAGCATGGGCATTGAAATTATGTAGGAGCACAGGTTTGAGGATATTGGTTGCTGGCCGATGCCAAATGAGAATATCCTCTGCTTTTTGTGTTGCAATCAATTGTACTGCCCCCTTCGCGCATGCTGAAGTGCGGCAGGAGATGCCAACCTAAAGGATTATCACATGCCAAGACATGGCAAAAATTTTCGTAAAGCGCTCGAGGCTAATAACCTTCAGGAGCGTTTTAGTGTTGAAGATGCGGTAAGCAAGTCACTTGCTTGTTCCTTCGCAAAATTTGATGAAACAGTGGATGTGGCTGTACGTTTAGGTGTGGATCCTAAATATTCTGACCAGATGGTGAGAGGTGCAGTTACACTTCCTAATGGGTTGGGTAAGACAGTACGCGTTGTTGTTTTTTGCAAGGGTGAGAAGCAGGCTGAAGCAAAAGATGCCGGCGCTGATGTTGTAGGTGCAGAAGACCTTGTCGCCAAGATCAAGGAAGGATGGCTTGATTTTGACGCAGCAGTAGCCACACCGGATGTAATGGCTCTTGTTGGTCAAATTGGTCGCCTGTTGGGTCCTCGAGGCCTTATGCCCAACGCAAAAACCGGATCTGTAACATTTGATGTGGCAAAAGCTGTGAATGAACTTAAGGCGGGCCGCGTTGAATTTAAGGTCGACAAAGCTGGGGTGCTACATGCACCTCTTGGTAAGGTTTCCTTTGGTCCCGAGAAGATTCTGGAAAATCTTAAAGCCCTGCTTGATGCGGTGAACCGATTGAAACCGTCCGCTGCCAAGGGAGCGTATATGCTTTCAATGGCGGTATCTACGACAATGGGTCCCGGCTTTAAAGTGGATATGACGAAGGTTAAAAATTTTCTTGAGGGATAAGTCTGTAAACCCCAGAAGGGGAAGTGCATTCTTTTCTCAAGAATACGTACATACGTATAGTATGTGCGGATATTGTCTGTGGCAACGGAATTCGAGTCGAAGACGGCAGGCGGGCGTGGATGCCTTTAATCTCCTGCCCAGACTTTTCTTTGGCTCGGCATTCCACCTGGCAACCCAGAACGTGAGAGGTATCACGTGGACAGGTCTGGAAAGGCCGCAATTATAGAAGCTATCAAGGCTCGTGCCAACGAAGCTTCCTTTGCGGTGATTACGGACTTCAAGGGCATGACGGTGGAAGAGCTGACGAACCTGCGTGTTGGCCTGCGCAAGGCCGGCGGCGAGTATCATGTCGTCAAGAACACGCTGGCACGTATTGCTCTGACCGGAGGTACGCACGACGTTATCAAGGACAAGTTCCATGAAAACTGCGGCGTTGCTTTTGGGTTCGATGACCCTGTGGCGGTGGCCAAGGCACTCAGTGATTTTGCCAAGCAAAGCAAGATTTTTCAACTGCGCTGTGCCAGCCTGGATGGCAAGTCCATGGCCGCCGACCAAGTTGATGCTTTGGCCAAGCTGCCCAATAAGGAGCAGTTGCTGGGTCAGTTGCTTGGCACCATGAATGCTGTACCCACCAATTTTGTATCTTTGTTTGCCAATATCCTGCGCGGGCTGCTGTATGCACTCAAGGCTATTGAGGAGCAGAAGGCTAGTGCAGCATAAATGGCGAAGCATTGGAACACCAGCAATACGCCAAAGAATAGGAGACTATCATGGCCGTTACCAAAGAAGAAGTTATTGAATTCATAAGCAATATGTCTGTCCTTGAACTCTCTGAGTTTATTAAGGAACTGGAAGAAAAATTCGGTGTGTCCGCTGCGGCACCTGCTGCTGCTATGGTGATGGCAGCACCCGCAGCAGGCGGTGCCGCTGCTGAGGCTGCTGAAGAAAAAACCGAGTTTGATGTTATTCTGAAAGAAGCCGGTGCTAATAAAATCGGCGTCATCAAAGTAGTACGTGCTCTTACTACCCTGGGTCTTAAGGAGGCCAAGGAAAAGGTTGACGGATGTCCCTCAACCCTGAAGGAAGGTGTTTCCAAGGAAGAGGCTGAAGAGGCCAAGAAACAGCTTACAGAGGCCGGTGCTACAGTCGAGATCAAATAGCTTCATTCGTTTTATTGTTATTGCTTGAGCGGAGCCGTTGGGGTTCCGCTCTATTTTTTTGAGCAACATATTTGATTGAGTGATGAAATATGCCGGAATAATTCAGGTGGGATGAGGTGGCCATAGCGAAGGATGTGCCGTTGCAGGTGGAGATTATTTCTGCATTGGTAATTCGCTGCTCGCGTGAACAGTGCAATATGTAGCCAAAAATTCAACGCCAGCTGCGGTCAGTGCACGTCCATCATGCACATCTGCTATCCATCCTTTCTTGTATAGTTCGTGAAGACTTTTATTGTCAGAAACTGCATCACCGTCACGGATAGCCAGAAGCGTGGCAACAAAGCGCGCATTACGTGCCGCTCTCCGTTCCTGGATAAACTTATGGGTATACGCTGCAACAACAACAGAGGCGGCACCAAGACAGAAGGAAACTATTGCCATGTCAGACACCTCTTCTTAGTAGTATTTACTATCCTCGGGATATTTGTGCAGGAGATTTCCTTTGTCCCAGTACTTGTCTCTAATTGTAGTGAGAATATCATCAAAATCATGAATCCTGGTAGCATGACGTTTAAGTTCACCAGCAAGAGAATCAGCTGGTGCAACGATTTCTGTGCGTATGCCTTCGCAACGTAATAATTCGACCATGGGAGCGAAGTCACCATCTGCAGCAAATAGCATAAGATAATCTGGACGCAGTTTCATGCACAACATAAGTGTGGTAAGCATTAAACGCTGATCATCACTTTGCTTGTATCCACTGACGGAGTTGGCACTGCTTTTTGAAGTGCATTCGATAACTCTGGCACCTGACATTTGCAGCGCATATTGTTTATTCACAAAGGCGGTTGTGACTTTTGAGATAGATTCGTCGGATGTGTCGCTTGGTACACGATGAACAAGCGGCACCAGAGTTTCAATGATGTCTGTTTTTCCTGCATCACTGCAACATGCAATGATTTCTTTAAGCGGAAGAAATGGAAAACCAAAATTCTTGGCATGATATTCCATGGGGATCAGGTCAATGGCAATAATTTTTTTTAGCATAGACATAATCTATCAGGCATAAAAATGAATAAAATAAAAAGCATAGTACAACATATCCTGCTTAAAAAAAAGAATACGCGACGAAGGCAAACAGGGCAAGCACGTCAGCATACCAGACAATCAATTATGACTATATGTGCAGTATCCTTGCTAACAACCGCGATGCTTGCAGGGCCTGTTAAAAGTGCAGCGACAGATAACGTATCAAGGGAATACAGACAAGAGCCATTCCGTATATTGTATCGTATTGATGGAACCGGGCTCCCTCAAGATGATATCAATCGTAATGGTGTGCCTGACAGGGTGGAAGACATTATGACCCAGCTCAAGTCAGCACGTGAGCTGTTCCTGGCATTGGGGTTTCCTGATCCATTAGGTTCTGAACGATTTGCCACTGTAACTGAATTTGTAGTGAACCTCGTTCCACGACGTAAACTGGGGCATAATGTTATAGGTCGTACTCATTGGAGAGCATCTTCAAATGAGAAAAGCATATACATGGAGATTTCTGCAGATCAGGATGCAAAATGGTCGTCAACACCCGTTCATGAATATTTTCACCATATTCAGTTTTCAACCATGTCCTACAAAAGGGCATGGCTGCTAGAAGGTACTGCCCGTTGGGCAGAAGATGTGGTTAAAAATGTTGCTCGACAGCCTGTGGATACGTTGGCAGCTGATGTGCAGGATCCAGACTTTATGAGGGCTGTTACATCTTCTTCGTATTCATCTGCTCTTATGCTCTGGAGGCCGTTGTGCGCCATTTGTGGTACAGCACGTATCCCAGAACATCTCGTACGTAAAAGGCGATATGTGGACGGTACGCCCGTATTTGAAGGCAACAGTATTCAGGGTGCTGCGGCGATACGTCACGTATTCGACTGTTTGGGGCGTAATGGAATGGAGGTAAAGCAAGATAAGAACGCAGAAGATACTGATATTATGGACTGTGTGCGAAGCACGGTACAATGGTGCTTATCAAAGACAAAGTAAGGCGTCGGGTTGATATTTAAACGGAAAAAAGCGGCAACTACTTAATGAAGAACTTGATTGTTACGAAAATTAATGTATGCCTCACGCATGGCTATGTAGGGATCTACTGCTGCGGCATTAAGCTCATCGTAAGTAGGTAAGATGTCTCCCAGTGTATTGAAACGGAGACCACCGCCAAGCCCCCATGCCAATTCCTGATAATGGGGTTGGTAGAGTAGGGGCCATGGATGCAGCCAGAAGATCGGTTCTGCCAATACATCCCCAACACGACCTATAGTGTCGCGTAGTGAACTTGGTCCAATGAAAGGCCATACCAAGTATATACCGTGACCAAAACCCCAACGACCGAGAGTTTGGCCAAAATCTTCCCCGGAAGGATCAACAGGAACAATACTTTTGTGGCGTTTGGCTACATCTGCAAAACCGGCACTGGACGTGGTATTGATAATAAAACGACCAAACTCAACCCCTGCTTCCATGAAACGTAACTGCAAGATATTGTTTACAAAGCGTACTGGGAAAAGCAAATTAGAAAAAAAATTTTTTAAGCCGCTCCGTATATCTTGCGGGGTGATATATTCCCATACCCGATAGACGGGTTTTGCCACATAAACGAAGAAAATATCATTAAAGTGAAACCAGAAACGATTCCAATACTCAAAAGGATCGGCAATGGCCTGTGTGAATTCGTTGTCATAATCGTCCAGTGAGCTTTCAGCTTGCAATGCGCTATAAGGATGCACAGTAACGGAACCAGGGGGCAGCGTAGGAGCATTGCCGTAGACACTGGAAAGCGAGGGTTCGTTGGGTGCAGCTACGACAGTTAAGGAAAAGCACAAGACAAAGACGTAGCCTGCAAGTATGCACAGCAGTGTCGAAAACTTATTTTTCATGACCCTGCCGTACCTCCTGTGCCTTTGCCTTGACTCTGGAGATGAGTTGATCAGGGGCTCCGGTATTCAGTATGTCTTGAAATTGGATGCGATAATTTTTGACGAGACTGATATTTTCGACAAGTACATCATAGACCATCCAGCCGCCATTTTTGGGCAGCATACGATAGGCCACCGGTACTTTCTTCCCGTCTTTCATTGTGAGGAGTGTTCGCACTTCCGTTCGTTCGCCTTTGGGATCTGTCACTTCTCCGATGTACGCTACCTGTTCGCCATTATAGCCATCAATTTTGCTCAAGTATGTGTTCATGAGAAGATCCGCAAAAGCGTCGCTAAATTCTTGCTGTTGGGTCTGCGTAAAGGTTTTCCAGCGAGGCCCTATCGTGCGTGAAGAAAATTCCCTGAAATCAAAAATATGTAAAACCTCATCTTCGATTTGTTGACGCAGAGGACCACGAGTGGTCGGATTAACATAGTCAGGATTCTTAATGGCCGAAAGAACGCGATCAATAGATGTTTCTAACGCCTGGCGTGCTGGGGAAGATGAAATTGCTGGAGCTTGCAGCAAGAATAATAGCAGAATGCTGAAGAAACAGGGAGTCAAGAGGCGCATCAAAAGGTGAGTAACCATGGCTATTTGACTCCTCCAAATGCGTATTTGCTGATAAGGGTTCCAATATCAACGGCGGATTCCGTTTCCACAATGGTGTCCCCATGGCGGAGCAGACGTTCAGACCCCCCCCTTGAAAGACTGACGAATTTGTCGCCGATGAGACCACTTGTACGGATGGAGGCTATGCTATCATCAGAGAGCTGTAAATCTCGGTCAAGGCGCAGGAGAACAACGGCCTGATTACGTACCGGGTCAGGGTCAAGACTGATGTTAACTACACGGCCTACAGGAACACCCGCTAGTTCTACATCTGCTCCTACACGAAGGCCTGATACAGAGTCAAATCCGGCTGTAAGTTCAAAACCCTGGTTTCCAAAGACTTCCATTTTGCCGAGTTTGATAGTCATATAGGCCACACAGGCAACACTCAACAAGAGAAAAAAACCTACACAAGTTTCACGTATAGCATTCATGAGGGATACTGGCTCCCAGTATACAAGATATATTTGTTCTAAAGGTATTCCATATACTATAAATATCCTCGTCAGAAGTTGCAAGTCTGTCGCTGCATGTGACAGATGATGGAACTACTGGGTTTATGATGAGAGCCATTGCTCCAATGCTTTCGTTACTGCGGGGTTGGCAGATTGCTCGAAACCTGCCTCGTTGTTCCCCGCCTCTCTTTCTAAAAATTGTCGTAAATAGGGATTAGCATTCGTTTCAAGTTCTTCAGGGGGGCCGCTGAATATCAGTGTGCCATCATCCAGTACCAGCACATGCCCGGCTATGGCGCGCAAGCTTGCCAAGTCATGGCTAACTACAACGATGGTCATGTTTGTGTACTGGCGGCGCATAGAAAGAAGCAGAGTATCCATACGTGCAGCGGTAATAGGATCAAGGCCGGAAGTTGGTTCGTCACAAAGGAGGATGCGTGGCTCGGCAATGAGAGCACGGGCCAAACCTGCGCGTTTGCGCATGCCGCCAGAGAGCTGATTGGGGTAAAAATCCGCAAATGCTTCTAAACCAACCATACGTAGTATACGCAGCCCTGCTTCGCGTAATAGGTTCGAGGGCAGACGTAGGTGTTCACTCAAGGGCAGGGTGACGTTTTGCACCACAGTTAATGCCCCAAGCAGTGCTCCATCTTGAAAGAGAACACCCATGTTGCGGCGTACACGGCGAAATTCGTCTGAAGGAAGGGCAAAGAGATCCTGACCACCTAACAGTATTTGTCCGGAAAAAGGACGTGATAGTCCGATGATATGCCTAAGCAAAGTAGATTTGCCACAACCTGAGCCACCCAAAATGACGGTGATTTTACCGGCTGGTAGTACAGCATTGATATCGTGGAGCACCACGTGGTTGCCATAACCTACATTGAGATCGCGTAATTCAATATTCCATGCCTGCATTACACGTATTGCTTTCATTTGCGGTTGTGTATGACTCTGGCATTGCATGCACCGCCGGATGAACGAAAACAGCATCCGGCGGTTGCAAAGGTGTTATTCTGACGGCATGTCGTCAGGAAAATCCGCATTGACATATACATTCTGCACGTCGTCATTATCATCCAAGGCATCCATAAGTCGAAGAACTTTCATGCCTGTATCAGCATCTACGGCCACCAGATTTTGCGGCACCATGGCAAGTTCTGCTCCTTGCATCACGATGCCTGCTGCTTCAAGGGCATCGCGTACTGCCGTAAAATCTGCCATAGCAGTATGAATGGTCCACATGTCATCTTCGTCTAGAACGTCATCAGCACCGGCTTCAAGTGCGGCTTCCATGATTTTGTCTTCAGGATAGGCAGCCTTTTCTACAGCAATGACGCCCTTGCGGTCGAACATCCAGCCCACGCTGCCATTTTCTCCCATGGTTCCCCCATGTTTTGTGAAGAGGTGGCGCACCTCAGCAACGGTACGGTTTTTGTTGTCGGTGGCTACCTCAATCATGATGGCAATGCCACCTGGACCATAACCTTCATAAAAGGTTTCGGTCAAATCACCACCTGCATCTTCTCCTGTGCCTTTGCGAATGGCGGCTTCAATCTTGTCCTTGGGCAGATTGACAGCCTTGGCAGCAGCGATAGCCGCCCGCAAACGGGGATTACCCGCAGGATCGCCGCCGGATTTAGCCGCGATGATAATTTCTTTGGCAGCCTTGGTAAAAACTTTGCCACGCTTGGCGTCTTGGCGGCCCTTGCGGTGCTGGATGTTCGCCCATTTGCTGTGACCTGACATAAAACCTCCGAACCATTTGTGGAGTAAATGTTAATCCCCCGGTGGAGCAGCGTCTGCCGTGCTGATTGGGGGGGGGACGGCCATATCCGTTTCCACTGCAATAGAAGTGGCGATTCGACCACGAAAATCGAGTCCCACAAAAAAAGTTTCTTTGCTTTCAGACCGTGAACTTTTTGGTTTTAAAGAACGTACCTGAACAAATAGTTTGTGCATGGGAGTGAGCAATTCTTGAATGTCAGGCCCCATGAATATCTTGACCACAAAGCCTCCGCCCTGTTTGAGGTGCAGGTTTGACAGGTGCAAGGCTTCTAGCGCAAGTTCAAGAGATCTAGCCTGATCTGTAAATTTAGTGCCTGTTGTACTTGGGGCCATATCACTGATGATAAGATCAAATGGGCCATAATTTGCCAGCATATTTTCAAATTCCGGGGAACGATTGAACACATTCTCTTGCATGAAGATGACCTGGGGAGGAAAAGTTGTTGCCGTACCTTGAAGATCACATGCCAGTACCAGTCCCTTCTTGCCTACTCTTTCTGCTGCCCCCAGTGACCATGAGCCTGGAGCAGCACCAAGATCTAGTACATGCTGCCCAGGACGCAATAGGTGAAACTTGGCGTCCAGTTCTTTAAGCTTGTAGACCGACCGTGCAGGATAATTCTCTCGTTTGGCCTTGAGAAAATAGTGGTCACGGTATTCCTTCATATAACCCACCAATGTATACATATACGCTGTTTTTTCGTAGACGCCAAGAGGACTTTAGGAAAAATTGGGCAGAAGATTTCATACTCCATTATAATCACAGCTGTCCTTGACTACAGAAGATGTATGTATATGCCCATTAGAATAAAAACTTGATAACATTTTAATATTACTTGTTATTATACTGGATGTCCATAAAAATATATTTCTGGACGTGATGCTATCAGGTTAGTTATGAATAAGGCTAATGCCAAAACCAAACAAGGAGAAATGTGTATGAATCTGTTCGTTCGCATGTGTCTTGCCGCCCTGGTGCTTAGTCTTGCTCTTTGTGGCGGTTGTGGAAAAAATGCTGCCGGGCGAGCCAATCAGGACGTGAATCTTTCTGCAGACGCTTCCGGTTTTGTATTGCTCAGTTCGACGGTACCCGATGCCATTTTGGAGATCCGCTATTATTCCACGTATAATTTTGTTGGTGACCGTATTGACGGCTATGAACAGCCGACAGCACTGCTAACCAGAGAGGCTGCAACGGCCTTGCGACGTGTCAGCGATGATCTGGCATGCAAGGGCTATCGCTTGAAAATTTATGATGCCTATCGACCGCAAAAAGCTGTTACTCATTTCATGAACTGGGCCAAGGATGTCAACGATACGCGTATGAAACCCTATTTTTATCCCGATTTGGATAAGTCCGTTTTGTTTGCCCAGGGGTATATTGCAGAGCATTCGGGCCACAGTCGGGGCAGTACCGTGGATCTGACGTTGTTTGATATGAAGACTGAAAAGGAAGTTGACATGGGCGGTACCTTTGATTTCTTCGGCAAGCGCAGTCATCCGGACTTCAAAGGAGTGACTAAGGAACAGTTTGCAAATCGTATGCTGCTTCGTGAGGCCATGATCGCCCATGGTTTCCGTCCTCTGACCGAAGAGTGGTGGCATTTCACCCTGGCTGACGAGCCTTACCCTGATACTTATTTTACCTTCCCAGTGCATGAGGCATCTGTTTCCCGATAAGCAGTCAGTACTAGTGAGCAATATATTATTGTCCAGATAAGATGTATGCTGACGGGTAGTTGTGCTGTATGGTGTTGCCTAAAGATTAAGCTATTTTCAGCTGTGTTCGACGGCTTTTATGCCTGCATTTAGTGTTCTATGCCGCTCGCAGGGAGGAGGTTTTCCGCAATGTTCTAAATCGTAGGGAAATGTGTTTTGTTCTCCAGGGCAATATCATGAGGTGCTGACATGAGCAGGGAAAAACTCTCCTTTGCACAGGAGGTCTGTGTCAGAGGTGTAGGTAAGGCCATGCAACAGGCGGGCATGCTGTGGCCCGGCTGCCGCGTGGGGGTGGCTGTATCGGGCGGTGTGGACAGTTTTGTGTTGCTTCAATGCCTTAGGTTGCGCCAACGCATTGTGCCTTTTCATTTCGAACTCATGGCTCTGCATCTCAATCCTGGCTTTAACCCCAATAGTCACGAAGCCTTGGTGCCATGGCTTGCAGCGCACGGTATTGCCGGCCATGTGGAGCTGACAGATTATGGACTTGAGGCTCATTCTGCAAAGAATTTGCGGCGTTCTGCCTGTTTTCGTTGTGCATGGCTGCGTCGCAAGCGCTTGTTTGAGCTCTGTGCCCAGTACCGGCTGACCCATATGGCTCTTGGGCATAATGCGGACGATCTTGTGCACACTTTTTTTATGAATTTGTGTCGCAATGGTCGGGTGGCCGGCATGTGTATGAATGAGTCTTTTTTCAACGGTGGCCTGCGGCTCATACGTCCCATTTTGCTGATGGAAAAGAAAGTTATCGTCAAGGCTGCACGGCAGTGGCGTCTTCCTGTCTGGGTGAATGCCTGCCCTTCGGCGGGCAATACGGCCCGCAGCGACATGGGTACAACGCTGGAACATATGTACCGTATTTCCAAGGATTCTCGGCGTTGTATTGTAAACGGGTTGACGCGCTGGCAGTTGCAAAAGGACATGACACAAGCCGATTCCTCTGCACAGCCTGTTGTGCCGGACACGCGTTGACAGCGGATGCTGCACAGCCGTAAACTGTGCTTCGATGCTGTTCGGCAAATATCATATTGTCATCTTTAGAGAAGGCAAGAGCGGCAGCCGTAGCCTCCGGGTGCGTGGCTGGCTGGCTCCCTTTTTCTGTGTGCTGGTGTTGGCGCTTGTGGTGGCCAATGTTTGGCTGTTGCAGCGTTTTCTTGAATCAGTCCATTTGGAAGAGAGCCTGAGTGATGTCTCACGCTCACTTGAGGATGAGCGACAACGCTTCATGCAGCTGACCGAACGCGTTACTGAAGTAGGGGACGATTTAGAGCGAGTGCGTCGTTTCGACGACAAACTGCGCATCATGATGCATATGGAGAGTGATCCAGCGGAAGTTGGTGAAGAAGAACGCGAAGATTTTTCACACGTCTATTTGCCCTTGCACAGGCAGGAGTTGGCAGCTCGCAGAATGCGGGACTTTTTGGATCGTTTGTCCCATGCTGCAAGGCTGGAAGAGGTGAAACAACAGGATTTGTTATTGGCTCTGCGTGAAAACCGTGAGATTCTTTCTGTAACGCCTAGTATATGGCCTGTGACAGGCTTTGTGTCTTCAGGCTTTGGCTGGCGCGCTGCTCTTTTTGGTGGAGGGGGCGGGCATTTCCATAAAGGCTTGGATATCAGCAACCAAGTGGGCACCACCATCGTGGCTCCGGCCCAAGGCAAGGTGACTATGGCCGGTCCTGATGGCGCGTATGGTAACAGTGTGGAAATTGATCACGGCGCAGGCATCGTCACCAAGTACGGACACATGCAGCGTTGTGCCGTAACTGTGGGTACATGGGTAAAGCGCGGTGAGGTTATTGGTTATATCGGTACAACGGGGCGCACAACGGGTCCGCATCTGCATTACGAGGTACACCTTAATGGCGTGCCCGTGGATCCCATGCGGTATATCCTCCAATGAATACCGAAACGAGTAAGCTTAATAGAGAGGCACCATGACACATATACATGACGAGCATGGAGATGGGCGGCATAACATGCCCCCTGACTCGGCAACACATGCAGACATTGTACAACGTATTCTGACCATACGTATGTATTCTGGCCTTTCTGGGGATATGTTCCTTGCAGGCCTCTTGCGTTTGACGGGTCTTGAGGATCAGGCGCTGAACGAATGCTTGGCCGCCATCATGCCCGAGCTGGCAGGCAGTGTACAGCTGCTGCGCAAGGAAGTGGCGCATGTGGGGGGATGGCATGTGCAGGTGCATTTACCACAGCAGCACGAGCACCGTAGCCTGGGTGACATTACTGATTTTATCCAGCGTGGAGGCTTGAGTGTGGAGGGTAAACGATTGTCTTTAACAGCATTTGCCCTGCTGGCACAGGCAGAGGGAGCGGTACACGGGCTTGCACCACAGGACGTGCATTTTCACGAGGTAGGGGCACTGGACAGCATTTTGGATACCTGCCTGACATGTGAACTCTATGCCAGGCTCGCTCCTTTGCGGCTGGTGGTCAGTCCCATACCATTGGCCGATGGCAGCATTGCCTGCGCACACGGTTGTATTCCTCTGCCCGCGCCGGCGGTTCTGGAACTGCTTGAAGGAGTTCCTGTGTGTCCTTTTTCAGGAGAAGGGGAGACTATCACACCTACTGCCATGGCGCTCTTGCATGCCTTGGGCGCTGAATATGGCCCGTGGCCTTCCATGAGGGTGGAACGCCAGGCGTTGGTCTACGGTGATACGGTATTTCTTGGGGCACCCAACGGGGCGTTGTTTGCATTAGGCACAGCCACTGAATAGGGCTGCTTTTGTTAAAGCATGATTAGCGCTCCATCCATTATTCTGTCAGATGGCCTCTGTGCTACAGGGTGGGTACGGCCAGCGGTGGAAAAATATATTCCAAATCATGCCCGAGAGAGAGCAGCTCTGTTTCGGCAAAAGGTTTGCCGATAAGCTGCATGCCAACGGGCAGGCCGCTTTCTTGTCCCAGGCCAACGGGCATGGAGAGCCCCGGTAGTCCAGCTAGATTGAGCGAAAGGGTATAGGCATCCATGAGGTACATTTGTAATGGATCGTCAGCATGGCTGCCCAGATCCCAAGCCGTAACTGGAGACACTGGTGCCCAAAGGGCGTCACAGTGATCCAGCGCCGCCAGATACTCGTCGCGGATAAGGCGTCGTACTTGTGCAGCCTTGCGATAGTAGGCATCATAATAGCCGGAAGAAAGTACATAAGCCCCCAGCATAATGCGGCGCTTTACTTCCTGCCCGAAGCCTTCGGAGCGAGAGCGAACATAGAGCTCCTCAAGATTGGTACAGTGCGCCGCACGTTGGCCATAGCGAACGCCGTCATAGCGGGCTAAATTGGAACTGGCCTCGGCCATAGCTATAATGTAGTAGGTTGCAATGGCCGCATCTGTATGTGGCAGATGTACATCCACCAGTTCTGCTCCTTGAGTAGCTGCGGCATCCATGGCCTTATGACAGGCCGTCTGTACTTCAGGGGCAAGGCCGTTGCCAAAAAATTCCGCAGGAATGCCTAAACGTGCCCCCTTGAGAGGTCGGATATTCAGCGACGCTGCATAGTCAGGAACAGGTCGAGGGTCACTGGTGGCGTCGCGTTTGTCATGTCCCGCGATTACAGCAAGCATATGGGCGCAGTCGTTCACAGTACGCGTTAATGGGCCAACCTGGTCAAGGGAGGAGCCATAGGCAATGACGCCGTAGCGCGAAACACGGCCATAGGTGGGCTTGAGTCCTACACAGCCACACAGGGCGGCCGGCTGTCGTATGGAGCCGCCCGTATCTGTGCCCAACGAGGCAAAACACTGGCCAGCTGTGACCGAGGCTGCCGACCCGCCACTGGATCCGCCGGGAGCCTTGCGTGTATCACGGGGATTGTGCGTTGTTTTGTACGCTGAGTTCTCTGTGGTGGAGCCCATGGCAAATTCATCCATGTTAGCCTTGCCCAGAATGATGGCCCCTGCTTCGCGCAGTTTTTGTACGACAAAAGCATCGTAATACGGTATATAATTATCAAGAATGTGTGAGGCAGCGGTGGTGCGCAATCCTTTGGTGGAGAGGGCGTCTTTAACGGTAACGGGCACTCCCCAGAGAGGGCGGGCAGGGTCAGGGCCCTGTTCGTCCAATGCCTGTGCTGTGGCCAAGGCCCCTTCCCTGTCAACGGTAAGCAGGGCCGCAATCTTAGGTTCTGTGGCATCAATGCGCGCAAGGCATGATGTTGTAACCTCTACTGCGCTGTATGTCTTTCGTTGCAGGGCTTCTGCTATTTGCGTCAGTGAAAGAGAAGTGATGTCGCTCATAGTTTTGCTCTATACAATACGGGGAACGATAAAATAGGAATCGTCGGCTTCAGGCGCATTGAAGAGGACATCTTCCCTTTTGCGGTGACATACGCCTTCGTCTTCACGTAGGCAGCCGGAGTGCAGGGCTGGACTGTAAAGAGGTTCCACATGGCTTGTATCCACACGGGAGAGTACATCCATGTAGGCCAGGATGTCACCCAGCTGGCGGGCAAAGAGTTCCTGTTCGTCTTCAGTAACGCTCAGTCGGGAAAGTGTAGCCATATGGACGACTTCTTTTTTGCTGATGGCCTTTTTATCTGACATGATAGAATCCTTGTCTGGGATATGCCTTGAGAAGAGTCAACGTGTAGTGGGTAGGCTCAGCTTGTATGACGGCCTAGGGGTAGTGCCTATGACAGGTGTAGCCGATGCCGGCTGTGGCGGAACAGATATGGGTTGCTGCTGTGGAACAGCCGCTTCGGCACCTTCCACAGGGGGGGCAAGTGCCTCACCTGTCGCGTCCGTGGGAGGCAGGCCTTGCAGCCGCAGAGCAGACTGTTGGAGGACGCGTTCGCGTGACTGCTGGAAGTCGGCAGTATTGGCTGGGGTCATACCCGAGGGCGTTACCTTGAATATGAAAAGTTTTTGGTGTGCAATGCCAGAGGCGTCCCAAGAGATGGGCGCCATACCCCAGGCCATATGTGAGGCACGCTGTGCCGCGGTAGTGATCTGTTGGCTGTCAGGTCGCACGTATAGGGCCATGGCAGCGCCAAAACGGGCGAAATCGTAGCCAAGTGCTGTCCAGAAATCTGTGTCTGGCACTCGCAGGGCATTGGGAGCCTGGGCCGGACTCCATGCGCCGGGGAAGATGGCCAGAGTATATTTTTCCGCATTTGCGATGGATTTTCCAGAGAGACCTTGTTCCCATAAAGTTGTGCCCAAAAGCACGAGCCTGTCTTCTCCGTTGTACAGCAGAGTATTCGTCAGCATCTGCATGTTTTTCCACGAATCGGGCAGAAAAAGAGCTTCAAATGATGTCTGTGGCACTGGAGTTTTACTGCCTTCAGGCGTTTGTGCGTTGATCAACGGAGCCACAGCCGCATTCCACGATGCCTTGTCCCCTGGATTGTAGGAAGCTTTTTGCAAGACCATGTTGCGAGCAGCGAGACGATTTTCCAATAACGTCGCCATACGTATGCCATAGGCATCAGCGGGGTAGAAGGCACCATAAGAACGAATATTCAAACCGTCAGTGGTAAAATTGATCAGGGCGTCCACCTGATCCTGTGGGCTGGGGAAGAAACGCCATGCGCGAGAGCCTTCATCATTTTGTTCCAACGAGGGAACGAAGGCAAAGAAAGCCCTCTTATCCAGGTTGCCCGTGGTGCGTACCTGCGCATAGGTGCGCCCCTGAAGTGGGCCACCCACGACAACACATTCTTCAGGCAGGGATTCCAGCTTCTGCAACCAGTCAGGTGTGTCGGTGTTGATGGTTTCCAGACGCATTTTACCCTTGTTGAGAGCCATTTCCGATTGAGCCATGCGGGCACCCTTGTCAATCTTGCCGGCAATGGCAGCATAGTGACCTGAAGAAGGCAGAGCAAGGACAACACAGGGACCGGCGGATGTGCTAGGTTTTTGTTGTGGTTTTTGGGTAACTTGCTGGCCGAGGCCAAAGGGCATTTTGCATGCGGCAAGGCAACCGAGGAGTGTTACCAGTAGAAGAATACGCGAAGATGCGGCGAAAAAGCGACATATGTTCATGAAATTTCCTGTGGTCAACGGGCTTGGATATACAAAAGTCCGGTTCAAGGAACCGGACTTTTGTAGTACAGGGAGCATACGGTTGCAAGCGCATGCAAACGATATTGCCGGTTATTTTTTCACTTCCGTATAATCCGCGTCAACAACATCGTCGTTGCCACTACTGCCCTGGGGTTGACCACCAGCAGCGTTTGCACCAGTTTGTGCACCGGTTTGCTGCGTCTGTTGTTGATAGAGCTGTTCCGCCAGCTTGTGAGATGCCTTGGCCAACTCGTCAGCAGAGGCATTGATGGAAGCGGCGTCATCGCTTTCCAGTTGCTTACGAAGCGCGGCTATTTTAGCTTCGATGTCACTTTTGAGTGCGGCATCAACCTTGTCGCCAAGATCAGCTAGGGATTTTTCTGTGCCATAGATCAGACTGTCGGCCTTGTTACGGGCTTCAATAACTTCCTGTTTTTTCTTGTCGTCGCTGGCGTGAGCTTCGGCCTCCCGCACCAGACGCTGGATGTCTTCCTCAGACAGCCCGGAAGAGGCGGTAATTTTTATGGACTGTTCTTTGCCGGTGCCCATGTCTTTAGCAGAGACATTCACGATGCCGTTGGCATCTATATCAAAAGATACTTCAATTTGCGGCACTCCGCGCGGAGCCGGTGGAATACCTGCAAGGTCGAAGCGAGCCAATGTCATGTTGTCCGCTGCCATGGGACGTTCACCCTGCAATACATGTATGGATACTGAAGGTTGGTTGTCCGCCGCCGTGGTAAATACCTGACTCTTGCGTGTTGGTATTGTGGTGTTGCGGTCAATGAGCCGTGTGAACACCCCTCCCATGGTTTCAATGCCCAGGGAAAGCGGTGTTACATCGAGCAGCAGTACGTCCTTGACGTCACCAGTAAGAATACCGCCCTGGATGGCAGCACCCATGGCCACAACTTCGTCAGGGTTTACCGAACGGTTGGGGTCTTTGCCAAAAAATTCGCCTACGACCTTCTGCACCAAAGGCATACGAGTCATACCGCCCACAAGGATGACCTCATCGATCTGTGAGGCTTCCATGCCCGCGTCGGCAAGCGCTTTCTTGCAGGGTTCAATGGTGCGTTGCACCAGGTCGTCCACCAGAGATTCCAGTTTGGCGCGACCGATTTTAATGAGCATGTGTTTGGGGCCATTCTGGTCGGCCGTAATGAATGGTAGATTGACTTCTGCTTCCATGGAGGTCGATAAGTCTTTCTTGGCTTTTTCAGCGGCCTCTTTCAGACGTTGCAACGCCATGCTGTCTTTGGAAAGATCAATACCATTCTCTTTCCTGAATTCTTCCACCAGATAGTTGATGACACGCTGGTCGAAATCTTCACCGCCGAGGAAAGTGTCACCGTTGGTGGCGCGTACTTCAACGACATTATCACCTACTTCAAGAATGGAAATATCAAAGGTACCACCACCGAGGTCGAAAACTGCGATTTTTTCGTTGGATTTTTTGTCAGCTCCGTAGGCCAGCGAGGCTGCAGTCGGTTCGTTAATGATGCGCTTGACATCCAGCCCGGCAATGCGTCCTGCATCCTTGGTAGCCTGACGCTGTGCATCGTTGAAGTAGGCGGGCACAGTGATGACAGCTTCGGAAACAGTTTCACCCAGATATGTCTCGGCGTCGGCTTTGAGTTTGGCAAGAATCATGGCTGAAATTTCAGGCGCACTGTAGGTACGACCGTCTACTTCCACCCCAGAGTCGTCATTGGCAGCCTTGACAATGGCATAAGGAGAGTGTTCTTTCCAGCGGTCAACTTCAGGCGCGGCATATTTGCGACCCATGAGCCGTTTGATTGCAAAAATGGTACGTTTGGAGTTAGTGACGGCCTGACGTTTAGCTATGTCACCCACCAGGCGTTCCTTATCTGTAAAAGCAACTACGGAAGGAGTGGTGCGACCGCCTTCAGGATTAGTAATGCATTTGGGGTCCTTACCCTCCATCACATATACGCAGGAGTTTGTGGTACCCAGGTCAATACCGATGATTTTTGACATATGTCATCCTCCTCAGAGAATCTTCACAGCATCGCGCATTCATCGCTGCCAGACATTTGAAGCATGAAGAGAACGGTGAGTGCGCTAAAATCGGCGTGCTATTTGCTCGCGAATAATAAGTAAGTCTTTCTCAGTGCTCGTCCAGTATTCACAAGAAAAAAAATGAAAATTCATCAACATGAAGTTCTTGTATTCACATGACATGCAGGATACAAGAAAATAAGCACATGAGTGGGTTCATATTGAATTCAGGAGAAAAATTATGGAACTCGACAGAAGAACACTGCTGTGTGGACTTGGCGGTCTTGCTGTTGGAGGCGGACTTTTTGTCTTGTCGGGCAGAGAAGGGCTTGCTGCTGAGGCGGCTGCTCCTGGCAAACGCTTTGAGCAGGTTGGCGGAGATTTTGGCTGGCAGCCGAAAAAGCTGGATCCTGCTGAATGTGCCAAGGTTGCCTATGAGGCATATTGGTACAAGGGCTATGCCTGTGGCTACGGCGTTTTTTACGGTATTGTGGGTATGATGGGTGAAAAGTTCGGCACGCCATATAATCAGTTCCCTTTTACCATGTTTGAATTTCTCAAGGGTGGCATCTCTGACTGGGGTACAATCTGTGGTGCTCTTGGAGGTGCGGCGGCGGCTTTTGCTCTCTTCTATGGACGCAAAGAACGTAACACTATGGTCAGCGATCTGTTCCGTTGGTACGAGCAGACGAAGCTGCCCATCTACAATCCTGGTGATATGGCACAAGGCGTCAAGGGGGATATCCCCGGCAATGTGTCAGGGGCAGTGCTCTGTCATATATCGGTTTCCAAGTGGTGTTATGCCAACAAGGTAGAGGCTACCAGCAAGAAGCGCAGTGAACGATGTGGTCGCCTTACGGCTGATGTATGCAGCAAGGCAGTGGAGATTCTCAATGCGAAGATTGATGCGGGTAAGGACTATAAGCCTATGTTTGCCAAACAGGAATCTGTGAAACAATGTGGCGAATGCCATCAAACCAAGGGTGAGGAAACCAATTGGGGTAAGGGTATTCTCAATTGTACGCCATGCCATGACGGACGGCAGGCACTCACTGATAAGTTCAAGAATCATCCTCAATGAGTGAACACAAAATGATTGCGTTTCAATGAAAGACATGGCATAGCGCGGCCTAAGGGCCGCGCTATGTGTCTACAGAGTCTGTCGATATTGCAGGGATTGTCGCAGAGTTTCCTTATCCATGTACTTGACTTCTGCACCAAGTGGAATGCCTTGGGCCAGACGGGAAATATGCACATGGGGAAATGCCTCGTGCACCATCCGGCGAACATAGGAGGCAGTATTCTCAGCTTCAATGGTTGCGCCAAGGGCCAGAATTAGTTCACGCACTTCGCCTTCGGCCAGACGCCGCATGAGGCGGTCCATATCAAGGCAATCAGCATTTATGTGTTCCAGTGGAGCCAAAAGACCGCCAAGAATCATGTATTGTCCGTGGTAGAAACCTCCTTCATCCAGGGCGAGCATGCTGTCCCATTCTGTCACAAGGCAGATGGTGTCACGCGTGCGTTGCGTATCAGTGCAAAGAGGGCAGGGGTCGGTTGCCGAAAGACCACCGCAGCGGGAGCAGAGGTGCAGATTGTCGTGCAGATCGTGGATGCCGCGACCAAGTCTTCGCGTTTCGGCTTCCGGCCATTTGAGCAGGGACATGGCTACGCGCATGGCTGACTTTGGACCAAGGCCGGGAAGTCGGGCCAGTTGTTCCACCAAGGCTTTGAGCGGTTCGGGAATGCGCTTCAGCATCAGAAGAGGCCTGGCACCTTGATGCCGCCGGAAAGGGCGTTCATCTCGCGTTCGGCCGTTTCCTTGGCAATGCGTAGCGCTTCGTTAACGGCGGCCATGATGAGGTCTTGCAGCATTTCCACGTCCCCTCCTTCCAAGGCTTTTGGGTCGATGGTCAGTTTGCGTAACACCTGGGTGCCGGCCATTTCAGCCTTGACCATGCCACCGCCACTTGTGGCTTCATATGTGCGTTCGCCCAGTTCCTGCTGTAATTTGGCGAGCTTGCCCTGCATGATCTGTGCCTGGCGTAGAATATCGTTCATATTGCGCATCTGCTTCTCCTTGCAGAAAAGTTAGATCCTTGTTTGTAAGTAATACGTCTGTCGTATACAGGCTTGTGGACGCCGTTTGATGTAATAAAATGCCATTTCCAGCTCGTCAAGGATGACGTGCGGGGGGCATCAGGGAGACATCGCATTGCTTGTCAAGAAAGGAAAGGTAGAGTATCGCTTACAGTTGTGAAAATGGCTGTGATGCAGAAGGGCATGCCGGGGCAGAGATTATGAGCGAGTCATTTTTTTCATTTTCCGTGATTATTCCGGTATACAACAAATGGGAGCTTACTGCGCAGTGTTTGCGCAGTCTCAAGGTGTGTACACAAGAATATGCCTATGAAGTTATTGTCGTGGATAATGCCTCTTCAGACGATACACAGACGTGCCTGGAAGTTTTGGGCAGGGAGCTTTTTGGGGCGGCATTTCAGGAGCTTTTTGGGGCGGCATTTCACGCCATTCATTTGCCTGAAAACAGAAATTTTGGCCCTGCTTGTAATTTGGGGGCGCAAAAGGCACAGGCACCATTTCTCTTTTTTTTGAATAACGACACTGTGCTGACCCCCCACTGGGCGCCACCGTTGGTGGAATCTTTTGCCAAAAATCATGACTTGGCGGCAGTTGGTCCTTTGCTTTTGTATGAAAATAATACAGTTCAGCATGTAGGTGTTGTTTTTGGAGTTACACGCCCTCTTCACATATACAGATATTTCCCTTCTACCCATCCTGCTGTGCTAAAGGAAAGAGATGTACAAAGCCTTACAGGTGCAGCATTACTTGTGCAGCGAAAACTTTTTTTATCTATGGGGGGATTTTATGAAGCTTACTGTAATGGATTTGAAGATGTTGATTTGTGCCTTCATATGCATAATATGGGGATGAAGTTACGATGTATTCCCAAATCTATCATATATCATCTTGAGAGTCAGACACCAGGAAGAGATAAGAATGATGAGAATAATGGAATAATTTTAAAACGCAGATGTGGAAAATTGTTTTTTCCTGATGTACATATACATGGCATTCGGGATGGTTTTACACCTTTTGTCGCTGAAGATCTTGATATTTCATTACAAATAACTCGGGAAGAGGAGAATGCTCTTCTTGCTCAGGCAGAAGGGCAATCCATGGAGTATTGGCATGATCTTATTGTTAACAATCCTCTTTGGATAGGCGGCAGAAAATATATTGCAGAACTTGCGGAACAACAGGGGAATATGAGACTGGCATTGTTTCTTTATTCAGAGATAGCCTCTTGGACAAAGAGTAGTCACTATTATGCAAAGATTGTGGCATTGGAGGGACGTGTGGATAATGTCGAGCAATCACTGTTTGATGAAGCAAAGAAGTCATTACATAAGTTGCAATGTTATGCTGATGCTATATATATAAAAAGAAAACTGCGTGAGGTACAGAAATGGAATGATAAAAAGTTGCTGCACTTGTATGAAGAAAAATATGCTGCCATGCAACAGGGCATGGGGTGAGTACCAGCTGCTATGATACTTGCGTGAGAATGGTAAAAAGCAGCACGGTCTCCGTTACGGTGGCCGTGCTGTATGTGGATCAAAGCTCGGAAGTGCTTTACCGGAGCATTCCCGGCAAGAAGGTGATAATGGACGGGAAGTAGGTTAGAAGTACGAGATCAACGAGCAGCATGAGCAGATAGGGCATGACCTTGGCAGTCACCTTGTCAATGGAAACGCCGGTGATGGAGGAAACCACAAAAAGGTCAAGTCCCACGGGCGGTGTGATGCAACCGATGGCCAGGTTGACTACCATAAGTACGCCGAAGAACATGGGATCAATGCCAAGTCCCAGTGCCACAGGCAGTAGGATTGGAGTGAGAATGACTACTGCTGCCGAGGCATTGATGAGGGTGCCAATGAAGAGCAGCAGCACGTTGACAAGCATGAGGAAGATGAGCGGACTGTCCGTGAGGGTTGCGAAGGTCTGGGCCAGCATGTGCGGCACTTGTGCGTTGGTCAATATCCAGCCGAAAAGGTTAGCCGCTCCCACTACAAACATGATCATGGTGGTGTTATAGGCTGCACTGAGCAACGTCTTGGGCAAATGCGCGGGGGTAAGTTCCTTGTAGATGAAGAAGCCCACAAAGGCACCGTATACGGCGGCCACGGCGGCGGCTTCTGTGGGAGTGAACATGCCCGAATAGATGCCGCCAATCATCAGCGCCCAAAAGCATTCCACAAATGATTTAGCAATACGTTTGAGGGAGAAAGTCCCTTCCCCGCGGTATCCGTTTTTTTTGGAGATAACCCAGCTCACCACGCACATGGTTACGCCCATCAGGATGCCGGGTGCAAAACCGGCGATGAACAGATCCGCAATGGATGTATTTGCAATGGCACCGTAAACAACCATGGTGATTGAAGGCGGAATGACAATCCCCACGGTGCCGCCACTTGCCACCACTGCTGCAGCAAAGGAGCGTGGGTAGCCGCGTCTTTCCATCTCATCGATCATAGATGCACCAATAGCCGCCGTGGTGGCTGCTGAAGAGCCGGAGAGTGCGGCAAAGAACATACCCGCTACAGCCACAACCAGGGCCAGACCGCCGGCGAGAGCCCCTACCAGAGCCATGGAAAAATCCACAATGCGACGCGTCACTCCGCCATCGGCCATGAAGGCGCCGGCAAGCATGAAGAAGGGGACTGCCATGAAGGAAAAGGAATCCACTGAGGTGAACATGCGTTGCACTACAACGATAAGGGGCATGTCCAAGACGGCATAGAGTACAATGGCCGAAGATAGCCCAAGCCCGACGCCAATGGAGGCACCGGTGGCCAGAATGACAATGAAGGAAGTGAGAATGATCCACAGTGTCATAACGGCCCCTTACTTGTGCAATTCGGCAGCGGGGGTTTTAAGCACCCGTACCAAGTTTGCGATCACATAGCACAGCATGACGCCACAGCCGAAGGGGATAACCACATAGACCCAGGACATGGGTATCATCATGGCCGGGGACGTTTGGAAATTGGCTAGTTCCACCATGCGCACGCCATTCACAACCATGATGGCGAGAAAAAAAATGGAAAAGATGTCGGCTAGAATATTGAGAGTCTTCAGTGTGTTACCCCTGACGCGGCTGGTGATGGTTTCAATGCACATATGTCCGCCGTATTTAGCTACCAGCGGGAGGGAAAGGAATACCACCCAGACAAAAAGGTAGCGCGCCAATTCTTCGCCAAAATGGGGCGTCCAGCCAAAGCAGTAGCGGGTAATGACCTGCCCGAAGACCAGCAGCAGCATAGCTCCATTGGCAATGATGACCAGGGCTTTCAACAGCTTTTCAAACAATGCGGTGAAAGCAGGCATAAAAAAACTCCAGGGGAAGGGTTGTATCTAGTGGCCGGGCAGCGACGGCGGGAGTAGAAAGTACCCCCGCCATCATTTCAAAAAGGTTACTGTATGGCAAGAATAGCCTTGAGGTTAGTATCGCCAAAGCGCTTGGTATAGATATCCCACACGCTACGTGTTGCTTTGGCAAAGGCATCCTTGTCAACATTATCATTTACTTGGCTCTTGCCGCTGTCAAGAATGGTTTTGAGGAATTTGCCTTCCAGGTCGCGGCAGAGCTGACGTTGCCAATCGCGGGTGTCTTCAGCGGCCTTGCGCAGGATGGCTTGCTGTTCAGGCGACAACTTCTTCCATGCGATGGTGCTGATGAGTACCGGCTCAGGAGCATAGGTGTGTCCGGTGAGTGAGATGTACTTCTGCACTTCGTAGAAGCGTTTGGTTGCAATGTGGGCTAGGGGGTTTTCCTGGCCGTCAATGACGCCTTTCTGCAAAGCAGTGTAGAGTTCGCTCATTGCCATGGGCGTGGGGCTGGCACCGAGGGCCTTCATCATTTCTATGTAGACCGGCTGCTCCATGACACGAAACTTGAGTCCTTTCATATCTTCGGGCTTAACAATAGGACGTACGTTGTTGGTCATGTGGCGAACACCATTTTCCCAGATAGCCAAGGTAATCATGCCACGACCTTCGCCCTTTTTACACAACTCCATGCCCACAGTGTCCAGAGCTTTGTAGGCGTGCTTCACGTCGCGGAACAGGAAAGGCAGGTCAAAGATGGATACTTCAGGCACAAAGTTGCCCAACACAGCCGTGCCTGTGAGGGTCATGTCCACCGTGCCGAAGGTCAAACCTTCCACAAGATCCCGCTGGTTGCCCAGCTGACTTGAGGGATAGACCTGGATGACAATTGCACCGTTGGAACGTTCTTTCACCAGTTTGGCGAAGTGGTCCGCACCTTGGCCGTAAGGATTCTCGGGTTCAGCGATGTGCCCAAGTTTCAGAGTGATGGGAGCGGCTAACGCCAGAGAGGCGCTGAACAGCAACGAAGCCGTCAAGGCAAAAATACGCAACATGGAAACCTCCTGACTGTTGGGTGTGTACGCCTTACGGGCGTATGCGTTACATTTGCAGTATTGTATGTCATGTCTGTGTGGAGTCAATACGGCATGCGGGGGCCGTTATACAGCCTGGCGTGTCAGGCGTTTACGCAGATTATCCGCTATTGTCTCCGGTGCAATCTGCACACGGGCTACACCGCTTTCCATGGCTGCCTTAGCCGTAGCTGCAGCTACGCGTGGTGCCACTTCTTTGTCAAATGAGAATGGGATGATCTTTTGTGCACTCAATTCACTTTCTTGCACCATATCTGCAATGGCATGGGCAGCGGCAATTTTCATGGCGTCGTTGATATCTGTAGCGCGAACATCAATGGCACCCCGGAAGATACCGGGGAAGGCCAGAATATTATTGATCTGGTTTGGGCAGTCAGAGCGGCCTGTGGCCAGTACGGCTGCGCCGGCATGACGGGCGCGATCGAGAGGCCAGATTTCTGGAATTGGGTTGGCTTGGGCAAAAACAATGGGATTTTGGGCCATGCTGCGGATCATGTCCTCATTGAGGGCATCGGGAACGGAGACACCAATAAAGACATCGGCCCCCTTGATGGCATCCGCCAGCGTCCCCTTGATCTTGTCCGGGTTTGTTGCTTTGGCGATATCTTCCTTGAAGGGATTCATGCCCTGGGGACGTCCTGCAAAAATTGGCCCGCGTGAGTCACACATGATAACATTTTTGAGACCAACGGCCATGAGCAGCTTGATGATGGCCGTACCCGCTGCGCCGGCACCGCTCGTGACCACCTTGATGTCGGAAAGATCCTTACCCACAACCTTAAGGGCGTTGAGCAGGCCGGCCATGGTCACCACTGCCGTGCCGTGCTGGTCATCATGGAAAATGGGTCCCTTGAAAATGCCGCGCTCCTTAAGGGCATTCTCAATAACGAAGCACTCCGGCGCCTTAATGTCTTCCAGGTTCACACCGCCAAAGGTGGGGGCCATCAGCTCGATGAGTTCCACGATCTGTTGCGTATCCTTGGTGTTCACGCAGATGGGGAAGGCATCCACATCGCCGAAAGTTTTGAACAGCAGGGCTTTGCCCTCCATCACGGGCATGGCCGCTGCAGCTCCAATGTCACCCAGCCCCAAAACAGCCGTACCGTTAGATACTACAGCAACGAAGTTGGAGTGATTGGTGTACACATCAAGCATGGCCGGACTGTTGTGGATTTCCATGCAGGGTTCAGCCACACCAGGCGAGTAGGCCAAGGTCAGATCATCACCATCTCTGGCGGGTACCTTGACGCGTACTTCCACCTTACCTTGGTTGTCCTTGTGAAGGGCAAGAGCCTCTTCACGCAAATTTGTAATACGGGACATATGCGAAGACTCCTTGGTTGGCGATATATGGATACATTATGACTAAATATTCATAGCTCTACAAAGGAGTTTTTGCAAGGTTGTGATGATGTTACGGTTCATCCGCATCTTGCGTGCTTGAAGGGATGACAAAAGAGTGGACATGGGTTCCATGTCTAGAACCGGCCCCCGCGTCAAGGTTTTTTTGCTTCGAATCGGATGCAATCCATGTCTCCGGCAT